>NZ_JBIVBY010000009.1:0-222015 GCF_044746405.1 Pseudomonas sp. NPDC086251
GCCGGTGTCGCAGGCCACAGGCATACAGCCCCGGGCTCTTAGCTCGGTCGATAAACGCGCACATTGGCATGCCCCTCACTGAGCAAATGGTGGGCATGCAGGCGACTCATCACGCCTTTGTCGCAATACAGCAGGTACTGGCGAGTAGGGTCCAGTTCCTTGAAACGAGCGTTCAATGCATAAAACGGCATCGTCTGTACCTCAATGCCAGCAAGTTCCAGCGGCTCGTCTTCAGCGGCATCCGGGTGACGGATGTCGATGATGATCTGACCGGCCAGTGCTTCGCTGACTTCTTCGATCTGCACATCCTGGCCCAATTCGTCGATCACGCGATCGATCGGTACCAGTTTGGCGTTCTCAAGCGCACGCTCAAGGACTGCCATGTCGAACTGTTGTTCTTCGTACTCCACGCGTGGACGCTTGGCGTGGGTCTTGGGGTTCACCGAGATGACCCCGCAATATTCCGGCATGTGCTTGGCGAAATCGGCGGTACCGATTTCGTTGGCCAGGTCGATGATGTCCTGCTTGTGACTGGCGATCAGCGGACGCAAGACCAGCTTGTCGGTCACGCAGTCGATCACGGACAGGTTCGGCAGCGTCTGGCTCGACACCTGGGAAATCGCTTCGCCGGTCACCAGCGCATCGATCTCCAGCCGATCGGCAATACGAGAAGCAGCGCGCAACATCATACGCTTCAAAACTACGCCCATATGACTGTTATCGACTTTCCCGAGAATTTCTCCCAGTACTTCTTCGAAAGGCACACTGACAAATAACACGCGTTGGGAGCTGCCGTACTTCTTCCAGATGAAATGCGCGACTTCCATAACGCCCAGTTCATGGGCCCTTCCGCCCAGATTGAAGAAGCAGAAATGGCTCATAAGCCCGCGCCGCATGATCTGGTACGCGGCGACGGTGGAATCGAAGCCGCCGGACATCAGCACAAGCGTCTGTTCCAGGGCACCCAGCGGATAACCGCCGATGCTGTTGTGCTGGTTGTGGATCACGAACAACCGTTTGTCGCGAATCTCGATGCGAACTTCGATTTCCGGCTCTTTCAGCGAAATTCCGGCGGCGCCGCACTGACGACGCAGTTGGCTGCCGACGTATTTCTCGACGTCCATCGAGCTGAATTCGTGCTTGCCTGCACGCTTGCAGCGCACCGAAAAAATCTTCCCGGCCAACGCATCACCGAAGTGCTGCTTGCACTTGGCGACGATGTCATCGAAGTCGCCCAGCGGGTATTCGTCGACCTGCAGGAAATGCGCGATGCCCGGCATGCAGCTCAGGCGCTCGGTCATCTCCTTCAGGGCTTTGGGCTCGCTGACGCGGGTTTCCAGCTCGAGATTGTCCCACACGCCGTTCACCACCACAGCCGGGTCCAGGTCGCGGAGCACGGTGCGGATGTTCTTGGCCAACTGACGGATGAAACGCATCCGTACCGGGCGGCTCTTGATGGTGATCTCGGGGAAGACTTTTACGATTAGTTTCATGAAAACAGCGCGCGCTGGGCCAGCCGAAAAAGGGGGGCGCGGATTATAGCGGAAATTGCTCAAGGTTTAACCAGTTAATGTGCAGAAGGTTTTGCGCGCACCAAAACAGGTCATTTGTCGATTTTAGCGCCACATTGTAGGGCAAGATTTTCTGCTTTAAGACACTTTGCGCCTTTATAAGCGTGAATTTGGGGCAAAAAACCCATGGTGGGGCACTGGCATGCAATTTGCTCCCTTGTGAGGCAGGTTGCCTTGGCAGAGTATTCGCGCCGGCATCACCCACATTCTAAGGGCATCCACTACTAAGCCCGAAGCCACCCGGAGGACACTATGTCGAAGTCGGTTCAACTCATCAAAGATCATGACGTCAAGTGGATTGATCTGCGCTTCACGGACACCAAAGGCACTCAGCACCACGTGACCATGCCGGCTCGCGACGCGCTGGATGAAGCTTTCTTTGAAGAAGGCAAAATGTTCGACGGTTCCTCCATTGCTGGCTGGAAAGGCATCGAAGCCTCCGACATGATCCTGATGCCGGACGACAGCACCGCTGTTCTCGACCCGTTCACCGAAGAGCCGACCCTGATCCTGGTCTGCGACGTGATCGAGCCTTCGACCATGCAAGGCTACGACCGTGACCCACGTGCGATCGCCAAGCGCGCCGAGGAATACCTGAAGTCGACCGGTATCGGCGACACCGTATTTGTTGGTCCAGAGCCTGAGTTCTTCATCTTCGACGAAGTGAAGTTCAAGTCCGACATCTCAGGTTCCATGTTCAAGATCTACTCCGAACAAGGTTCGTGGATGTCCGACCAGGACGTGGAAGGCGGCAACAAAGGCCACCGTCCAGGCGTCAAAGGCGGCTACTTCCCGGTTCCGCCGTTCGACCACGACCACGAAATCCGTACCTCCATGTGCAACGCCATGGAAGAAATGGGCCTGGTCATCGAAGTTCACCACCACGAAGTGGCAACCGCTGGCCAGAACGAAATCGGCGTGAAGTTCAACACCCTGGTAGCCAAGGCTGACGAAGTTCAAACCCTGAAGTACTGCGTACACAACGTTGCCGACGCCTACGGCCGCACCGCGACCTTCATGCCTAAGCCGCTGTACGGCGACAATGGTTCGGGTATGCACGTTCACCTGTCCATCGCCAAAGATGGCAAGAACACCTTCGCTGGCGAAGGTTATGCCGGCCTGTCCGACACCGCCCTGTACTTCATCGGCGGCATCATCAAGCACGGTAAGGCCCTGAACGCCTACACCAACCCGACCACCAACTCCGACAAGCGTCTGGTCCCAGGTTTCGAAGCTCCGGTCATGCTGGCCTACTCGGCACGTAACCGTTCCGCTTCGATCCGTATTCCTTACGTGTCCAGCCCTCGCGCTCGCCGTATCGAAGCCCGCTTCCCGGATCCAGCAGCCAACCCGTACCTGGGCTTCGCTGCCCTGTTGATGGCTGGCCTGGACGGCATCCAGAACAAGATCCACCCTGGCGATGCCGCTGACAAAAACCTGTACGACCTGCCGCCTGAAGAGGCGAAAGAGATCCCACAAGTTTGCGGCAGCCTGAAAGAAGCCCTGGAAGAACTGGACAAAGGTCGCGCGTTCCTGACCAAGGGCGGCGTGTTCTCCGATGACTTCATCGACGCTTACATCGCTCTGAAAAGCGAAGAAGAAATCAAGGTCCGCACCTTCGTACACCCACTGGAATACGAGCTGTACTACAGCTGCTGATCCGGTAGCGCCGGCTGCACGCGGCGTGACAAAAAAGAGGCTTCCTTCGGGAAGCCTTTTTTGTGCGCGCCATTCAACGGCAAATGATATCCCTGTAGGAGCACGGCTTGCCGGCGAAGGCGATCTCACGGCCGCCTTCGCCGGCAAGCCGTGCTCCTACAGGGAATTCGGCGCCAGGGAGCTTTCAGCAAATCATGCCCAAATGTTAATGACTTGGGCCAACCCTCGTCCCTGACCTATGCTGCAAGCCAATGCTTTGGTTTCCGGTCGATTTTATGGGTCGTGGTTTTCTATTGATGTTGCTGCTGATCGCCCTGCCCGGCGCAGCGCAGATCTACAAGTACACCGACGCCGACGGCAACACTGCCTACAGCAATCAGCCGCCCGATGGCGTCAAGGCGCAGCCGGTGGATTTGCCGCCGCTCAACAGTATCGAACCCCAGCCACCTTCCGCCCCACCGGCTGAAGCCAAT
Organism: Pseudomonas sp. NPDC086251; assembly: GCF_044746405.1. Taxonomy (NCBI): domain Bacteria; kingdom Pseudomonadati; phylum Pseudomonadota; class Gammaproteobacteria; order Pseudomonadales; family Pseudomonadaceae; genus Pseudomonas; species Pseudomonas sp. NPDC086251. The sequence continues at coordinate 3,704 of NZ_JBIVBY010000009.1, forward strand.
AACAGCGAACAACCCGGCAGCGCCTACGAGGTGCTGGAACTGACCGGTTTGCCCACCACCGAAGCCCTGCGCGCCAACAACGGCACCTTCACCGTCAACGTGCTGATCAAACCGCGCCTGCAAGGCCCGCATCTGTTCCGTTTGTTGCTGGACGATCAACCGTACGGTCAGCCCAGCAACGTGCCGATCCTGCAACTGGTCAACATCGATCGAGGCTTGCACAGCCTCGCCGTGCAGGTGATCGATGGGGAAAACATCGTGCAGCAGAGTCCCTCCGTGACTTTCACCGTCCAGCGGGTGCATAAACCTTGATGCGCTGGCTGTTTGGCGCACTCCTGTCGTTGACGGCCCTTGCCGCATCGGCGGAGGTTTACACCTACGTCGATGCCCAGGGCAATCGGGTCTACACCGACCAGCCGGGCTCCGGCAACGCCAAACGGGTGCCGGTGGCGCCGAGCAATCGCATGGCCGCCCACCCCACGGGCGCGGCACCAACCGCGAAGAAAACCGAAGCCATACCGCTCTTCCACTACGACATGCTCCGCGTACTGGTGCCGGAGCCAGACGCGACTGTGCGCAGCAGTGCCGGCGAGCTGATTGTCAGCGTCACCAGCGAACCGGGCCTGCAACGGGGTCATCGTTACCGCTTGCTGCTCGACGGCGAGCCTACGGCAGAGCCCGGCCCCAGCCCGGTATTTGCCTTGAGCAACATCGATCGCGGCAGCCATCACCTGTCCGTGGAGATCCTCGACGAACACGGCCGCACCGTCGAACGCACCGCCAATCAACCCTTCCACATGCTGCGCATCTCCCTCGCGCAGAAACGCCAGGTCAAACCCTGCACGCTCGACGACTACGGCCAACGGCCGGAATGTCCGATCAAAGACAAACCTCCCGAAGAAAAAAACCCCTTCCTGCGTTTCTTCTAACCTCGTTCAGGTTTGCGCACTATATTGGTGCAATAGGTTGCACCGTACCCATTTCCCAACCCATTTTGGTTCGAAAATACCCGCGAACGCTGGCAGAGCGCCACTCAAACGAGCGTCAAACGCCCGTTTCAGGCCTTTGACGCTTCTTTTCGGAGCCTTGGTTTGGTTTTTGCATTTTCCTCGTATCGGCGCGTTATTCACGCGCATGCCCTGCTCCAAAAGAGGTCCTTAATGACCATCAGTGACGCACTGCATCGTCTGTTACTCGACAACCTGACCACCGCCACCATTCTGCTCAACGCCGACCTGCGCCTTGAGTACATGAACCCGGCGGCGGAGATGCTCCTGGCCATCAGCGGCCAGCGCAGCCACGGGCAGTTCATCAGCGAGTTGTTCACCGAATCCACCGAAGCGCTGAACTCCCTGCGCCAGGCGGTCGAGCAGGCACACCCGTTCACCAAGCGCGAAGCGATGCTCACCGCCCTCACCGGCCAGACCCTGACCGTCGACTATGCGGTGACGCCAATCCTCGCCAGCGGCGCCACCCTGCTGTTGCTGGAAGTCCACCCGCGTGACCGCTTGCTGCGGATCACCAAGGAAGAAGCGCAGCTGTCGAAGCAGGAAACCAGCAAGATGCTGGTGCGCGGTCTCGCTCATGAAATAAAGAATCCGCTCGGCGGCATTCGTGGCGCGGCGCAATTGCTCGCCCGCGAGCTGCCGGAAGAAAGCCTGCGCGATTACACCAACGTGATCATTGAAGAAGCCGACCGCCTGCGCAATCTGGTCGATCGCATGCTCGGCTCCAACAAGCTGCCGTCGCTGGCCATGTGCAACGTCCATGAAGTGCTGGAACGCGTCTGTCATCTGGTCGAGGCCGAGAGCCAAGGCTGCATCACGTTGGTGCGCGACTACGACCCAAGCATTCCCGACGTATTGATCGACCGTGAACAAATGATTCAGGCCGTGCTGAACATCGTGCGCAACGCGATGCAGGCCATCAGCAGCCAGAACGAGCTGCGCCTGGGCCGCATCAGCCTGCGCACCCGCGCCATGCGCCAGTTCACCATCGGCCACGTACGCCATCGCCTGGTGACCAAGATCGAAATCATCGACAACGGTCCCGGCATTCCTGCGGATTTGCAGGAAACCATCTTCTTTCCGATGGTCAGCGGCCGCCCGGACGGTACCGGGCTGGGCCTGGCCATTACCCAGAACATCATCAGCCAGCACCAGGGCTTGATTGAGTGTGACAGCCACCCAGGCCACACCACTTTCTCGATCTTTCTGCCACTGGAACAAGGAGCCACATCGACATGAGCCGTAGTGAAACCGTGTGGATCGTCGATGACGACCGTTCTATCCGTTGGGTCCTGGAAAAAGCCTTGCAGCAAGAAGGCATGACCACGCAAAGCTTCGACAGCGCCGATGGCGTGATGAGCCGCCTGGCGCGCCAGCAGCCGGACGTGATCATCTCCGACATCCGCATGCCCGGCGCCAGCGGCCTGGACCTTCTGGCGCGGATTCGCGAGCAACACCCACGGCTGCCAGTGATCATCATGACCGCGCACTCCGATCTGGACAGCGCTGTCGCGTCCTATCAGGGCGGCGCCTTCGAATACCTGCCCAAGCCATTCGACGTCGACGAAGCGGTGTCGCTGGTCAAGCGCGCCAACCAGCACGCCCAGGAACAGCAAGGCCTGGAAGTGCCGGTTGCCCTGACCCGCACCCCGGAAATCATCGGCGAAGCGCCGGCGATGCAGGAAGTGTTTCGCGCCATCGGGCGCTTGAGCCACTCCAACATCACCGTGCTGATCAACGGCGAATCCGGAACCGGCAAAGAGCTGGTGGCCCACGCCCTGCACCGCCACAGCCCACGGGCGGCCTCGCCGTTCATCGCGCTGAACATGGCGGCGATCCCCAAAGACCTGATGGAATCCGAACTGTTCGGCCATGAGAAAGGCGCGTTCACCGGCGCGGCCAACCTGCGTCGCGGGCGTTTCGAGCAGGCTGACGGCGGTACGCTGTTCCTCGATGAAATCGGCGACATGCCGGCGGATACCCAGACCCGTTTGTTGCGCGTGCTGGCCGATGGCGAGTTCTACCGAGTCGGCGGTCATACGCCGGTGAAGGTCGATGTGCGCATCATCGCCGCGACGCACCAGAATCTGGAAACCCTGGTGCACGCCGGGAAATTCCGTGAAGACTTGTTCCATCGCCTCAACGTGATCCGCATTCACATCCCACGCCTGTCGGACCGTCGCGAAGACATCCCGACCCTGGCCAAGCACTTCCTCAGCCGCGCCGCGCAAGAACTGGCGGTGGAGCCGAAGCTGCTGAAAAGCGAGACCGAGGAATACCTGAAGAACCTGCCGTGGGGCGGCAACGTGCGTCAGCTGGAGAACACTTGCCGCTGGATCACGGTGATGGCTTCCGGTCGCGAAGTGCACATCAGTGACCTGCCGCCGGAGCTGCTGAACCTGCCGCAGGATTCGGCACCGGTGACCAACTGGGAGCAAGCGCTGCGCCAGTGGGCTGATCAGGCGCTGGCTCGCGGCCAGTCGAGCCTGCTCGACAGCGCCGTGCCGGCCTTCGAGCGGATCATGATCGAAACCGCCCTCAAACACACCGCCGGCCGCCGCCGCGATGCCGCCGTGCTGCTGGGCTGGGGACGTAACACCCTGACGCGCAAGATCAAGGAATTGGGGATGAAGGTTGATGGCGGGGATGATGATGAGGGGGATGAGGGCTAAACAGCCTTTCGTTATTCGCTGATCTCTAGATCCATTCGCGGGCAAGCCTCGCTCCTACAGGTCTTGCGCCAATGTTGAAATGGCGCAAATCCTGTAGGAGCGAGGCTTGCCCGCGAAGGGGCCGGCACATCCAACATAGATATCGACTGACCCACCGCCTTCGCGAGCAAGCCCGCTCCCACATTTCGTCCTGCGTGCACCGCCGCAATGCACCGTGAACCGCAATCGCGCACGGCAATTGTTCTGAAACCCCACCTGCTTTCGCAATCGAACCCTGATCGAAAAAACACGAAAGCCCCGAATGACGGGGCTTTCAGCACTGTTCAGCGAATTTCTATTACGACTTGTTAAAACCTGGCACGCGCCCTGCAATAGTCCATTCAGTGATTCAGTTCACTACCCAGTTTCGGGGACCTTGGTACAGGCAGGCCGGGGATTCCCCTCTTTACACCGGGCTCACACCGCACTTGCGACGAGCCCACCCCGTTTTGGGGTCCCTGGTACAGGCAGGCCGGGGATTCCTTCTTTACACCAGGCTCTCGACGCCATGCGCGAGCCCTCCCGTTTTGGGAACCTTGGTACAGGCAGGCCGGGGATTCCCTCTTTTATTGCTCTCGGAGATGGATCTCCAGCCGCCAGCGGTCATCGACCTCGCTACCGGCCCACTCGCCCTGCAGTGGCCGGGCCGCCACCACCGTCAGCAACAATCCCCCATCACTCAAACGCACGCGCCAGTTCACGTTCTTGTCGTTGAGCTTGAGCTGACCGTTCTGTGCCTTCCCTTCTGCCTCGAACAACAGCGCGAGGCTGCCGTCGACGAACTCGCCGTGGGTCTTGGGTTCGTTGTTGAACCACACCACCAGGCCATCGTTCGTCACCTCGACCTGCTGCAATTCGCTGGGGTCGGGCGTGGTCAGGCGACCGATCATCAGCCCCACCATCACCCCGACAATCGCCAGCGAAGCCATCACTCGCGGGAATAGTTTCGAACGGTTGTCCACGGGCGGCGTAGAATGCCGCTCATCTTTACCTTCGGAGCCGTGCATGTTTCACGTCATCCTTTTCCAACCAGAAATTCCGCCGAATACCGGCAACGTTATCAGGCTGTGCGCCAACAGTGGCTGCCACCTGCATTTGATCGAACCGCTGGGCTTCGAGATGGACGACAAGCGCCTGCGCCGGGCCGGCCTCGACTACCACGAGTATGCCACCCTGCAGCGTCACGCGGACCTCGCCAGTTGCCTGGAGAGCCTCGGTCATCCACGGCTATTCGCCTTCACCACCAAGGGCTCGCGGCCGTTTCACGACGCCAGTTTCGCCGAGGGCGATGCGTTCCTGTTCGGCCCGGAAAGCCGTGGCTTGCCAGCAGAAATACTCGACGCCCTGCCCGCTGAACAGCGCCTGCGCTTGCCGATGCGTGAAGGTTGCCGCAGCCTGAACCTGTCGAACACCGTGGCCGTTGCCGTCTACGAAGGCTGGCGCCAGCTCGATTTTAAATAACACCACATAACAAATGTGGGAGCGGGCTTGCTCGCGAAGGGGCCATAACATTCAACATCATCGTTGACTGTTACACCGCTTTCGCGAGCAAGCCCGCTCCCACATTGGACTTGCTTCGACGCTCAGACCGCTTACTGAACGGTCGGAGTCTCGCCAGCCGCCTGCATGCGTTGCAGTTCTTGTGCGTACAGCGCGTCGAAGTTCACCGGTGCCAGCATCAGGGCCGGGAACGAACCGCGGGTCACCAGGCTGTCCAGGGTTTCGCGAGCGTACGGGAACAGGATGTTCGGGCAGAACGCGCCGAGGGTGTGGCTCATCGAAGCGTCGTCGAGGTTCTTGATCAGGAAGATCCCGGCCTGTTGCACTTCAGCGATGAAGGCCACTTCGCCGTTTTCACCGTTTTTCACGGTCACGGACAATGTCAGTACGACTTCATGGAAGTCATTTTCCAGAGCCTTTTGACGGGTATTCAGATCCAGACCGACGCTCGGCTCCCACTGCTGGCGGAAGATCGCCGGGCTTTTCGGGGCTTCGAAGGACAAGTCACGTACGTAGATGCGCTGCAAGGAGAATTGCGGTGCGGTTTCTTCTTCGCTAGCGGCAGTGTTCTGTTGGTCAGTCATCTCAGATCCTTTCTGATCTTGGGGTCTTATAGGGAAATTCAGGCCTTGAGCATCGCGTCGAGCTTACCGGCGCGCTCAAGGGCAAACAAATCATCACAACCGCCCACGTGGGTGCTGCCGATCCAGATCTGTGGCACGGACGTGCGTCCGGCCTTCTGAGCCATGGCGGCACGCACCTGCGGCTTGCCATCGACCTTGATCTCTTCGAAGGCCACGCCTTTGTTCTCGAGCAGGAACTTGGCTCGCGAGCAGTAAGGGCAGTAATCGCTGGAATAGACGACGACGTTGCTCATATCACTTCACCAGCGGCAGATTGTCGCCCTTCCAGCTGGAGATCCCGCCGGAAAGCTTGGCGGCGATGAAGCCGGACTTCATCAGTTCGCGGGCGTGAGTGCCGGCGGTCTGACCCATGGCGTCGACCAGGATGATGGTCTTGGCCTTGTGTTTTTCCAGTTCGCCAACGCGAGCGGCGAGCTTGTCGTGAGGAATGTTCAACGCGCCAACGATGTGGCCGGCGGCGAAATCCTTGGTCGAACGAATGTCGATCACCACACCTGCGTCCTTGTTGACCAGGCCGGTCAGTTCACCGGTGCTCAGGCTGCGGCCGCCGCCTTGCATCTGATAAGCGATCAGCAACGCCAGCAGTACGACGAAGATACCGACGAGCAGATAGTGGTTAGTGGCAAATTCAATCAGGTGAGCAACCATCGAAGGAGGTTCCAGGGCGTTAAAATGTCGGCCAGTATACACAGCCACTATGGTGGGCCAAACCCCGTCCGGCGGTGACGCGGTCGGAACTTCGCTTTAAACTGCCACTCCCTTTTCCATCGCCCTCTTTTAATTCAGCCACGAGCGGAATCCATGACTACCACGCCTAAACCTTTGGTCCTGATTATTCTCGACGGCTTCGGTCACAGTGAGAGCCCTGAGTCCAACGCCGTGTTTGCGGCCAAGAAGCCCGTACTGGACCGCTTGTGGGCCACCGTGCCGAACGGCCTGATCTCGGGCAGCGGCATGGACGTCGGCCTGCCGGATGGCCAGATGGGCAACTCCGAAGTCGGCCACATGAACCTCGGCGCCGGCCGCGTGGTGTATCAAGACTTCACCCGCGTGACCAAATCGATCCGTGACGGTGAGTTTTTCGAGAACCCGACCATCTGCGCAGCGGTGGATAAAGCCGTGGCCGCCGGTAAAGCCGTGCACTTCATGGGCCTGCTGTCCGATGGCGGCGTTCACAGCCACCAGGACCACTTGGTCGCCATGGCTGAACTGGCCTACAAGCGCGGCGCCGAAAAAATCTACCTGCACGCCTTCCTCGACGGCCGCGACACACCGCCAAAGAGCGCCCAGTCGTCCATCGAACTGCTCGACGCGGCCTTCCAGGCCCTGGGCAAAGGCCGGATCGCCAGCATTATCGGTCGTTACTTCGCCATGGACCGTGACAACCGTTGGGATCGCGTGGCCCAGGCTTACAACCTGATTGTCGATGGCAACGGCGAATTCAACGCCGCCACCGCCCAGGAAGGCCTGCAAGCGGCGTACGAACGTGGCGAGAGCGACGAATTCGTCAAAGCCACCTCCATCGGTGAGCCGGTGAAGGTCGAAGACGGCGACGCCGTGGTGTTCATGAACTTCCGTGCTGACCGCGCCCGTGAACTGACCCGCGTGTTCGTCGAAGACGGCTTCAAGGAATTCGAGCGTGCGCGCCAGCCAAAACTGGCGGGCTTCGTCATGCTGACCCAATACGCCGCCAGCATTCCCGCGCCATCGGCCTTCGCCGCCGGCAGCCTGGACAACGTGCTGGGCGACTACCTGGCGAAAAACGGCAAGACCCAGCTGCGCATTGCCGAAACCGAGAAATATGCGCACGTGACCTTCTTCTTCTCCGGCGGCCGCGAAGAGCCGTTCCCGGGCGAAGAACGCATCCTGATCCCGTCGCCAAAAGTCGCCACCTATGACTTGCAGCCGGAAATGAGCGCACCGGAAGTCACCGACCGCATCGTCGACGCTATCGATAACCAGCGTTACGACGTGATCGTGGTCAACTACGCCAACGGCGACATGGTCGGTCACAGCGGCGTGTTCGACGCGGCCGTCAAAGCTGTTGAATGCCTGGACCTGTGCGTCGGCCGCATCGTCGACGCCCTGGAAAAAGTCGGCGGCGAAGCCCTGATCACGGCCGACCACGGCAACGTCGAGCAGATGTCCGACGAATCCACCGGCCAGGCACACACCGCGCACACCACCGAGCCGGTGCCATTCATCTACGTCGGCAAGCGCGACTTCAAGGTTCGCGACGGCGGCGTGCTGGCGGATGTGGCGCCGACGATGCTGATGTTGATGGGCCTTGAAAAACCGGCCGAGATGACCGGGACGTCGATACTGGTGTAATCAAAACTTCAATCGCCGCAAAACCCTGTGGGAGCGGGCTTGCTCGCGAAAGCGGTGTCTCAGACGACTGTGATGTCGACTGACCCACCGCTTTCGCGAGCAAGCCCGCTCCCACATTGGTTTTGCGGTGTTTGCACCGCCGAACCCGGGCCAGTCATCACACAGCCCCAATTGGGCGTTTTTTTTGCAGCGCATGGCGGGCATACTAGGGCGTCCCTTTCCCTGGTGTCGCCCGCCTCTATGCTTCGCGTCCTGATAGCCCTTGCTCTGACTTGCCTGCTCCAACCGGCCTTTGCCGACGAGCGTGCGCAAACCCAACAACAGTTGGACGCCACGCGTCAGGACATTGCCGAGCTGAAAAAACTGCTGGGCAAGCTCCAGGAAGAAAAATCCGGCGTGCAGAAGGACCTCAAAGGCACTGAAACCGAGATGGGCAAGCTCGAGAAGCAGGTCGAAGCCCTGCAAAAAGAGCTGAAAAAAAGCGAATCCGAGCTGCAGCGACTCGATGGTGAGAAAAAAAAACTCCAGAGCGCGCGCATTGAACAGCAACGACTGATCGCCATCCAGGCCCGCGCGGCCTATCAGAATGGCCGTCAGGAGTACTTGAAGCTGCTGCTCAACCAGCAGAACCCGGAAAAATTCGCCCGCACCCTCACCTATTACGACTACCTGAGCCAGGCGCGCCTGGAACAGCTGAAGAATTTCAACGAAACCCTGCGCCAACTGGCCAATGTCGAAAAAGACATCGCCATGCAGCAAGCGCAGTTGCTGGTGCAGAAGAGCAGCCTCGACAGCCAGCGCGACGAACTCGACAAAGTCCGCCAGGAACGCCAGCAAGTCCTGGCCAAGCTCAACGACGACGTAAAGGCTCGCGACCAGAAGCTGGCCAGCCGCGAGCAGGATCAGGCAGACCTGTCTAAAGTCCTTAAAACCATTGAAGAAACCCTGGCCCGCCAGGCTCGTGAGGCAGAAGAAGCGCGACAAAAAGCGCTGATTGCCCAGCAGGAAGCCGAAAAAAAGCGTTTACGTGAGGCCCAGGCTGCAGCAGATGCTGAGACCACTGACGCCCCACGCAAACCCGTTAAATCGACACCCGGCGCCTTGGTATCAAGTTCAGGTGAGACCTTCGGCGGCCCCTTTGCTTCAAGCCGGGGAAAACTTCCATGGCCAGTTGATGGTCGACTGCTGGCACGCTTTGGCGAATCCCGTGGCGACGACGCCCGCACCAAGTGGGACGGCGTAATGATCAGCGCCTCCGCCGGCAGCCAGGTGCATGCCGTGCATGGTGGTCGCGTGGTGTTCGCCGACTGGTTGCGCGGTGCCGGACTGCTGGTGATTCTCGACCACGGCAACGGTTTTTTGAGTCTTTATGGTCACAACCAGACGCTGCTCAAGTCTGCGGGTGACGTGGTAAAAGCCGGTGAGTCCATCTCCACTGTCGGTAGCAGTGGCGGGCAGGACACACCAGCGCTGTATTTCGCTATTCGTCAGCAGGGTCACCCGAGTGATCCGGCGCAATGGTGTCGTGCGCAAGGATAAGTACGCCATCTACTTCAGGAGTCCGTTCGACATGCTGCACTTGTCCCGCCTTACCTCGCTGGCCTTGACGATCGCCCTGGTGATCGGCGCGCCTCTGGCGTTCGCCGCTCAACCTGCGCCGGCAATCGCGCCTGCGGGCACTGCTGCAACCACCAAGGCGCCATTGCCGCTGGAAGAGTTGCGCACCTTTGCCGAGGTCATGGATCGGATCAAAGCCGCTTATGTCGACCCGATAGACGACAAGACGCTGCTGGAAAACGCGATCAAGGGCATGCTCAGCAACCTTGACCCGCACTCCGCTTACCTGGGCCCGGAAGATTTCGCTGAGTTGCAGGAAAGCACCAGCGGCGAATTCGGCGGCCTGGGCATCGAAGTCGGCGCCGAAGACGGTTTCATCAAGGTGGTTTCGCCGATCGATGACACCCCGGCCTCCAAGGCGGGCATTCAGGCGGGCGATTTCATCGTCAAGATCAACGGCCAGCCGACCCGTGGCCAGAGCATGACCGAAGCCGTGGACAAGATGCGCGGCAAGATCGGCCAGAAAATCACCCTGACCCTGGTGCGCGACGGCGGAACGCCGTTCGACGTGACCCTGGCCCGCGCCATCATTCAAGTGAAGAGCGTGAAGAGCCAGCTGCTGGAGTCCGGCTACGGCTACATCCGTATCACGCAGTTCCAGGTCAAGACCGGCGAAGAGGTCTCCAAGGCCCTGGCCAAGCTGCGCAAGGACAACGGCAAGAAACTCAACGGCATCATCCTCGACCTGCGCAACAACCCGGGCGGCGTGCTGCAAGCCGCGGTGGAAGTGGTCGACCACTTCATCACCAAAGGCCTGATCGTCTACACCAAGGGCCGCATCGCCAACTCCGAACTGCGTTTCTCGGCCACCGGCAAAGACGAAAGCGAAGCCGTGCCGATGGTTGCGTTGATCAACGGCGGCAGCGCCTCGGCCTCGGAAATTGTCGCCGGCGCCTTGCAGGATCAGAAACGCGCGGTGGTCATGGGCACCACCAGCTTCGGCAAAGGCTCGGTACAAACCGTGCTGCCGCTGAACAACGACCGCGCACTGAAGATCACCACGGCGTTGTACTACACGCCGAACGGCCGCTCGATCCAGGCACAGGGTATTGTCCCGGACATCGAAGTGCGCAAAGCGAAGATCACCAGCGAGCAGGACGGCGAGTACTTCAAGGAAGCCGATCTGCAAGGTCACCTCGGCAATGGCAACGGCGGCGCCGACAAACCGACCTCCAGCAGCAAAGCCAAGGCAATGCCGCAGGATGATGATTACCAGTTGGCCCAGGCCCTGAGCCTGCTCAAAGGGCTGAGCATCACCTCCGGCCGCTGAGGTGCGCCTGCGGCTCATCTTCGGCCTGTTGTGCTGTCTGGCGGGTGTTGCTCACGCAGCGCCCGTCGCACCGGCGCCGCAAAAGGTCTATCTCAGCCTGATCATCGACGACCTGGGGCAGAACCTGCCCCGGGATCGCCGCGTGCTGGCCCTGCCCGGCCCGGTGACCACGGCGATCATGCCCGACACACCCCACGCCACCGAATTTGCCCGCGAAGCCCATCGCGCCGGCAAGATCGTCATCCTGCACATGCCCATGGACCGGCCACCGGCCCGTTTGCCTGGCACCCCGACTTGCCCATCGCCGAACTTGAGCAACGCCTCAACGCAGCGTTCAAGGTTGTGCCGTACACCGCGGGCATCAACAACCACATGGGCAGCCGCATGACCGCTCAATCGGCCGCCATGGCCTGGTTGATGGCGGACTTGCAGCGCCGGCACAAATTCTTCGTCGACAGCCGCACCAGCGCGCAAACCGTTGGCGCTGCCGAGGCGCAGAAGATTGGGTTGGCGAGTGTTTCGCGGGATGTGTTTCTAGACGATGAACCCACAGAAGCGGCGATTTTTACGCAACTACAGACGGCGATCAGCCTGGCGCGCAAGCAGGGTTCCGCGGTGATGATCGGGCATCCGTATCCGCAGACATTGGCGGTGCTGGAGCGTGAGTTGCCGAAGCTGAAAGCTCAGGGCATCGACTGGATTGATATCAAGCAGATGATCAGCGTGCGCGGCAATCGGGCGACGGCGGCACATGGGAAGGGTGGTGTTTACCGCTAAAGATCGCAGCCTCGTTGCACTCGACAGCTCCTACACTGGATCGCATCCACCTGTAGGAGCTGTCGAGTGAAACGAGGCTGCGATCTTTTGATCCACCCTACAAATAACGCGCCATGATCTCGTCGACCATGCCTTCCTTGCGCAGCTGATCCAGCGCTGCCTGGAGCTTGGCGACCACCTCGTCCGGTACATCCTTGTTCAACGCCAGGTACAGCTCGGCGCTGTTGAAGCGCAGTACCGTTTTCAGGCCGTTAACGCCCTCTTGCCGCGCCAGGTAGCGCCCCGCCGGATCGCCCGTGGCCCACAAATCAATCTGCCCGCTGACCAGCTTTTTCGCGTTGTCCTGATCGCGCAGCACCACAATCGGCTTCAAGCCTTGCTTGGCCAGTGTCTCGGCAATCGCATCACCCTTGTAGGCGCCGATTTTGTATTTGCGCGCCTGCTCCAGCGACTCCAGGCTGATCTTGCTGTCAGCCTTGGCCAGCATGATCCAGTCGTCCGGACCAATAGGGCCGACCCACTTGAAGAGCTTTTCGCGATCCGGCAGCCGCGCCATCACGAACACGCCGTAGCCGGGTTTTTCCAGGGCGATCTTGTAGATGCGTTCCCAGGGGAAACGCAGGGTCAGGCTGTAGGTGACGTTGGCGCGCTTGAACATCTCGCGGACGATGTCCACGGCGATGCCATTGATGTTCTCGTCCTGAGCGAAGTTCTTGCCATTCTTCGCCATGTTGTACGGGGGGAAATTTTCAGTCAGCAACACCAGGTCGGTGTCGGGACTTTCTTCGGCGCGGGCCCCACTGATGAGCAATAGAGAAGCGCTGGCGAGGACAAGAAGAAGGCGTTTAAGCATGTCTGGCTACCGAAATCCATGGCGTACCCAAGAGTGCCTTGAGCCCGCCATGATGTCCACTGGCCTGTACCGTTTGTTTAGCGCATCACGATGCCGCGATGGGCCATGTAGGCCTTGGCTTCCTGCACGGTGTATTCGCCGAAGTGGAAAATACTCGCCGCCAGTACCGCACTGGCGTGACCTTCGAGAATGCCGTCTGCCAAGTGCTGCAAGTTGCCGACGCCGCCAGAGGCGATCACCGGAATGCCCAGCGCGTCACTGATGGCGCGGGTGACGCCCAGGTCGAAGCCATTTTTCATGCCGTCCTGGTCCATGCTGGTCAAGAGGATTTCACCGGCGCCCAGGCCTTCCATCTTCTTCGCCCATTCAACAGCGTCGAGACCGGTCGGTTTGCGCCCACCGTGGGTGAAGATTTCCCAGCGCGGAGTTTCGCCCGGACCGGACACCTTCTTCGCATCGATGGCAACGACGATGCATTGCGAGCCGAAATGCTGCGCCGCTTCGCCAACGAATTCCGGATTGAATACCGCAGCGGTATTGATCGAGACTTTGTCCGCGCCGGCATTCAGCAAGTTGCGAATGTCCTGCACGGTGCGCACGCCACCGCCCACGGTCAGCGGGATGAACACCTGGCTGGCCATGCGCTCGACCGTGTGCAGCGTGGTGTCGCGACCATCGACGCTGGCGGTGATGTCGAGAAAGGTAATCTCGTCGGCACCCTGCTCGTCGTAACGACGGGCGATTTCCACCGGGTCGCCGGCATCGCGGATGTTTTCGAACTTGACGCCCTTGACCACCCGGCCGTTATCCACGTCCAGGCAAGGGATGATGCGTTTGGCCAGCGCCATGGTCAGTCCTCAGCCTTTGTACGAATCGCAGAAAGCTTGCGCTTCAGCGACATCGAGGGTGCCTTCGTAGATCGCCCGGCCGGTGATTGCGCCGATGATGCCTGGCGCCTTGGCGTCGAGCAGCGACTTGATGTCACCGAGGTTGTGAATGCCACCGGAAGCGATCACCGGAATGCGCGTGGCAGCGGCCAGCGCAGCCGTGAACGGAACGTTGCAGCCCTGCATCATGCCGTCTTTGGCGATGTCGGTATAAACGATCGCGGACACGCCGTCAGCTTCGAATTGCTTGGCCAGGTCGATCACCTGAATGGTGCTGATTTCAGCCCAGCCATCGGTGGCGACGAAACCGTCCTTGGCGTCGAGACCGACGATTACCTTGCCCGGAAACGCGCGGCAAGCTTCAGCAACGAACGCCGGATCCTTCACGGCTTTGGTGCCGATGATCACGTAGCTCACGCCCGCTTTGACGTAGTGCTCGATGGTTTCCAGGGAGCGGATGCCGCCACCGATCTGGATCGGCAGGTTCGGGTAGCGCTTGGCAATCGCGGTGACCACTTCGCCGTTGACCGGCTGGCCTTCGAACGCGCCGTTCAGGTCGACCAGATGCAGGCGACGGCAACCGCCCTCCACCCACTTGGCAGCCATGCTCACCGGGTCATCGGAGAACACCGTGGAATCTTCCATGCGGCCCTGGCGCAGACGAACACAGGCACCGTCTTTGAGATCGATAGCGGGAATAATCAGCATCTGGCAAACCTTCAAATTCGATTGTTCAGCTTCGCTCGAAAATCAGTTTTTCTCGAGCGCCCACAGGTCGCTTTCGATACTTTCGAACCTTTCTTTAAGGTGCGTCTGCACATCGAAAATCGCCCTGTTGTAATAGTGCGGCGCAATTTCACGGGTAAACAGCTCAAGGATTTCAGCCGCTTCGAACGAACCCAGGTCCAGTTCGAAGCGATCCTCCATGAAGCGTTTGATCTTGTGATTGGCCTCGTTCTCCTGTTCGGGAGTGAGGGTCAGGATCGGTGGCTTCTTCTTGGCGGCCATTTACCAGCGACCATCCCACGCGGCGAAGTTCTGCAGCAATTGCAGGCCATGGGTATGGCTCTTCTCCGGATGGAACTGCACGGCGAAACGCGAGCCATCGGCCAGCGCGGCGGCGAAATCGACACCGTAGTGACCGCCACCCACTACCTGCCGCGCGTTGCCGGCAGCGATGTAGTAGCTGTGCACGAAGTAGAAACGCGCCAGGTCCGGAATGTTGTGCCACAGCGGGTGCGTGACCGTCTGCTTCACCTCGTTCCAGCCCATGTGCGGGACTTTCAGGTGCTCGCCGTCTTCATGCAGGTCTTTGCCGAAGAACTTCACCGCGCCCGGGAACAGGCCGATGCAGTCGACGCCGTCGTTCTCTTCACTGCTGTCGAGCAAGGCTTGCATGCCGACGCAGATACCAAGGAACGGCCGGTCCTGGCTGACTTCACGTACCAGCGAATCGAAACCGAGGCGACGGATCTCCGCCATGCAATCGCGAATCGCGCCGACGCCGGGGAAAACCACCCGGTCGGCTTCGCGAATCACGTCGGCATCGCTGGTGATCAGGACCTTGCCGGCACCGACGTGCTCGAGGGCCTTGGCCACCGAGTGCAGGTTGCCCATGCCGTAATCGATAACCGCGACCGTCTGCATTACAGAACGCCTTTGGTCGACGGCATCTGACCGGCCATGCGGTCATCCAGCTCTACCGCCATGCGCAATGCACGGCCGAATGCCTTGAACACGGTCTCGATCTGGTGGTGGGTGTTGTGCCCACGCAGATTGTCGATGTGCAGGGTGACGTTGGCGTGGTTGACGAAGCCCTGGAAGAATTCCTGGAACAGGTCAACGTCGAAACCGCCGACGGTGGCGCGGGTGTAGGGAACGTGCATCTGCAGGCCAGGACGGCCGGAGAAGTCGATCACCACGCGCGACAGCGCTTCATCGAGCGGCACGTAGGCGTGGCCGTAGCGACGGATGCCTTTCTTGTCGCCGATGGCTTTGGTGAATGCCTGACCCAGGGTGATACCGACGTCTTCCACCGTGTGGTGGTCGTCGATATGTAGGTCGCCTTTACTGACGATATCCAGGTCGATCAGCCCGTGACGGGCGATCTGGTCGAGCATGTGCTCAAGAAAAGGAACACCGATATCAAATCGGGCCTTTCCGGTGCCATCCAGGTTGATCGAGGCTTTGATCTGGGTTTCCAGAGTGTCGCGCTCGACAGACGCCTTACGTTCGGCCATCACCAGCTCCGCAAAATCATTGGGCGAAAAAGGCAACCATTATAGGGGCGCGGGCCGGAAACAGAAACACGAGAGGTGATATGACTGACGGACTGAATTCGACGACGTCGGGGTTGTACCTGTAATGACATGTAGGAGCGAGGCTTGCCCGCGAAGGCGGTGTACCTGAAACACCGGGTCATCGTTCTTCGCGAGCAAGCTTCGCTCCTACGGAGAGTGCGCCCGACGGATCGGGCGCGAGTTCATCAGTGGAAAAGAACCGCAGTCTTCTGCAGGGTCACCCAAACGCCCCACGCCAACGGAATCCCCACCACCAGCCACGCAGCAATCGCCAACGGACGCGTGCCCGGCGCCGCTTTCCACTCCAGCGAAGTGCTGGCATCAGCACCCTTGTCATGGCCCAGCGCCTGTTCGGCGGCCAGTTCGGCGTCGGTCATGAAGTACTTGTCCGCCACCGGACGCACCAGCAGGTTGCAGATGAAACCCAGCACCAGCAGGCCCGACAGGATGTACAGCGTGATGTCATACGCCGCGGCGCGTTCAACGCCGATGCTCAGCTGATACTCACGCAGGTAGTTCACCAACACTGGCCCCAACACGCCCGCCGCCGCCCACGCCGTCAGCAGACGACCATGGATCGCACCGACCATTTGCGTCCCGAACAGGTCCGCCAGGTAAGCCGGAACCGTCGCAAAACCACCGCCGTACATCGACAGGATGATGCAGAACGCTGCCACGAACAGCGCAACGTTGCCCAGATGACCGAGGTTCGGGATCAGCGCGTACAGGGCAAAACCCAACGCGAAGAACACGAAATAGGTATTTTTGCGACCCAGGTAATCCGAGAACGAAGCCCAGAAGAAGCGACCACCGATGTTGAACAGGCTCAACAAACCGGTGAAACCGGCAGCAATTGCTGCGATCGACGCGAGTTGCCCTGCATCCAGCTGGCCGAACGCCTGGTCGGTGCCCAGCAATTTACCGCCGAAGACTTCCTGCAACAGCGGCGAAGCCATGCCGAGAATACCGATACCGGCCGAAACGTTCAGGCACAGCACCAGCCACACCAGACGAAATTGCGGGGTTTTCCACGCCACGTTCACGTGAACGTGGCGGTGGGTGATCATCGCGTTCGAGGCTTTTTTCGCCGGGGCGGTCCAGCCTTCAGGCTTCCAGCCGGTTGGCGGAACGCGGTAGGACAACGCGCCGCCGATCATGAACACGAAATAGATCGCGGCCATCACCAGGAAGCTCTGCCATACGCCGACGCTGTCTGGCGAAGCGAAGTGGCCCATCAGGGCAGCGGCCAGTGGAGCACCGACCATCGCGCCACCGCCGAAGCCCATGATCGCCATGCCCGTGGCCATGCCGCGCTTGTCCGGGAACCACTTGATCAGGGTCGACACCGGCGAGATGTAACCCAGCCCTAGGCCGATACCGCCAATGACCCCGGAGCCGATCCACATCAGCCAGATCTGGTGGGTATAGACCCCCAGCGCCGAAATCAGCAGGCCGCCGCACCAGCACAAGGCCGAAACAACGCCAGCCTTGCGTGGCCCGGCGTGTTCCAGCCAGCCACCCCAGATCGCGGCCGAGCAGCCGAGGAAGATGAAGAACAGGGTGTAGATCCAGCCGAGCATCGAGATCGGCCAGTCGCATTGCGACGAGAAAACCTGTGAAATGAAGCTCATGTCCGGCGCGCAGGTCACGGCCTTGGTCACGCCCAAGGCTTTGGACAGCGGCAACCAGAATACCGAAAAGCCGTAGGCCATGCCGATGCAGAGGTGGATGGCCAGCGCGGCCGGTGGCACCAGCCAACGGTTGAAGCCGGGCTTGGCGATGATGCGCTCCTTGGACAGGAACGCGGGCTGATCGGCTTTGAGGCCGTCCGCCGTGATGCTTGTGGTCATTGTGAATCCCCCAATTATTAGTATGGTTCGCCAGCCACTCCTCACCCTCAGCCTTTATGCGCACGCATGACCGTTTTTTTCAGGCTGAAGCTCCGCTTGGTGCGACACCACGTCGCAGAAGGACGGACGAACTGGCAGAGGTTACCATCTGTACGTGACAGAAAAACCAAAGTGACATCACCTTTTGTACGTTATCCGATCTCTCCACCGGCTGGAGCTGCCAAGGGCTGCGATCTTTTGCTCTGTTGTAACCAGAAACAAAGATCAAAAGATCGCAGCCTTCGACATCTCCTACACAGGAGCCAACCGCGCTAACCTCACAAGACATTGAATGTGCCGCTGGATTGACTGACGACGTGATCGCTGACCGGTCGTCCGCTTCGGAGCGCTATACTCCCCGGCTAAATTTCGAATTCGACTAACTACAAGGACTCGCCCATGAAAGCGTTCGGCAAAATCCTGGGTCTGGTACTTCTCGGGCTGTTGCTGATCATTGTGGCGCTGGGCTTTGCCCTGACGCACCTCTTCGATCCCAACGACTACAAAGACGAGATTCGCCAGATTGCCCGCGACAAGGCCCACATCGAGCTGACGCTCAATGGCGATATCGGCTGGAGCCTGTTCCCGTGGCTTGGCCTTGAATTGCACGAAGCCAGTGTCGCGACCCTGGCCAAGCCCACCGAACCGTTTGCCGACTTGCAGATGCTCGGTCTGTCGGTACGCGTGATTCCGCTGCTGCGCCGTGAAGTGCAGATGAGCGATGTGCGCGTCGAAGGCCTGAACCTGCGCCTGACCCGCGACAAGGACGGCCATGGCAACTGGCAAGACATCGGCAAGGTTCCGGCGCCTGCCAATCCGTCCACGCCGCCCGCCACCCCTGGCGAACCGGCACCGGAAACGACTGCCCAAGTGGAAAAACCGGCCCAGCCGATCCGCCTGGACATCGACAGCCTGACCGTCAACAACGCCCGCGTTGAATACAGCGACGAGAAAACCGGTAAGCAATTCAGCGCCGAAAGCATCCAGCTCAGCACCGGCCCGGTACATGACTCGACCAATATTCCGGTGAAACTCACTGCGTTCCTCGGTACCAACCAGCCCGTCTTGCGGGTGCGTACCGAACTCAGCGGCGAACTGCGTTTCGAGCGCGCATTGCAGCGCTACAAACTCGAAGACATGAAGCTGTCGGGCGAAGTCGCCGGCGATCCGCTGCAAGGCAAGACCATGACCTTCGCTGCCCAAGGGCAGTTGCTGCTGGATAAAGCGGCGAACGTCGCCGAATGGACCGGTATCAAGATCTCCGCCAACCAGCTGCGGGCATTGGGTGAACTGAAGGTCAACGACCTCGACAAGACGCCACAAGTCAGCGGCGGTGTGTCGATTGCCCAGTTCGACCTGGCGAAATTCGTCGACAGCATCGGCCAGAAACTCCCGGCCATGGCCGAAGGCAGCCTGAGCAAAGTGGAACTGGTCAGCCGCCTCGCGGGGACGCCGACCAGCCTGGCGCTCGACAACATCAACCTGAAAGTCGATGACAGCACCTTCAGCGGTCGCATCGCCGTCGAAGATTTCGCCAAGCAATCGCTGCGAGCAAACCTCAAGGCCGACACCTTCAACGTCGACCGTTACCTGCCGCCTAAATCCGCCGAAGCCAGCAGCGCGACACAAGTGCGCCAGGCCGAAGTCGCCAGCACCGAGGCCGATGCCATGGCCGGCGCGGGCAGCACACCGCTGCCGAACGCACCGACCAAAACCGCCTGGAGCAACGAACGCCTGTTGCCGGTGGAAAGACTGAGCAAACTCGATGTGGACGCGGACCTGACCTTCGGCCTGCTGACCCTCGACAAGTTGCCGATCCAGAACGCGGCGCTCAAGGCCAACGGTCAAGGCGGCTTGCTGACGCTGGAAAACCTGCGCGGTGATTTGTACGACGGCACCTTCGAAGCCAAGGGCACCCTCGACGTGCGCCAGCCAGTGCCGGCGCTGAACATGCAGACGAACATCAGCAAAGTGCCGGTGGAAAAAATCCTCGAAAGCCAGGGTAAAAATCCGCCGGTCAATGGTCTGGTCACGCTCAACAGCGCCCTCACCGGCAGCGGCAATAGCCAGCAAGCGCTGATCGACAGCCTCAACGGCACTGCCAGCTTCGTCATCAACAACGGTGTGCTGCTCAACGCCAACCTCGAACAACAGCTGTGCAAAGGCATCGCCACCCTGAACCGCAAAACCCTCAGCGGCGAGCCACGGGGCAAGGACACACCGTTCCAGGAGCTCAAGGGCAACCTGACCTTCCGCAACGGCGTGGCCAGCAACCCTGACCTGAAGGTGCGCATCCCCGGCATGACCGTCAAGGGCGACGGCGATGTCGATCTGCGCGTCTTGGGTATGGATTACCGCGTGGGCGTTATCGTCGAAGGCGACAAGAGCGACATGCCGGACCCGGCCTGCCAGGTCGGCGAGAAGTTTGTCGGCATCGAGTGGCCGCTGCGCTGCCGTGGCCCGCTGGAACTGGGCGCCAAGGCTTGCCGACTCGATAACGAGCGCATGGGCCAGGTCGCGAGCAAACTGGCTGGCGAGCGCATCAGTGAAAAAATCGACGAGAAGCTTGGCGACAAAGTCAGCCCGGAACTGAAAAACGCGCTCAAGGGGCTGTTCAAGCGATGAGAGCCGAGCAGTTTTCAACGGCGGTGCTGGACTGGTACGACCGCCACGGCCGCCACGATTTGCCCTGGCAACAAGGCATCACCCCGTATCGGGTGTGGGTCTCGGAAATCATGTTGCAGCAGACCCAGGTCAGCACCGTGCTGAATTACTTCGACCGCTTCATGGCCTCGTTGCCGACGGTCGAAGCCTTGGCCGCCGCGCCGGAAGATGAAGTGCTGCACCTGTGGACCGGCCTCGGTTACTACACCCGCGCACGCAATCTGCAGAAGACCGCGAAGATCGTCGTCGCCGAGTACGGCGGTGAGTTTCCGCGCGATGTGGAAAAACTCGTTGAGCTGCCGGGCATCGGTTTGTCCACGGCCGGCGCCATCGCCAGCCTGAGCATGGGCCTGCGGGCGCCGATCCTCGATGGCAACGTTAAACGCGTGCTGGCGCGCTTTACCGCGCAAGAGGGTTACCCGGGGGAGCCAAAGGTCGCCAAACAGCTGTGGGCGAACGCTGAGCGCTTTACGCCACATGATCGGGTCAACGCCTACACCCAGGCGATGATGGATCTGGGCGCCACGCTCTGCACCCGCAGCAAACCGAGTTGCCTGCTCTGCCCGCTGGAAAAAGGCTGCGAAGCGCACCTGCTCGGCCTGGAAACCCGCTACCCGATCCCCAAACCGCGCAAAGCCGTGCCACAGAAGCGCACGCTGATGCCGATGCTCGCCAATCGCGAAGGCGCGATTCTGCTTTACCGTCGGCCTTCCACGGGCTTGTGGGGCGGTCTCTGGAGCCTGCCGGAACTCGACGACCTCGACGACCTGCAGCATCTGGCGTCGCAGCATTCGCTGGAACTCGGCACGCAACAAGCGCTGCCGAGCCTGGTGCACACCTTCAGCCACTTTCAATTGTCCATCGAACCCTGGCTGGTTCAGGTCCAGGAGGCCGGCCATCACGTGGCCGAGGCCGACTGGCTCTGGTATAACCTCGCCACCCCGCCGCGCCTGGGCCTTGCCGCCCCGGTCAAAACCTTGCTCGAACGCGCGGCCGCCGTATTGAACGCAGGAGAGTCGTCATGACCCGCACCATCATGTGCCGCAAGTACAAAGAAGAACTGCCCGCCCTCGAACGCGCTCCATTCCCGGGCGCAAAAGGCCAGGACATTTTTGACCACGTCTCGGCCAAGGCCTGGGCCGACTGGCAGAAACACCAGACCCTGCTGATCAACGAAAAACGCCTGAACATGATGAACGCCGAAGACCGCAAATATCTTCAGGGCGAGATGGACAAGTTCTTTTCCGGCGAGGAATACGCCAAGGCTGACGGCTACGTTCCGCCCGCTGAATAATCCCGCTTTTTCCAGGGGCGGAACGTAAGCGACGGTAATAATTAAAATTTTTTTGAAAACTTTCTTGACGCCCCCCTGAAAAACCAGTTTAATGCGCCCCGTTGCCCAGATAGCTCAGTCGGTAGAGCAGGGGATTGAAAATCCCCGTGTCGGCGGTTCGATTCCGTCTCTGGGCACCACCTTTCGCTTTCAGGTGGTACCAACAACACCTGAAAGCCCTCAGAGAACCCGCCTAGTGCGGGTTTTTTGTTATCTACGGTTCCCCACCAGTCCCTTGTAAGCCCAAACATATGTGAGTAGATTCGTGAGTAGATCCAGTTCGGTCTAGAAATCTACTCACACCACGGCGGCGAAATGCCCGTCTGGTGCGGCCTACAAGGAGGCTGCTTTGCCACTCTCAGATACCACCATCCGCACCGCCAAGCCTAAGGACAAGCTATACCGGCTGACGGACGCCAATGGGTTATGTTTGGAAGTGGCACCGACAGGCACCAAGCTATGGCGGTACCGCTACCGCTTTAACGGCAACGCAAAAATGTTGGCGCTGGGCAAATACCCTACTGTCACTTTGCTGAAGGCGCGCCAGCTACGCGATGAGGCCCGCCAACTGCTTACGGAAGGCACCGACCCCGGCGAACACAAAAAAGCCGCCAAACAGGCTCAGAAGGTCGACGGGCTGACTTTTGAGACGCTGGCGCGGGAGTGGTACGACTACAGCTCGCCACGGTGGGCGGAGGCGACTGCCTACAAAACCAAGCTGTACCTGGATAACGACATCATCCCCGGCATAGGCGCCCGCCCGATAAAAGCCATTACTCGTCCCGAGCTGGTAGAGCTGGTGCGCACAGTCGAGGCAAGGGGCACGCTTAATGCCGCTGGCAAGATTCGCCAATGGCTACACCAGATATTCCGCTTCGGCCTGGCAAGGGGCGTCGTCGAGGTCAATCCGGCCACTGATTTAAACGTGGTCGCTGCGCCAACCAAAGCCGCTCGCCATCACCCACACGTCACCTTTGCCGAATTGCCCGAGCTGCTGGGCAAGGTCGAGGCTGCGAACATCCATTCACTGACCCGACACGCCATACGCCTGCTGACGCTGACAGCGGTTCGCCCCGGTGAGTTACGCCAAGCGCCATGGTCGGAGTTCGATCTAGACGCCGCCACCTGGACGATTCCCGCCACCCGCATGAAAGCCCGCCGCCCGCATATCGTCCCCCTGCCCCGCCAAGCCGTCACCATCCTGCGCCAGCTCTACGAAATCACCGGGCGTTACTCACTGGTCTTTGCTGGCGCCAACCCTGAACGCCCTATGAGCGAGAACACCATCAACAAGGCTTTGCGACTGGCTGGGTACGAAGGCCGACAGACCGGCCACGGCTTCCGCCACCTACTCAGCACCGAGCTGAACGGGCGCGGATACAACAAGGATTGGATCGAGCGCCAGCTTGCCCACGGCGACAGCGACGAAATACGCGGCACCTACAATCATGCTGCCTATGTCGATCAGCGCCGGGAAATGATGCAAGCGTGGGCCGACTCAATCGACGCCCTGTGCGCTGGCGCCAACGTGCTGAGCATCAAGCGTAAGGCATAGTTGCCTAGGTATGCGCGGGTTCGGTTGGGAGTGGTTGGGCTTTGCTGATAACATAATGGCTATCGCTGTACATTCGTACAGCTGGCGCATATGAGCTTGGCAGATGTCGGGATCTGGTGGAGACGAGCAGTTAGAACCTTTCGGGCGCATAAGGCTCGATAGGATCTATTCCGACTGGGCGTCAGGTCATCATATAAACCCTCGCCTTCTCGCATCTGAAGTCGCCGCTACGCTAGCAACGTCCTCTCGTTTGGATCAGCCAATTAAGACCATGCATGCGTGCGTCTTTTTTGAAGGTCGATCTGACAGAACCATCCCGGTTACATACGGCGCACTCGTCGACTACTTCGACGCCGCCAGCGCAGGCCAACACGCCCAGACAATTCCAACTACCTCAGGCCCAATCCCGGCAACTAACGTTCTGATATGGCGGAAGTGGATTGAGCGCTTTGTAGACGAGGCCACCGAGCGAACCGAGAATGCTGCAGGGTTTGCTCAGCCGGCAAATGACAGCGCCAGCATAGCGATGGTCGCCAACAGAAATCCAGCAAATAGCAAGGCAGCCAAACTACCCCACCTATCGGGAAGCGCCCCGTTCCTACTACAAGTCCAACAGGCCCGACTACGCCAGCAGGGCGAGGACAGTGCAAGCGAACAGCTCGAATCGAAACAACAACTCCTTGACCAAGCAATACTTGAATTAGCTAAGTGGAAAGCCATGTACGAAACGGCTGAGATGAGGCTACAGGTGCGAGACGAGGAGCTAGAGAAAGTAACCCGCGAACTGAGCGCCAAGCATAGAGCGCTAGTAGAAGCGGAGGATGAAAATATCCGCATGGAAGAACAGCTTGAGGATGCAATGGTATTTGCGGAATGCCTACGAGCTGAAAACCCCGTGTCGCCTCCAGAGATCCGCCTTGCCTTCCTGTGCTGGCGGCATCTCACGGTCGATGGCACGGAAAACCCATCTGGTTCGGGAGGGCGCGGGGTTCACGGGTTAGTGAGAGGCTGGCTAAAAGACAACAACTACCAGCTCAATGAAGATCAGATAGTTCGGCTCTGCGCGATGGTTAGCTGGCGCAAGCGAGGAGCAGGGGCCATCCCCTCCAAATAAATACCCGGCCTATTTCAAGCCCCGCCAGGCTTGCTCGAAAGCCTAATTCTCATACCCAACAAAACAGAATACCCGACCTATTTCTTAGATTACCCGGCCTATCCTGTGGATAAGTCAACGGCCAGCATAAGCACATGTTCTCAACGCCGCCCAAGGAGGCGCACAACATGGCAGGCCCTACCCTCTCCCAGCTTCACCAAAACTCGAAAGCCGAACTTGAACGACGCACGGAAGCCGCCATGGCCCGCCGCTTCATCAAGTTGGCCGAAGTCCGCAGTCTGACAACCCTTTCCACGTCCGAGATTTACCGCCGCATTGCAGCTGGGCGATTTCCCAAGCAAGTAATGCTGGGGCCAAAGTCTGCCGTCTGGATCGAGGCTGAGGTTATTGCCTGGTGCGACTCGCTGGTCGCTCTGCGAGTGGAGGCGGCATAAATGACCGACCAAAAAAAAGACCAACCTAAAAAGGCCGGTCCGGAAAAATCTCAAGCCGATAGTACCACCACCAGCATCGGGAAAGCGCCGACGAAGATCAGTCGCGTCCTGGAATTCATGCTTCAGGATCGCAGCCTCAACCGCTTCGAGGCTGAGCGCTTGGGCGACCACTGTTTGCACTCGACCATCAGCAGCCTGGCGAACGGCTACGGGCTGAAATTCGAGCGCCAGCTTGAGCATGTACCGAACCACTGGGGCGAACCTTGCACCGTGACGCGCTACACCCTGCCAGCGAGCGAACGCCGCCGCGCCCGTAATGTGCTGCTGATGCTTAACAAGCCCCTGAAGCAACGCCAGAAGGTGGCGGCATGAACGCTATCGTCCTGATCCAATCCAAAGGCGAGGCTCGCGCCGATAGCCGCGTACTGGCCGAACAGCTGGGCGTTAAACCCAAGAACACGCTTGGCCTGATCGAGCGATACCTCAGCAAGTTTGAGCGGTTTGGGGTTGTTCCGTTTGAAACGGAGAAACCGGGTGCCGGTAGTGCTGGCGGCAGGCCGGAACGGTTTGCGCTGCTCAACGAGGATCAGTGCTATTTCCTGCTGTCCCTGTCTCGCAACAATGATCGCGTCGTAGAGCTGAAGGCCGATCTAATCATGGCCTTCCGCGAAGCCCGGTATGGGCACGCCTGCCAGACGCTGGAAGCTCGCAAAAAGGAGGCTAGCAGCAGTGGTCGCCGCCTTGCTCACTGGCGTTATGACAAGCCTGGCGTTTACCAGCACGTCGCCCACCTGAGGGAGCAACTCAAGCTTCCGCTCGATCTGGAGGACGTGCGCCCATGATGAATGCCTTGCTCATGCCCCGCGATCAATGGTCTATAACTTCTCTTGCCAGCAAGCACGCCCGCCGGTATCGTTTCCTTTGTCACATTGCTGACAACGACCTTGGCGGGTCGAATAGAAAAAGGCGCAACAGCGCCCCCATTACGATTGCAGGCGCTTTTTTTGTGTCCGCAGTCTCGTGTTATGGCGGGTTGCGCAGGAGCACCCTCGGGTGCGTCGGGTTCCTTTTTCCCCGATCCGCCAATCCTGTGCAATTCGCCACCCTTCTCTGCTTGGCGGCAGGCCGCGGTGGTTCCTCTGAAAAAGGAGCTACACCCATGAAACACGCCCTCTTTCCGTCCGTAATTCGCGCCTTTGCTCATCGCCGCATGGCCCTGAGCGCTCTCCGCGCAAATTCGTCCCTGTCCGTCCGTCTCGCCCGCTACAACGCCCACATGGCCATTGTCCGGACCTTGGAAACTGTAAGGGGTGCCGTATGACTTACCCCATCCAATCCTCCGCATCGTCCGCCGACAGTCCACTTAACGAGTTGCGTGACGTGCAAGACATCCTTGTACTGCTGAGTCTGGCGCTTGCCATCATCGCCTCACCCTCCACGCCAATCCTTGTCGCCCGTGTCGCCGCCGTGATGGCCCAGCACACCGCCATGGCCTGGGCGGAACTCCTCGACGACGCGATCGCCGCGCAAGGGGGTGAAAAATGAACCGCCAGCTTTTGTCTTCGCTCTTCGCCGAGCGCGAGCACGCATCTTCGTGGTGGAGTGTCCTCAATCAATTGCGCATCTCCAACCAGCTGCCAGAGTGGGTTCGCACCAAAGTAGTTGGTAGTGATACCGACTATGAAGAGTCGATGATCGAAAGAGGCACCGTCAATCATGCGCTGTTTGGCATCGACGAGATTCAACCGAGAGACGACCTCCAGCCATGCGGCTATGAGTATCAGAGTCTCGTTGACCTGATGGAGTTGGAGCGCACCCGTTATCTGACGTGGTGGACGATGCTCAACGAAATGCGGGCGCGTAAACAGCTGCCGGAATGGGTTGTGACTAACCGCATAGGTCACGGCCCGGACCATGAGCGGTGGTCTGACAAAGCGGCCAAGGTCAACCAGATGCTGTTTGGCCAGCCGTATGTTCGCCACTTATCGACGCAGCTCCGGGTGCTTGGGGGGCCGCGAACCGATTCCCGCCAGCGCACAGCGTCGTTGACTCCCGTGAATTGCTGATTCGATAAAGGCTTAAACACATGAAAATTCAAAATGGCGCGCCTGCGCCCAGGGGATCGGCTTGCCCGGAAAAAGCCGCAGAGCTCTGGTTCGTGATCCATCCAAAGGTGCCCAAGGCGCTGCTGGGGCCCTTCCTGACTGAGGCTGATGCCGAAGCTGGCCGAATCGTTATGCGCAGTGCTGATGCCGTGGTGACGGCCTCCTTGGTCGATTCAATCGACGACATCACGCACTGGCACGCCGTGAACAATGGCCGGGTTTGCCGAGCCTTCGCTGGCGCTGATCGCCTGGGGGTGAACCATGGGTGACGTTATCCAGTTCGACCCATTCACCAGCATCGTGCGCGACGACGTGCCGCCACACATGGACGACTTCGGGCGCGGGCTGCTGATCGGCGCATTCAGTGATCTGGTGAAACTGCGTGACAGCGCGGCGAGCGAGCTCAGCCGCAAGCAAGCCGATGCAATCGTGAAGCAGATCGGCAGCGTGCTTGCGCGTTACGAGCCGGAGGGTGCCGCATGACAGATGCAACGATCCTGTTTCGTGATGCGCTCCAATCGGTTTATGGGACGCTCGACTGGCTCCCCGTGCCTGACGGTGCGATTCATCGTTTCCGTGTGCCGGACGACAAACCTGGCACCCTCAACGGCTGGTATTGCCTGTTTGCCGATGGCGTCGCCTCGGGCGCGTTCGGTAGTTGGAAGACTGGTGGCGCCAGCACCTGGTGTAGTCGTGAACCGGTGGACGCCCGCGAAGCCGAACAGGTGCGCCAGCGCGTCGAGCAGGCCAAGCGTCAGCGTGAAGCCGAGCAGCAACGGCGCCAGCTCAAGGCCGCAAACCTTGCTCAGCGTTGGTGGCGTGTTGCGCGTCGCGCCGATCCTGATCACCCGTACCTGATTGCCAAGGGCGTTCGCTCCTACAGTCTGCGCCAGCGTCGTGACGAATTACTGGTGCCGCTGTATTCCGGTGGCGTGCTGGTCAACCTGCAACGGATCGCCCCGGACGGCAGCAAGCGTTTCCTGTTTGGGGGTCGGATCAAGGGCGCTTATTCGCCGCTGGGGCGTATTACCCCGGGCAAACCGCTGTGCATCTGTGAAGGCTTCGCGACGGGCGCAACGCTTCACGAAAGCGGCTACACCGTCGCCTGTGCCATGAATGCCGGGAACATAAAACCGGTGGCGCTGGCGCTTCGGGCTGAATACCACACCACCGAAATCATTATCGCGGGCGATGACGACCGCCTTACCGATGGCAACCCCGGACGCGCCGCCGCCAATGCCGCCGCAGCAGCCGTAGGTGGGCTGGTGACGTTTCCCGAGTGGCCCGCCAACGCGCCGGACACGCTCAGCGACTACAACGATCTAGCAGCCTGGAGCCGCCACCATGCGCACGCCTGAAAACAACGTAATCAACCTGCGCCCCGAAGCGCCCATGGTTGAGCCTGAGCGCCCTTGCTGGGGGGTTTACGATCACTGGGTGACGAATGAGAAAGGTCGCAGGCTGCGCCCCGGCGTGTACTGGCACGGCTTCAAACGCACCGCCGCCGATGATGATTCCGACAACGACAAAACAGATCGCCCCATCACTGATGAATGGATCGCCACGCCCGTAACCGTCGCCGCTCGCACCACCAACAGCGACGACGGCAGCGAGGGCCGCTTCCTGCGCCTGGTGACAGAGAGCGGCATCAAGGAATGGATCATTCCCATGGAGGTGTTCGGCGGTAGCGGCGAGGACGCCAGGCGCCAGCTCTTCGGTATGGGCGTAATCATTGCGCTCAAGAAACGTGGCGCGTTCATGGAGTACTTGCTTGAGCAGCGCCCTGCCGAGGTGTTCGCCACCACATGCCGACCGGGGTGGCACGAGTCGGGCGCCTTTGTCCTGCCAGGTCGCACCATCGGCAGCGACAAGGTGCGTTATCAGGCCAGCGGAAAAGGTCAGAACCTATTCAGCCTGCGCGGCGACCTGGAGGACTGGAAAACCGAAGTCGCCGCCAAGTGCGAAGGCAACCCGGTACTCACATTGGCAATCGGCTGCGCCCTGGCTGGCCCGTTGCTGAGCCTGGTCGGCGTGCTGGGTGGTGGCGTTCACCTGGTGGGCGATAGCTCGAGCGGCAAGTCGCTGGCGCAATTGATTGGCTCGTCGGTATGGGGTGATCCCGGCATCTTTGCCGCGTCGTGGGACATGACCAAGGGCGGCTTGGAGATCGAGGCATCGAGCCGCAATGACACCATGTTGCCCCTGGACGAAATCAAACGGGCCGACCCCAAGCGCGTACAGGAAATGGCGTACTCCCTCGCCAACGGCCAGGGCAAAGGCACCATGACCCGCGACCGGGAGGCGCGCGGCAAACTCAATTGGCGCCTGCTGGCGCTTTCGAGTGGCGAGCGCTCCCTGTCGGAACACGCGGCCATCGGCGGCAATGCGGCCCACGCTGGCGCTGAGCTGCGCATGGTGGACGTGAACGCAGGTACTCGCACCCACCGCGCATTCGATGAATTGCACGGCCTTGCGGGAGCGGATTTCCACCGCCTGCTGACCGTTGCTGTTGGCGCGCACCATGGGCACATTGGGCCAGCATTCGTGGAAAAGCTGCTCGCCAGTGACGACCGCACCGGGCTGCTGGAAGACTTCGCCGGTATCCGCGCCACATTCAACGAGGACAACGCCCAAGCCGGACGGGTGGCGGATCGTTTCGCCGTAATTGCGTTGGCGGGGGAAATGGCTATCGCCTATGACCTACTGCCTTGGACGCCAGGTAGCGCCTTGGCCGATTGCCAGTTGCTCTATGGCGAGTGGCTGAGCCGTGTCGGCAGCGGCAATGCCGAAGACCGCCAGATCCTCGCTGGCATTCTCGACTTTATCGACAAGCACGGCAGCAGCCGCTTTTCAGACGTGGATGCGCCAGAGGTAGACGCCAAGGTGTTCAACCGCGCTGGCTACTGGGCGCTGCCGGCGGGCAAACGGCTGTACTTGTTCAACAAGTCGGCACTGATCGAGGCGGCCCACGGGTATGGCCTGACTCGCATCATCAAAGCGCTGGAGGGCGCGAACGCTCTCGCAGACCGCAACAACGAACGCAAAACCAAAAACTACCGGCTCCCCGGTGGCGGGCAGGCTCGACTTTATGTGGTCGATCCAGAGGCCTTGGACACCGAGGTGGCCAACGCATGATCACCATCAAAGCGCTGCTTATCCGGTTTGCCCGAGTTCACAGGAACCTAGAATCACTGGCAACGGTGGCAACACCGGCAACGGCCTTGTGGGACGTGGCTTGCAGCCGTTGCCACCCTATAAAAAAAGTGGCAACAACTGGCAACACACACATACGTTTCAATATAAGAGGCTGGCTCCACCCTTCCACTTGGTTATCACCGTTGCCAGTAAAAAAGCGGTGGCAACAATTTGGAAGCATAGGCAACGCCTGGAAGCCACGGTTTACGGGGCCGTTGCCACTGTTGCCGCTGTTGCCGCTGTTTTTGAAATCACAGGAACAATGGATTAGGAGCAATCCGGGCGAGGTGGCGCAATGAGCCTCCTTTCCGGCCTGCTCGATCACATGCCGCCGACCATCGCTGGCGCTGACAAACCGACCATGCCGAATCGCACCACGGATCGTCCACGGTTGGTGCTGGTCGAGCGCACCGATCAGTTTGCCAGCAGCCCGCACGCGAGTGCCGTCACCGCAACACCTGAGTGGCGACAGGCCCGCGACCAATACCTCAGCCACATCATGGTCTGTCGGTCCTGCTACGCGCCCAACGGCCGCCATTGCAGTGTTGGCACCGACCTGCGCGCCAGCTACGACCGCATACTGGAGACACATCCATGAACACCAACGTCGTCATCGCCCTACTGAAGATCGCCCAGAAGCCAGGCGCCAGCATGAGTACGAGCCTGATCACCACGCGCCGAATCTGCCGAATCTTCGGGCAGAGGGCGGATTCCATCCGTAGCGAGCGCCAAGCCATGCGCCGCGACGCCAGCAAACTGCGTCACTACCTCCCCTTCACCGCCGGCAAGATATACGAGATCCAGCAGCAGACCACTGAGCACCGGAGCGCCGAATGGAACGACTTGCGCAAGGTGCTGGGCGCTTTCGGCCGCTCGCTAATGCTGGACACCGAGAGGCTGGCAGATGGCCTGGGGTTCGACCGGTTATGCGATCTGCTGGCAGTCAACGCCGTGGAGCGGGAGGAAGCGCGAAAGAATGGAGCGACCGGTCTGGCTGAGCTGGTATTCGCCTATGCGCTGGAGGACAGCGCCGCACGCCGACGGCAGGAGTGGAATGACGCACCGTTGTTCAACGCCTGCCAACTCGCTACCGCGACTTTCATCAGCGAATGCCCGGAGCAACTGCTGCCCGACCCATTCGCCCCTGGTGCGCCGTTCGGCCCGAAGCTGCCGCCTACCCTGAGCATCGTCGGCAAGTAAGCGACCTGTCACGCGACACGCTTTCGCAATTCGCGAAACGTGTCGCGGCATCGAGCAACAACACCGGGCGTCAGCCCATGACCAGCGCCAGAGGTACACATGACAGAACAGGACAGCAACACGGCGAGCACACCGCCAAACCATGAGGAACGCTTCGCCGAGGCGTGCAAGACAAACCGCTTTGAGTCGTACCCACTGAAACAGGGGCCTGACTCTGGATACCTGGTATGGGACGTCCAGCACGTCCGTGATGGGCAGAAGGTGACCATCGACGGCCCTTTCTTCACCGAGGAAGAAGCTCGGGTTTCGGCCGATCTGCTCCGCGGTACTTTCCGTGGTGCTCGGGCCTACAAGGCGATCTATGACCGGATTTGGAATTACGACCCGCAGCGTGAACAGGTGACATTCGACCAGGCGCGTATGTCGCGATCCCTTCTCGCCATCCGCCTGGGCGTGAAAGCCCCTACCAACAGCGCCACGGGCGCACTGGAGTAAATCATGGCAACGACTACCAACTACGATGGGAAAACCCGCGTCCTACCCGACGTGAAGATTCTTGAGGTGCTGCAATGAGCGATATCGTCCGCCCGGCCAAAACCACCATCCGACTCTCCGGTTCACTCGCCATGAAGTTCTTCCGCAAAAGGGACTATCTGCTCGAAAGTGGCACCACCAATGAGATGTTCAGCGCACTACGAAATACCGTTGATGGTTTTGCTGATGAGATCATGCGGATGTCGAGAGCAGGCATCCGCTTCGCCATCTTCCGTAACCGTGTGAACGTCGGCGAAACCGAACTAACCCTGAAGGGAACGACTGAAATTCGCATCGTCCCCATCATTTCGGGTAGCAAAAATGGTGGCCTACTTCAGACAATCGTGGGGGCAGCAATGATCGTGGCCGGCGCATTCCTCTGGGCCACTCCATTTGGAGCTCCGTTAGTCAGTATGGGTATCGCCATGGTCGCAGGCGGCGTCATGCAAATGCTGTCTCCGGTACCCAAGTCGCCCAGCCAGCAAGAGCAAGCCACTACCGAAAACAAACCGAGCTACCTCTTCAACGGCGCTTTCAACTCGACGCAGCAAGGCCTTCCTGTGCCCGTTGTTTACGGCCAGATGCTCGTTGGCTCTAGCGTTATCGCGGTCGGCACCTGGGCAGAGGCGATCCCCGCATGAGTGAAGTCATTGCTGGCCGGTAGGACGTCCTAGGCCGACTACACTTTCAAATCTCACACAGGAGCGTGGTAGTTTCCATGCTCCTGTCTATCGTGAATGGATGACGAGACTATGCGTTTAATAGGACTGCTGGCGATCTCTTCGATACTTCTGGTGGGCTGCTCAACCTCCCCCATTTCCGCTGGTGATGCCGATCCGGTACCTCCATCAAGGCTTTATGCTTTTCCCTCCAATGGCGGCACCCAACTTGTTGTTACACGTGACAGCGGTATGTTCGGGGCCGGCTGCAACCACCGGCTCTACATCGACGGAACGCTGGCTGCCGAGCTTTCTTCTGGTGAGGTAGCTCGGTTCGGGCTCGCTCCAGGCAAGCATGTGGTGGGTGTCAAGCCGAGCTCCGCGTGCGGTGGCGGCGGCCTTGTGGAGACCGAGGTTGATTTGAAGTCCGGCGAATCAGTTCGTCGACGCATTTCGCTAACCCTTGGCGGGCTTGCCATTACGCCAACCGCGTTCTGAGTGGAGACAGACGATTTGATCCCACTGAGACCATATCGTCTGTCTCGCTGACCGGTGCCGCAAAGTGTAACCATATTGGTAACCACCAAAAGTAACCAGTTCGCGCCTGCCCGACCTTAACAATTGTTAACAGGCTGACGGGCTGGCAAGGGCTCGCCGGCGCACCTCAAACTGCTATTTCCATAGCGTTTTCCAATGTTAGGTTTTGTTAGGTTCAGGTGCGCGCTCGATGTCAGGTTTTGACAGGTTTTTGCGGCGATCAGATGTCAAGTTTTGACAAGTTCCAGGGCGACAAAATGTTAAGTTTTATTAAGTCGCTGGCGCTGGCAAGGTCGCCCGGTATCCACTCTGGTATCCACCAAACCGGGCTTTCGATCCGGATACCAGCGCCAGTGACCAAGCGGGGTGACCACCGTCAGTGACCACTTTTCGCTGATCACAAACCATCAAACCCCTTTGGGGAAACACGACCCCATGAATGAGCCGCGTCAAGTGCCTATCGGGGTGTGTTCGCGCAGTGTTTCACGCAGACATTTCACGCAGGTGGAGTGCGCGAAATGCTTACCCGGAGTACGCACGGCATTGGTACGCAGTCTGGTACGCGCCATCGGTACGCACGCCTGTTATCAATTGTTATGGTTCGCCCCCTAGTTCGCGGGATAAGTTCGCACTTCTGGTTCGCACACTCCTACGCGATGCTGGCGCGAACCTGGCTGGCGGTTACCAGCGCGGTAACCAGCATTGGTTACCAGATCGATCGGTTGCCAGACGCTAGGTTTCCACTGTGGTTTCCACGGCATTGCAGTGATTTTCACTGGTCGAACGCCAGTTTGCGAAACAACCCCATGGATGACCCGCGCCAGCCGTTCCGATGTCAGGTTTTATCAGGTTCCGGCGTGTTGAAAACGACACACTGAGTAGGAATCAACACGGTGTCGAGTGACCGCTACTTTGACCACCCTTTGACGGAATGTGAGACAGGCATGAGACAAAACCCGCGCCGTGTAGGCGTCTGAGGCTTATTCCATGCGGGGAGCCGTCAAACAAGCCGCCATATAGGCGTCTCATACCCCCGACATACCCCAGACGGATTCTAGACAGGCCCTAGACGGATTGTGACCCTGCCGAACAGCCCGATCACCCGGAAAGCAGCGCACCACCTGATGCGCGGAGGATCACCCGCATCCGAACGCCGCACCCCGTCAAGGATGGCTAGAACCTTGACCAGCCTTGACGAAATATTTGACAGGGTTAGACGGATTGGCGGACCACGATGCGCCTGCGCCTGGCTGGACGCCTTGATCTGTAAGGGCTGGCGAGGACTTATCGGGTTGACAGTGACCGCGGTCCGTCAAATATTCTCTGGATGCCCGTCAAGGGATATTTATAAGTGGTAGCCGGCGCCAGTATGGGAAAACCCGCAGGCTTGCCAGGGAATCCCTGAGCACCGAAATTACCAGTTCCGGTAGTCTCGAATGATATTGGTAGTCTCGCCCCGCCGTGCGCGCCAGCAAACTACCGGGATCACGGCAGTTATCAGATAATGGAACCTGTTCAACGGCTGTTCAACATGACAATACCTGCGAGGGCTTCCCCATGTCCGTTATCGACTGTGATTACCTCCCTACCGACAAAGTGAAGATTCCCGCCGAGCTGGCGCTGCTGATTATCAGGAAGGCTGCCGCTATGGCGGCGACGTTCGAGGAGCAAGTACTTGACCAACTCACTAAGGACGCCCGGCGCGGCCTCTTGCTGGGGTCGGAGCCGCGTCGAGTCATCCGGGAAATGCGTCTCTAGCAGCATCGAACGACGTTGAATGAATCGTTGCGAAAACCGAACCCCATGAATGAGGCAAAAACCCCCAAAAACAACGCCGAACGCCCTCTTGGGGAAACACCCCATGAATGACCTCGAACGAGCCCCGAACGGCCGCTGCGAAAGCGATCGCTGCGCCTTTGCGCCCCCCCAGCAATCCAAGTGCTAGAGTCTTGAGCTTACATTGGAGGGATACCATGAAGCTGAAGGTCTTGGGATTGATTGTTTTGGGCATCGCGATGGTGGGATGCGCAACCTCGCGCCCTATAGATCGTGTGGAGTTTAATGAGTCGGAGTATTCGCGAGTTCCTGAGATCGGGACCGGGATCATCACTGGTCAAGTGTTTATGAAGACGGTCGGGGGTGACGTTAAATACGGCGCAGGGAGCCCGGTAACGCTATTTCCCGTAACAAGCTACAGCGAGCAGTGGTATGACGTGATGTTCGTTCAGCACAAGACTCTAGCAACGCCTAACCCGAAGGCGGATAAATACATTAGGACTGTTCAGGCGGACGGAAATGGTAATTTCCAGTTTACGGACGTGCCTCCTGGCAACTACTTCATAAACTCAATCGTGCAATGGCAGTCGCCGACCCAGTTCGGGCTATCTACACAAGGCGGCATGATCGCTAATCGCATCACCGTGGAAAACGGGAAGACCACGCGAACCATGATCACTCGCTGACCTTTCACAGGAAACTGACCTGACTCGCTGCTAGGCTTTCGTTTTCTCGAATGGAGTCGAAGCAATGCCCTCCCCTGAATACTCTCTCCCAGATGTCGTTGAGCGCATGTATCACAACCAACTTGCCTTGGAGGCAGCTCTGATGGAGCTGACCCTGTTAGTCGAAAGCCAGGGGTATGACGAAGCCGGCGACAATATTCGGACTGCCTTGAACGTGATCGGCGAAAACGCCGGACATATCAATCAGGGGTTGGCCAGACTCAAGGCTCAGGGCGCGACATAAGCCACCAGCAGAACAAGGATTGCGTATGGACGATGAATGCGAAGTGGTGTTCGTTGTCGGCCTGGCAACGATGCTTGGCCGAACTGAAGCGTCGATCAGAGAGGGAATTCGCCGGGGCGTGGACTGGCTGCCCAAGAGTTTCAGGATGGGCACCAGACATTGCTGGCTCAAGGAGGACGTGCGGGAGTTCCTACGCGCATGCCGGGACGGCGAGAACAAGGCGCCGAAGGTCGGTAGACCGCGGCAGACACCGCCAACACTGAGAAATATCAGGAGATGAAAGAAGGCATCGATCGTTTCCTGCGCCTCGACGAGGTGCTTCATATCACCGGCCTTGGCCGAAACACGGTTTATCGCCGGATCAGGGAAGGCACCTTCCCAAAACAGGTCAGGATAGGCCCCAACTCAGTAGCCTGGCGTCAGTCAGCAATCGCTAAATGGATGTCCGATCCGAACCAGGGCAACTGAAGGCTTTGACGACGGGAGATGATCTTTTGTGGAGCGCCAGTGGTACGAGGAGAAGCCGATGAGTAACACCCAAGATAAACAACCGATCGAGTTCATTCGTCTACCTGAAGTAAAAAAGCTCACAAGCCTCAGCACCGCCACGATCTACAGGATGGCGGTCAGCGGTAAGTTCCCGAGGCAAGTAAAGCTGGGCGACCAGGCCGTAGCCTGGATCAAGTCTGAGGTGCTGGCCTGGAATCAACAGAAAGTCGACGATGCGCGCGCTGCAGAATCCCCCGCGGCTCCGTCAGAACGACAACTGACAAAACCAACCCCATGAATGAGCGGGGTCAATACCCGGCAATCACCACATCATGGTGGTCGTCACGTCACACCGTCACGCAACACGCTTTGTAAATTAAAGACATGGCGCGGCATCTGCCCTACCGAAATGGAAGTTCAGGGCCGGTGGCGCGAGCTACTTTCGCCGGCTATACACACCCCCTGGGCATCGCTTAAACAATGGCTATACACACCCCCCAGGCATCGATGATTTTCCCGGGCTCGGAATGGCCACCGAGCAGTGAGCAGTGAGCGAAAAAATGCGCTATCTGACCATCAGAAAGTTTTCCAGCGAGTCTGGATACACAGAGGCGGCCATCCGGGCAAAAATACAAGACGGAACCTGGATGAAGGATTACGTTTGGCGAAAGGCGCCCGATGGACGAATACTGATCGATGTAGCGGGCTACGAAGCTTGGGTAGAGATGGGTAAACCATCAACGGCTAATCGAGGAGATAAGTCTCGGTCAGGACAGAGCCCCGCGCCACCGATTAGCAAAGGGTCAAAACTCGGAAGTCCGAAGCCACTGGTTTGATACCGTCTGTCCGACTGACAGGGCTACGAAAACACTACTGGCGGTGACGCGTAGATGATGGAAAAACGGTGCAAGATTGTAAAAAGTGAGTAGATTTGTGAGTAGATTGCATTTACCGCATACATATTATTCATCTAATACAATAGGTTAGATCACAAGTTCGATTCCGTCTCTGGCACCAAATACCGAAAACCCTGAATCGCAAGATTCAGGGTTTTTTTATGCCTGGGATTTGGTGAGGCACGATTGCAGTCACTACCGAAGTGCTGGACGAAGCTTCAATTCCCCAGCTCCTGTCACCACGCCAGCAAGCGCCCGTAACGTTTTTGAGCTGAACTCGCGACACGACGTGTGGGCAGCTATTCATCACCATTCCAGTGAAAAACCAGATTACGAGCAGTACCGCCTCCGACGTCCGTTGTGTCATGCCGCGCCTCTCCATTGCGGGTCGCGACAACGGTGTACTTGCCGGGAGGCAGTTGAACGTAAACCAGCGGGCCCGCCTGGCTCAACGTCAGCACGGGCTGCCCTTGGGCTTTCTGAATGACCACATCGACATCTGGAATGTATTTGTTTTCCACTCCGACGGAGAAGGTCATGTGCAGGTTGTACCCCGTGGTCTGCTGGATGGCCTTCGCCTCATCCTCGCCAATACCACCGG
The DNA here is from genome assembly GCF_044746405.1 of Pseudomonas sp. NPDC086251. Taxonomy (NCBI): domain Bacteria; kingdom Pseudomonadati; phylum Pseudomonadota; class Gammaproteobacteria; order Pseudomonadales; family Pseudomonadaceae; genus Pseudomonas; species Pseudomonas sp. NPDC086251. The sequence goes on from NZ_JBIVBY010000009.1 coordinate 41,551, forward strand.
ACAGGTAAGTAATCCCGTTTTGCTCTTGTCGCTGGACTTGCACGCCTGAGTTATCGACCGGATCAAGGCTGGCCGCCTGCAACATGACGGGGAACATCAGCAGACCGACAGCAGCCAAAGGCAGCAAGAATGCGTGGACATGTTTCATGATGGGCACTCCCGGGTTCCGCAGAACCCAATCGTTACTCTTTTTAGATTTCTCGCTGAGCGCCCGCGTTTTAGATTGATTAGTACTTGAGTCCACTGCGAATTGGACTACGCACTGTATTCCTCAAATCTGCGCAGCCGTCGGCTTGCTCCTGCAAACCTGTCCGGTATTTCCTGCCGATTTACCAGAGGCGCCCTGCATCATCAGCCAGCGCTCTTTTGCCATCCTCTTTCGCTGTGCCTCCAACTGCGGAAGACTTCATGAGCATCGTCAAACCCGATAACACCCAAGATCCACAACTGGCCTCACTGCTTGGCAATCTGGGCGAGCTGATCCGTCAGGCACGCCTGAAAGTGCTGCGAGCGGTCGATACCGCTCAGGTGCAAACCTGCTGGCAGATCGGGCGGCATATTGTCGAGTTTGAGCAGGAAGGTGCCCGAAGGGCGGTTTACGGCAAACAGTTGCTGGCGACGCTGGCGAAGGTGCTGACAGCGCAATTCGGAAAAGGCTTTGACGCCTCCAACCTTCGCTACATGCGCCTGTTCTATCAAGCATTCCCAATTTGTGACGCACTGCGTCACGAATTGAGCTGGACCCACTACCGCAGGCTGCTGCGGGTCGACAGTGACAAGGCACGCAACTGGTACATGGACGAAGCAGCCAACCAAAACTGGTCAAGCCGCGCCCTGGAGCGCCAGATCAACACCCTCTACTACGAGCGCCTGCTGCTGAGTCGGGACAAGTCTTCCGTCATGCAGGAAGCGACTACGAACATCCAGGCAATCAACGACAGTCCCAGGGAGTTCATCCGAGATCCCGTGATGCTGGAATTTCTCGGCCTGCCCAGCGCAGGAATCGTTCTGGAAACCGAACTGGAACAAGCCCTCATCGAGCAGCTTCAGGGCTTCCTGCTTGAACTGGGCAAGGGTTTCGCGTTCATCGCCCGCCAGCAACGCATCAGTACCGAAGGCAGGGACTTCTACATTGATCTGGTGTTCTACAACTACCTGCTCAAATGCTTTGTCATCTTCGATCTCAAACGCGGCGAACTGACCCATCAGGATGTCGGGCAGATGGACATGTATGTACGCATGTACGACGACCTCAAGCGCAGCGAAGAAGACGGGCCGACTGTCGGCATCATTCTTTGCGCGCAAAAAAACGAGTCGGTAGTGAGGTACTCGGTGTTACAGGGCAACGAACAACTGTTCGCCAGCAAGTACAAGCGGGTGCTACCGAGCGAAGAGGAACTGCGCGCGGAGCTGGATCGCGAACGAGCGGCACTTGAAGAGCGGCTGCTCGATCAGATTCCCCTGTAAATACGGATGGATTGTCCGCAAGCAGCGCGAAGACTATTGTTGGCAGCTACCCGCAAAGGTCAAAACCGATGAATTTGCAGGACATGCCTTCACTGGCGCCCACTCAAATCGAGTTACCGCTGCCAACCTCCACTGTCGGCGAACCGTTCAAGGAACCCGCCGCAGACGGCTACCTCCTGGGTGGCTTCAGCTGGCGGCATGAACATCAGGACAGCCGCCGCCCGGTAGTGATCATCAACGCCGCCACCTCGGTCCGTTGTCGCCACTACTCGCGTTTCGCTGATTACCTGTTTGCCCATGGCTTCGACGTCATCACCTATGACTACCGCGGCATCGGCGAGTCGCGACACGGTTCACTGAAAGGGCTTCACGCTTCATGGACCGACTGGGGCGCGCTGGACTTTGAGGCGATGCTCAAGCGCGCTCAACGTGAATTCCCCGGCCAGCCCATCGATGTCGTCGGCCACAGCTTTGGAGGCTGTGCAGCGGGCCTGGAAGCGTCCGGGCATGTAATTCGGCACTTGGTGACGGTCGGCGCGCAATTCGCTTACTGGCGCGACTATGCGCCCGCCCACCGCTGGCGGATGTTTGGCAAGTGGCACATGGTGATGCCCTTGATGACAATGCTTTGCGGGTACTTCCCCGGAAAACGCCTGGGCTGGCTGGAAGACACACCCGCCGGCGTCGTACGCGACTGGAGTACACCGACGTCTCGCTACGAGAAGCGTCCCAGCGGTCACGCTATTAACACCAAAACCGGCAGCCTGCCCTTCGCCAACGTCACCGCGAAAACCCTGGCCATCAGCATCAGCGACGATCCATACGGCACGATCCCGGCCATCGAACGCCTGCTCGGCTACTTCACCCGCAGTCAAAACAGCCACCTGCGAATCGCCCCCGAGGACATTGGTGAAAAAGAAGTCGGACATTTCGCCTTTTTTCGTAGCCCATACCAAGCCACACTATGGCCCATTGCATTGTCCTGGCTGCAAAACGGCGAACTGGCCCTTGATACCCCCGGGCGGCTAGTGCCACGCAGTTGATCGACCTGCCCCTCTCAACGAAATACGGAACGAGCCCATGCCATCCGCGAACAAGCAGCAAAAACGCGCCACCCGCGCCAAAGCGAAGGCCAAGCAGAACCGCACCCAACGCGCCGCCGCGCCGGTCGAGCTGGACCCGAACGACGATCGCATCGACTTTGAATCGGTGGACCTGACTGAACTGTTCAAAGAAATGATCGACGCGCAAAAGACCAGCCAACAAGCCATGTGCATGGCCTTCCTCGAACACCCGCTGCTCGCGCTGGTGCTGGAGCAGGAGGGCGAAGAAACCGCGACAGACTTCATCCTCGCGGCGCTGATCGAATACCGTCAATGGTCCGCCGAGGTCGACGAAGCCGCCGCCCTGGCGTGGATCGAATCGCCAGCCTTCCAGGCTGATTATGTGGCGGCGTCCGACGCCATCGCAGCCCAAACCCAACAGAAACCGAACTGAGTTCCCATGGCCTCCCTGAACAAGCAACAGAAACGCGCCAAACGCGCCAAGATCAAAGCCAAGCAAATCAATATCCACGGCAGAAAACCCGCCGAGCTGGACGATGACCTGGGCGACATCGGCGAGCCGATCCCGGAATACACCTTGGCGATGTTCAGCAAAATGCGCGACGCCGAAGCCATCGGCCGCAACGACATGCTGCTGACCCTGCTGTCGAACCTCGCCGAGATCATCAGCGACCATCCAGAACTGCTGGACATGGAAAACGCCGACAACGAAGCCATGGCCGCCACCCACCTGGCCGCCGACATGCTGATCGATTACCGCATGTGGGCCGACGGCATGGACCGCGACACCGCACAGGCATGGTTGACCGATCCGCAGTTCATCACCGACTTCGGCAGTGCGCTGGACAGCTATCGCCAGTCGCTGGATGCGCAGGAAGAAAAGGCTGAGTAAACACTCGCCTCAGAAGCTAAAACGGCCGCTTGTCATCACTGACAGCGGCCATTTTTATGGAAGCTACAAACTCTCTTACACTTCGTCAGCCACTACGTATATCCCATTGACATATCCCACATAAAAACTATCCTTTGGACTCACCACACCAGCAAAAGAGGATGAGGTCAAAATGGAACAAACCACCCTTTTCATGAGCAATCGAAGCCAAGCTGTTCGCTTGCCCAAGGCCGTAGCCATGCCAGGTGATGTGAAAAGAGTTGATGTGATCGCCATCGGCAGAGCTCGAATCATTACCCCTGCCGGAGAAGCCTGGGACAGTTGGTTCGATGGCGAAGGTGTGAGTACCGACTTCATGACCGACCGCGAACAGCCTGCTGATCAGGAGCGTGAGTCGTTCCAATGATAAAATTCATGCTCGATACCAACATCTGCATTTTCACCATCAAAAACAAGCCACAGGTTGTGCGCGAGGCGTTCAATCGTCATCACGGCCAGTTATGCATCAGCGCCGTCACACTAATGGAGCTGATTTACGGCGCCGAAAAATCTGCATCGCCGGAAAAGAACCTCGCTGTCATCGAGGGTTTTGCTGCCCGCCTTGAGATCTTGCCTTTCGATAATGATGCCGCCGCTCACACCGGAATGATCCGTTCAGAACTGGCAAAAGTGGGGACACCGATTGGCCCTTACGATCAGATGATTGCCGGCCATGCTCGATCACGTGGATTCACCGTAATAACAAACAACATTCGAGAGTTTGACCGGGTACCTGGCTTACGGGTTGAGGACTGGGTCCACCCCGCTTGAACCATTACCTGAAAAACAAAAACGGCCGCTTGTCATCACTGACAGCGGCCGTTTTGCGTCACGCAGTACGAATCAGTTCAGCACGACCGCGCCAACCTTCTGCAGCTTGCGACGGCGGGCCACGAACAAACCGGCAGCCACCACGCACAAGCTCAGCAGGCCGGTCGCGAGGATTTCCACGCGGTGGGCGTCCTGGAACAGCATGATGGTCAGGGCCGAGACGATAAAGATGATGACCGCGTAGGTCAGGCCCGGGAACAGCCACATGCTGAAGACGATTTTCTCGCCGCGCGCCATGCGTTGCTTACGCATGCGCAATTGCGAAATCGCGATTACCAGGTACACCAGCAATGCGATAGCGCCGGAGCTCGCCAGCAGGAATTCGAACACCGCGGCTGGGGCCACGTAGTTGGCGAAGGTTGCCAGGAAGGCTGCGCCAGTGGACAACATCACCGCCCAGTAAGGCGTGCCACTTTTGTTGGTACGCGTGGACACGGCCGGCGCATCGCCGCGCTTGCCCAGGGAAAACATCATACGCGACGAGGTGTAGAGCGCCGAGTTCAGGCAGCTGGTCACAGCGACCAATACCACAATGTCGACGATCATCTTGGCGTTCGGGATACCCATGCGCTCAAGCACGGTCTGGTAGGAGCCAAGGCTGGCCAGAACCGGGTCGTTCCATGGCACCAAGGCCACAACGATGAAGATCGAGACGAGGTAGAACAAACCAATCCGCCAGATCACCGAGTTGGTGGCCTTGGAGATTTGTTTGCCAGGGTTTTTCGATTCCGCGGCCGCGATGGTCACGATCTCGGTACCCATGAAGGAGAACATGGTGGTCAGGATGGCGCCCAGTACAGCGCCCATGCCGTTTGGCAGGAAGCCCTGGGTATCGAACAGGTGCGAAACGCCGCTGACCTGGCTGTTCGGCAGGAAGCCAAAGATCGCTGCGACACCGAGAATGATGAAACCGATGATCGCCAGAACCTTGATCAGGGCGAACCAGAATTCGAACTCACCGTAGTTCTTCACGCTGAACAGGTTGGTCACTGTCAGCAGCATCGTGATGACCAGAGCGAAGGCCCAGATATCTACGCCAGGGAACCAGGCATGCAGGATCGTTGCGGCAGCGTTAGCCTCCAGCGGAATGACCAGCACCCAGAACCACCAGTACAACCAACCGATGGTGAAGCCGGCCCAGTGACCGATCGCGCGGTCGGCGTACGTCGAGAAGGAGCCAGTGTCTGGCGACGCGACGGCCATTTCGCCGAGCATGCGCATTACCAACACCACCAGCATGCCGGCGGCGGCATAGGCCAACAGTACAGCCGGGCCCGCTGCAGCGATGGCGTGACCCGAGCCGACGAACAGGCCGGCGCCGATAACCCCGGCAATCGACAGCATGGTCACATGACGCGGTTTGAGCCCCTGTTCGAGGCCATTGGAGCTTTGGGTACTGCTCATTGAAACTACCTTTGTAAGGAAAAGCGATGACGTCCACCCGGCCTGGCGTTCCTTCTCGTAAAAAGAAACCAACAGGGCGTTCCGGATTCTGCACGCAATAATTGCGCCAAAATATTACAAAACCCTCTGCCTCGGGGCTTTCCTCCTGACCGGACAGTCATCGCAAGTCATTGAGATTAATGGCAATTCGCCAGAGCGTTACCCAGCGACCCACTTTTAGAACGAAACCGCGCACCAGAAACACACTCAAAAAACGCTGGACGCACAATAAAAGTGCGGATCCGGAACGTTTGGCCGGATAGCGCTTCCAACACCCCGCCAAAGCTGGCAACATCGCGCCCTTTTTTGGAACAGCCCCGCGCTTTTTATCGACTGGCCGGGTTCAAACGGCTGTTCGGTTGATAGCAGCGCGACAGTCTGCTGTACCGATGCGACAACCTGCCATACGCCACCCGTTTACCGCCCGAGGCGCTGTTGGCTGCCATTCAGACGCTATGCTAGCTTGGCCGCCTCGCCAGGAAGGCCAACCAACAGCAGGAGCGAAACACTATGAGGAACGCACATGGCTGAGGCCACGCCCGCGCTTGAAATCCGCAACTTGCACAAACGCTACGGTTCGCTTGAGGTGCTCAAAGGCATCTCGCTGACCGCCCGCGACGGCGATGTGATCTCGATCCTGGGTTCCTCCGGTTCCGGCAAGTCCACGTTCCTGCGTTGCATCAACCTGCTGGAAAACCCTCACCAAGGGCAAATCCTGGTGGCCGGCGAAGAACTCAAACTCAAAGCCGCGAAGAACGGCGAACTGGTCGCTGCCGACAGCAAGCAGATCAATCGCCTGCGCAGCGAGATCGGTTTTGTGTTTCAAAACTTTAATCTGTGGCCGCACATGAGCGTGCTCGACAACATCATCGAAGCCCCGCGCCGTGTGCTCGGCCAAAGCAAAGCGGAAGCCATCGAAGTCGCCGAAGCCTTGCTGGCCAAGGTCGGCATCGCCGACAAGCGCCACGCCTACCCCGCGCAACTCTCCGGCGGTCAGCAACAACGCGCGGCCATCGCCCGCACACTGGCGATGCAGCCCAAGGTCATTCTGTTCGACGAACCCACCTCCGCCCTTGACCCGGAAATGGTCCAGGAAGTACTTAATGTCATCCGCGCATTGGCTGAAGAAGGCCGCACCATGCTGTTGGTCACCCATGAAATGGGTTTCGCCCGCCAGGTGTCCAGCGAAGTGGTGTTCCTCCACCAAGGCCTGGTAGAAGAGCAAGGATCGCCACAGCAGGTGTTCGAAAACCCGCTTTCGGCGCGCTGCAAACAATTCATGTCCAGCAACCGCTAACGGAGCTACCCGCATGCAGAACTACAAAAAAATCTTCCTGGCTGCCGCCGTCACCCTGGCGTTCAGCGCCGGTGCCGCCGCCGAGACCTTGAAGATGGGCATCGAAGCGGCCTACCCGCCGTTCAACAACAAAGATGCCAGTGGCAATGTCGTCGGCTTCGACAAGGAAATCGGCGACGCCCTGTGCGCCAAGATGAAAGTCGAATGCACCGTGGTCACGTCCGACTGGGACGGCATCATCCCAGCCCTGAACGCCAAGAAGTTCGATTTCCTGATCTCCTCGATGTCGATCACCGACGAGCGTAAGCAAGCGGTGGACTTCACCGACCCGTACTACTCCAACAAACTGCAATTCATCGCCAAGAAAGACGTCGACTTCAAAACCGACAAGGCTTCCCTGCAAGGCAAAGTGATCGGCGCACAACGTGCGACCCTCGCCGGCACCTGGCTGGAAGACAACATGGAAGGCGTTGAAGTCAAACTCTACGACACCCAGGAAAACGCCTACCTCGACCTGACCTCCGGTCGTCTCGACGGCATCCTCGCGGACAAATACGTCAACTACGAGTGGCTGAAAAGCGACGCCGGCCGTTCTTATGAGTTCAAAGGCGACCCGGTGGAAGAAAGCGACAAGATCGGTATCGCTGTACGTAAAGGCGATGAGATTCGTACGAAGCTGAACGCCGCACTGAAAGAAATCGTCGCTGACGGCACCTACAAGAAGATCAACGACAAGTACTTCCCGTTCAGCATCTACTGATCCTGACCTGCCGGACCGGCGCCACGTTCTGATGGCGCCAGTCCCTGGCATTGCCTGCCGCGATTTGAAAAGAAAGCCATGACTATCGATCTCTACGGATTCGGCCCGGCGCTCGCCGCTGGCGCGCTGATGACTGTAAAACTGGCACTCTCGGCCTTGTGCGTGGGGCTGGTGCTCGGTCTGCTCGGCGCCTTGGCCAAGACGTCCCCGTACAAGCCGCTGCAATGGCTTGGCGGCACTTACTCGACACTGGTTCGTGGCATCCCGGAATTGCTCTGGGTGCTATTGATCTACTTTGGCACGGTCAACCTGATGCGTGCCCTGGGCGAATTCTTCGGCAACCCCGACCTTGAATTGAACGCCTTTGCGGCTGGCGTGATTGCGCTGGGATTGTGCTTCGGTGCCTACGCCACGGAAGTTTTTCGTGGCGCGATCCTGGCGATTCCCAAAGGTCACCGTGAAGCTGGCGTGGCGTTGGGCCTGTCGAAATTTCGCATCTTCACCCGGCTGATCATGCCGCAGATGTGGCGCATCGCCCTGCCGGGGCTGGGCAACCTGTTCATGATCCTGATGAAAGACACCGCACTGGTGTCGGTCATTGGCCTGGAAGAAATCATGCGTCACGCGCAAATCGGCGTGACCGTGTCCAAGCAGCCGTTCACCTTCTATATGGTGGCCGCCTTCATGTACCTGGGCCTGACGATTCTCGCCATGACCGGCATGTACTTTATGGAAAAACGCGCCGCTCGCGGCTTCGCGAGGAGCACCCAATGAACTGGGAAGTCATCATCAAGTGGCTGCCGAAACTGGCCCAGGGCGCGACGCTGACTCTGGAACTGGTGGCCATTGCCGTAATCGCCGGGTTGTTGCTGGCGATCCCGCTGGGCATTGCTCGTTCGTCACGGCTCTGGTACGTGCGGGCCATTCCCTACGGCTACATCTTCTTTTTCCGTGGCACGCCGTTGCTGGTTCAGTTGTTCCTGGTCTACTACGGCCTGGCGCAGTTCGATGCGATCCGTAACAGCTCGATGTGGCCGTACCTGCGCAATCCGTTCTGGTGCGCGACTGCAACCATGACCTTGCACACGGCGGCGTACATCGCCGAGATCCTGCGCGGCGCGATCCAGGCGATTCCACCGGGCGAGATTGAAGCGGCGCGGGCGCTGGGCATGTCCCGAGCCAAGGCGCTGTTCTACATCATCCTGCCCCGTGCGGCGCGCATCGGCCTGCCGGCGTACAGCAACGAAGTGATCCTGATGCTCAAGGCGAGCGCCCTGGCCAGCACCGTGACCCTGCTGGAACTGACCGGCATGGCTCGGACCATCATTGCCCGGACCTACCTGCCGGTGGAGATCTTCTTCGCCGCGGGCATGTTCTATCTGTTGATGGCCTACGTGCTGGTTCGCGGCTTCAAGTTGCTGGAGCGCTGGCTGCGCGTCGATGCCTGCCAAGGGCGTTGATTCCCACGTGTTGACGGGCGAGGCCCTACTCGCCCGCTTCACGGCGCTGGATGCTTTTCTGACAACGCATCAGGCGTTGTGGAAACCTCGACCGTTTACTCATCTGCAGCTGCCTTGGGAAGCGTCCTACCCGGAATTGGCGTTATGGCTACGCGGGCGGTCATTGGAAGAGGCGGAGCATGCGCACAACCACCCTGCTCTTTTGGAAGCGCCGGAGCCGTTTGCTTCATTGGCGGCGTTATCGCTTGAGCTGAGTGCCGTGGGCGAATTGCCGGCCCACGCGCTAGAAGCGGCCGGGCATCGATTGAATGTCGATGTGCCGGGGCGCAAGTGGCAGCAGATAGAAGCCTTTGCCAGCCGGCTGGCATTTTCTGATGCGCCGACGCATTGGCTGGATTGGTGTTCGGGCAAAGGTCATCTGGGTAGACGCCTGCTGCAACCGGGGCAGCAACTGACTTGCCTGGAATACGACCCGGCGCTGGTCGCCAGTGGCGAGGCGCTCAGCCAACGCCATCAGCTGCGTGCACTGCACGTCGAGCAAGATGTACTCGCTCCCGATGCCGCGTCCTTATTGAACGCCAACCACACGCCGGTCGCACTGCACGCCTGCGGTGATCTGCATGTACGTCTGATCCAGCTCGCCAGTGCAGCGGGTTGCAAACAGCTGGCCATCGCGCCGTGCTGCTACAACCGGATCAGTCTGACCGAGTATCAACCGATTTCCTCTTCGGCCAAGCGTTCCAGCCTACAGCTGTCCCTCGACGATCTCGCGCTACCGATGAGCGAAACCGTCACCGCGGGTGCCCGCGTCCGACGTCAACGCGACACCTCCATGGCCCGCCGCCTGGCGTTCGACCTGCTGCAACGGCAACTTCGCGGCGTTGACGAATACCTGCCCACCCCGTCGCTGCCCAGCGCTTGGCTGGACACATCCTTCGCCGATTACTGCCACCATTTGGCCGCACTTAAAGAGTTATCCACAATTGGCACGCAAGACTGGCCAGCAGTCGAAGCCGCTGGTTGGCAGCGATTGGCTCAAGTGCGCAATCTGGAGCTGCTACGGGGACTTTTCCGACGCCCGCTGGAGCTTTGGCTGATCCTTGATCGGGCACTTTTCCTTTACGACCAAGGCTACGCCATTCGCCTCGGAACCTTCTGCGAAACCCCGCTCACACCGCGTAATTTCCTCCTGTTGGCAGAACGCGCTTAAATAGCCACAGCCTGTGGATAACTCTGTTGATGAAATTTTCATGGATCCAATATCCTTGCCTGTTTCGGGCCTGAAACACTACTGTTCAATTTTCGTACACATGCAGAAAAAACCCGAAAAACAGGCATTTGCGAGCAAACGAGAACGGATCCACATTTTCGGTTTTAAAGAGGTGCGTCGCACAGGCCGTTGTGCATAAGCATTCAGCTAAAAGGACATAACGGCCTAAACCGGGACGGTATAGGCGAAAAATACGCCTCGTATTCAGTGCAAAGGCCAGGCGATACAATCCACCGCTTCCAAGCGTCGTTTGATGCATCCGGAGGGCCACGTTTTGAATCTCGACACCTTGCTATTGCATTGGCAGTCAGAAGTTTCGAACAAGAAAAAACGTGGCAGCCGCATAGGACTCATCAGCAACATTCTCAAGCGAACCCGGAAAAACAACACACTCCGGTACTTGTTCATGTTCCGACTGGCTCAGTACCTGTATTCCGGAAACGCTTTTGCGCGTAGCTACGCCAAGCGTATGGAACGCAAGCTCAACCTCAAATACGGCGTCGACATCAGCATCGACGCCCAGATCGGACCCGGCTTCCGAATCGGCCACCTACCCGGCGTGGTCATCACCGGGAGCGTCAAAATCGGTCGGAATTTTTTCATCCGTCAAAACACGACGATCGGCATCAAGACCCTGGGGCTGGACAACTACAACCTGGTCATCGGTGACAACGTCAGCGTGGGCGCCAACAGCTGCATCATCGCCGACACCCTGTCCATCGGGGACAACGTCACGATCGGGGCCATGTCATTCGTCAACAAAGACCTCCCCGAAGGCACGACCTTTTACAATGCACGCTGACCGCAAGGCCTTTCAGAAAACCTCAGTTGAGGCCTGCGCAAAAATAGTCTGAATTCAGGGGTTTACAGAACCAATCCAATCGCTATAATCGTCGCCCAACACGCCGGTATAGCTCAGTTGGTAGAGCAACTGACTTGTAATCAGTAGGTCCCGGGTTCGACTCCTGGTGCCGGCACCATACGCAATATCGAAAAAGGCTCACCGAAAGGTGGGCCTTTTTTGTTTGTTCGTGTCGCAAAATGCTATGTCCTTGTAAGAGTGATCCCGTTCACGAGGCGAAGATCAGCTTTTGAAAATGATTCGGATGTAATCGCCGTCCCATACCGCCTTTTTCTGACGATCTCCCTAAGCTATCAGAAACGACCTTCATCCCCAGCACCCGACGTTGTAGTACTCCTCTGAAATTTAGGGATTTGCGCTGTACTGCCTTGTGCCTCCCGCAAACCACTGTCTAATGTCCCATGAGTCGTGGCACCCAGCGACAGATCAACCATGCAGTAGAGAACTTTCCTGAGGTCAGCTGATTGATGGCCAGGACAGTCGCGCCGATTTTTTTCTCAGAAGCCTTACCGGCGCGTATGGTGTTTGAAGTAAGAGAATGGATCGGCGAGCTGAAGGCACAGGGTCGCGCCACAAGATCGAATGCTTTGCTATTCAAAAAACCACCAAACAAGGAAGAATGGAAATGGCTCTTGACGCATATCTCAAAATCAATGGTATCCCTGGCGAAGCCCTTGATGAACAACACAAAGACTGGATAGAAATCACGGGGTATCGCTTCGGCACTCATCAAAGCACATCAGCTACAGCCAGCTCTTCAGGCGGTGCCTCATCGGGGCGAACAACCGTCAGCGACTTCACTTTCACCAAAGCTCTGGACAAATCTAGTTGCAAGCTCTTAGAGGCTAGCTGTGCAGGTGAACACCTAAAAGAAGTAGTTTTGATGCTGCATCGTGCTGGGGGAGAAAAACTCAAATACTTCGAGATCACGCTGGAGGAGGTCATAATTTCCGACTACTCACATAGCGCGAATGATGGCGTTCCTACTGAAAGCATTAGCCTAAACTACGGCCGTATAAAAACGACCTACACGCAGCAAAAGCGAGGTGATGGTAGCGGCGGAGGTAATGTCGCAGGTGGTTGGGACCGAATCAATAATAAAAAATACTCCTGAGACCATCACCCATGGCAGAAGTCTATAGCTTCGTAAATTCACACATTCAAAATTACTCATATCTAAAGTCAAATCTACAACTTGGAAAAAACTCCACCACCAAATTTGACATATTGAATTCACACATTCTCAACACCATAGTCTTGCCGGGCGAGATAGTGATAATAGGTGACACCTCAACTCCGGCATGTACATCCGAAGAAGCATTTTATATGAAAATGGCTTTTGAGACCCATTCAGCGTTAATGGCAGGCGGATCACAAGGTGACGGGTTTCTGGTTGAAAACCACGAATTACTAATAAAAATGTTGGGATATTCGTCGCTTGGGATTGGCAGCGTAGGCGGTGCTTGGAGCAAACACTTAGAAGGCATCAAGAAAACCCTTGAAGAAATCGAGGTAGCTCATGCTGACCACCTCAGAAGCAATACAACTAAGAGCCGAGACGCTTTTTACGCAATGCGAAAGGTGCTATTTGCAAAGCTAGATGATCAACTGAAATCCTTTGCAAGCTATGGTTCAGGCTTGCGCAATCAAGGATCAATCAAGGACATGCTAGGCATTTCAACTAAGAGTTTTCTACATACTGGAGTAATTTCAGGGTACGCCAAAACTATTGGCGCCGTTGCAAATGCCTCAAACCTCATAAAAAAAGGTACATACATAGGCATAGGATTAGATGTTGCTGCGGCTGGAGCATCCATCAATAATGCCTGTTCAAGTGGCCGTGAAGACCAATGTAAAAAAGCAAAATATGTTGAAACCAGCAAACTCAGTGGAAGCGTGTTGGCTGGATCAGCAGGCGGTACGATAGGTGCAGCAGCGGCAACCAGCCTCTGCATTGTTGCTTTAGGTATTGCGAGTGGAGGACCAGGTGCATTCGCCTGTGCATTCATTGGAGGTGCAATGGGCGGCGCGGCCGGAGGTTATGTAGGAAGCGAAGGCGGCGAGCTATTTGGCGACGCCATTTACGAGACTTTTGGACAATGAGCCGTGTAGAGTTAGGCATCACTGTCGGAATCGTATTCGCCATGCTGCTTTTGAATATTATCTACATGACGTATTTGATGTTCTACAAGTTGGAAACGGCAGAACACTACTTGATCAAATCCGACTGGATACGCAACAACAAAGCGAACCTTAAGAAAACCGGATGGATAGGAGCTATTTATAGACTTAACGCCATAGCAATAGTGTTATTAATGCCAAAACTCAGCCAAAAAAGAAAATTAATTTCTCTTCCTGAAGTCCAGGCATTCCCGAAAAATATTAAGATAATGATACTGAGCAATTACTTTTTTTTGATTTTATTGTTGCTCTGTCTAATGACTCTTGTAACGTTATCAAAAATTTAGTGTGCTGCCCGCCTGACAGAACAAAGCCCTCGGAGATACGAAGGCTTTGTTGTTTCTCGGGTTTGAGTTTCTATACGGCGAGCATGTCGATCAATCGAACTCCGTCGACCCCGAAAGATGCTCCCAAGCATCAATCTCCGCCTGAAGGCCGGCAATCTTTTCGCGCACCAACCTCACCGCATCCTTACCCAGCAACAGATGAACCGGTGGCTTCTCAGCAGCGACCAACGCCAACAATGCCAGCGCCGCTTTATGCGGATCGCCAGCCTGCTTGCCACTCTTCTCTTCACGTGCCTTGCGGACCGGATCGAACACCGGGTCGTAGTCACTCAAGGTGCGGCCCGAACGGACCATCGAGCGACCTGCCCATTCGGTTCGAAATGAGCCCGGCGCCACGGCTGTCACGTGAATCCCCAGACTCTCCACTTCTTTGGCTAGCGCTTCACTGACACCTTCGAGGGCGAATTTGCTGCCGCTGTAGTAGGCGATGCCCGGCAAGGTGATGAAGCCGGCCATGGAGGTGATGTTGATGATGTGCCCGCTACGCCGCTCGCGCATGCCGGGCAGAACCGCCTTGATCATGGCCACTGCGCCAAAGACGTTGACGTCGAACTGGCGCTGCATCTCCATCAGCGCTGACTCTTCGAGAATGCCTTCATGACCATAACCGGCGTTGTTCACTAATACGTCGATCTGGCCCACCTCGCGCAGGATTTCGGCCACCAGCGGTTCGATCGCCGGGTAATCGGTGACGTCGAGCACGAACGCTTTGGCGCGATCGGCGTCCAGTGCTTCGAACGCGGCTCGCTCGGATTCGCGCCGCACCGTGCCCACCACTGTGTGCCCCGCCGCCAGCGCGGCTTGCGAAAAAGCCAGGCCGAAGCCTGAACTGACGCCAGTAATCAGGAAAACCTTGTGAACGTGGTTGGTCATGGTGCGCTCTCCAAATGAAAACGCCGTCGACAGGTCGACGGCGTTGTGGACAGGTCAAGTCAGGTCTTAGTGACCAGCGCTCTGACCACCATCGACGTGCAGGATTTCGCCGGTGACGAAGTTGGCGTTGTCCAGGTACACGACCGCTTGCGCGATGTCGCTGATTTCGCCCATGTGCCCGACCGGATGCAGGTTCCCCAGTGCTTCATGGGTTTCTTCGCCGTGCATCGGCGTCTTGATGATGCCTGGGGACACCGCGTTTACGCGGATGCCGCGCTTGGCGTATTCGATGGCCAGGGATTTGGTCGCGGCGTTCAGGCCACCTTTGGTCAGCGAAGCCAGTACCGACGGCACGCCATCGATCGCGTGGTCCACCAGGCTGGTGGTGATGTTGACGACGTGGCCACTGCCTTGTTTTTCCATCTCGGCGATGGCGAGTTGGGTGATGTAGAAGAAGCCATTCAGGTTGACCGACAGCACGGCGGCGTAGTCTTCCTGGGTGTAAGCGGTGAATGGTTTGGCGACGAAGATCCCGGCGTTGTTGACCAGGGAATCGATGCGGCCGAAACGGGCGATGGTTTCACGGATCACTTGCTGGGCGACCGCCGGGTCGCCGATGTCGCCGGCCACGGTGAGGATGTCCGGGTCGGTGGACGGTTTGATCGAACGCGACGTGGCGACAACTTTGTAATCCAGGTCACGGAAAGCCTTGACCATGCCTGCGCCGAGACCTTGGGATGCGCCGGTGATAACGATGACTTTTTTCGAATTGCTCATGATGAACCTCTACTAATAAATGATGGTTTAAAAAAGTAAGTAATCAGGCTTCGGCGGGGGCCGTCGCCATTTGTCTCAACATCTGTTCGTAGTACGCGACCGACTGCGAACCGGACACCAGGTGACGACCGTTCAGGACCATGGCCGGTACCGAGTTGATGCCGTGCTGGCGGTAAAACGCTTCAAGCTCACGCACTTCCTTGGCAAACGCTCCGGACGCCAAGACCTCTTGAGCAGCTTCCGCATTCAGTCCCGCGTCAGCAGCCAGACGAACCAGCGTCTCGCGATCGCTCGGGTTCTGGCCTTCGCTGAAGTAAGTCCGCAGCAGGATCTTCTTCAGCTCGACTTGCCGACCTTCCTGCAGTGCCCACAACAACAGCCGGTGAGCATCGAAGGTGTTGTAGAAGTGAGTGCGCTTCTCCAGATCAAACGTGAAACCGAGGGCTGCGCCGCGCTCGATCTGCATGGCTTTGCCGGCAGCGACGTCCTCGGCTGTGCGTCCATACTTGCGCATCAAATGCTCGACCGCTTTTTCGCCGACTGCCGGCATGTCCGGGTTCAATTCGAAGGGCTTGTAGGTCAGCTCCACCGACACTTCACCGGCTACGTTCGCTATCGCTTGCTCCAACGCCGTCGCGCCCAACGCGCACCACGGGCACACCACATCGGAAACAAAATCGATGGTGACGGTGGAAGTCATGACTTCCCCTCCGCCTCAGCCAGCTGCTTGCGGTACTGGGTGGTGCTGATGCCCGCGTAGCCCCAGTTATCGGTGTCGACTTCTTCGATCACGATGTGGGTCAGGTGCGGATCCTTTTTGAGGACGCGTTCCAGTGTTTCAGTGATTTCGGCGATCACCTGAGCTTTCTGCTCAGAGGTAACGCCATCGCGGGTAATGCGTACGCTTACGAAAGGCATGAGGAATCTCCAGTGACCTTCCCTTCGGAATGAATGGGTCGGCGTTGGAGCTCAATGTAGGGAGTTAGGTAGAGGGGATAAAGGTGGGGGCGGGAACATCATTAGTTACGTTGTGTAATGAGTGCTTAGCGGCAGGCAAAACAAACGCTGTTTCAACTCAATGTCGACGCGAGCTGAACGGTCGGGTTGACATATAAGTCATTGGTAACAGAGAATCGGCCCAAGAGCGCGAAACCGACTGCCTTCAGGTGGCGATAGTCGGCGTTAGGAACCCCGTTGATGACCTGAATATCAGCGTTCGGGTGAGACCTCTTCTCCCCCGCTTGAGGGAGCACAATATCAAGCAACCTTTTCAAGAAAGCAGCCTAATCAAGGCTGCTTTTTTTGTTTTGGCCCCTCGCAACGTTGATAGACCAACTCGCCATGTCGGTGCTTGTTTAGTGCCTTTTTCTCACAATTCATGAAATTCCAAAGCAAGTTTCCATGGTCAACATGGATGACTACTAGCATCTGGTATTTCGTGTTGTACAACCCAATGAATGCCAGACGATGGGAACCGTCGCTGTAGGAAACTCGCCAGATTTCCAAGGGATTGCGGACCGTGTCCACAGCGAAATCGGTAAAGCGTTCTCGGGCGTTTGGACGTTTTTCTACGATGTGAAAAAGATGATGGCGCCAAATGGTGATCGGTACGTACGGCGTTTCAATCAGCACGGCGTCAATTCCTTGCTGTAATCCAAAACCCAGCGCGACCTGCTCGACGGCGGAGTGGAAATCGGCTGCACCTGGTAGCTCGCGTAATGCGGGAGTCGAAAGCGTTACAGAAATATCCCGCAGATCAGGCAAGCCTAGATCCTTCCAGTTTTCTTGATCCGGAGCCTCCTTTACCCTTGGAACACACATTCGAAAATCTCTTTCGGCATCAACCGCTATTTCAGCCAGTTGAAGCGTCATGAGAAATCAGGTGGATCCCGTTTTCCCCTCGGAGATTTCTGACAATCTTGCAGGTTATCGCCATCGCAAAAGGGGTAGATTTAATTTTGACCGGCACAAAAAACAATTGCATCAAAAACGGCCAATCGTCTAATCTGCATTTATCGTAAATTTTAGATAATTACTAAAAAAGGTGAATGCTCATCGCCATTCAATTCTTTGATAGCCCGTTCCATGTCACACACGACGAGGAAGTCGCCAGCAAAATGGCACTAAAAATGGAGCTATCAATCTTCATCTCCGACTGCATCAAAAAGCTGGGGCTCAAACAAAGTGAAGCCGCCGCCAGGCTGAACGTGACCCAATCGCGCGTCTCAGAGCTCACCACTGGCAAGATCGAGAAATTTACGATCGATGCAATGGTGGACATGCTGGACAGACTTGGCTTTCGCGCCAACTTTACTTTGCCGTCTGACGATGCGGGTGCGTTGCCGCAGATTGTCATTTCACAAGCACGTGCCTGCTAGACGTTGAAACCCAACTTTCGAATCTCTCTTTTCCGCTCCTTCAACCAATCTTCCGCAACCACCATTGCGTGACGATCGGTTCGTCGTTTTGATGAACGAATGAAGGACAAAAAATGGTTTTCGCATACTTCGCGATGTAGATGCATCGGTATGCCGGGCCGCCATTGATGATCAACTCAATAACGCCCGCCCCCACTGTGCTCGGCTGCTCTACGCATCAAAAGCCCCACAATCAATCGATGACATCTAGGAGCGAGCCTGCTCGCGATGGTCTCAAGAGCGCCGCGTTTCGCCAGTAGGCACGCGTTATCGTTAACGACCATCGCGAGCAAGCTCGCTCCTACAGCGGGCTGTATCTTGAGGGAAACGCAATCAGCCAACGTCCACCGTTTCTACGGTGATTTGCTTGAGGGCATAAAACGGCGCAAGCGCCGCCTCATCCGCCGTTGCACCGGTGATCAACCGCCACTCCCGCTCAATCGGCGTCCAGTGCTGTTGCCTTGCACGACCCAGTTTATCGGTGTCAGCCAGTACGACAATCTGCGCCGCCCGCTTGATGATGCATTCCTTCAAATACGCCTGCTGCGCACTCGCCTCGCACAATCCAAACTCCGCGACCACACCGTCCGCGCCGAGGAAGGCTTTGTCGACGCTCAACCGGCTCAATGTCAGCTCCGCCAACGGTCCCAACGTGCTCATGCTCGAACCGCGCAGGTCGCCGCCGATCAAGGTCAGCCGCACGCCCGGCGCGTTGGCCAGGGTCATCACCGCGAGCAGGTTGTTGGTGACCACGTGCACGTCTTGTCGCGAGCACAAATGATGGGCCAGTGCGGCGCAGGTGGTGCCGCCGTCGAGCAGTACGGTGTCGCCGTCCTGGACGTGGGCCGCCGCCGCTTGGGCGATGGCATCTTTCTGCTCCCACTGCGAGGTCTTGCGTTCTTCCAGTGAAGCTTCCGGCTCATGGACCCCGACCACGGCAGTCGCGCCGCCGTAGGTGCGTACCAGGTGCCGCTGTTTGGCGAGCATGGTCAGGTCGCGTCGCACCGTGGCTTCCGAGACCCCGAGCGCCGCGCTCAATTGCTCGACGTTGGCATCGCCAATGCGTACGAGATCGAGGATGGCGCGGTGGCGTTCGGAGGCTTTCATGGCGGGTCTCGGGCTGTGGGCGGTGGTCGATCTTACACGACAGCGCCCGTGCGCCTCATCCCCGTCGCGTGGCAAGCTCCGCACCCTGGCGCAGCGCTTCGAGCAGGCTGCGTTCATCGGCGATGCCCTTGCCGGCGATGTCGAACGCGGTGCCGTGGTCGACCGAGGTGCGGATCACGTCCAGGCCGACGGTCACGTTTACGCCCGCTTCAAGTCCCAACACTTTGACCGGGCCGTGGCCCTGGTCGTGGTACATCGCGACCACCAGATCGAAGTCGCCACGACCTGCGCGGAAAAACAGCGTATCAGCAGGCAACGGACCCGTGACATCGAGGCCGCGTTCCTGCAACAGCTTCACCGCAGGAATGATTTTTTCTTCCTCTTCGCCATACCCGAACAAACCGTTTTCACCAGCATGCGGATTGATCCCGCACACGCCAATGCGTGGCTTGGCGATACCAGCCTTGATCAGTGTCGCGTTACCACGTTCGATGGTGCGCTGGACCAGGCCCGGTTCGATCTTGCGGATCGCGTCGATGATGCCGATGTGGGTCGTGACGTGGATCACCCGCAGTTGCGGCGCCACCAGCATCATCGACACTTCGTCGACGTTGGTCAGGTGCGCGAGCATTTCGGTATGGCCAGGGTATTTGTGGCCACCGGCGTGCAACGCTTCCTTATTCAGCGGCGCGGTGCAGATCGCGTCGATCTGGCTGGCCTCGGCAAGTTGCACGGCACGGGCGATGTATTGATAAGCCGCGTCACCGGCGATGGGTGACAACTCGCCGAACGGCAGGTCCTCGGGAATCAAATCGAGGTCGATGCAATCTATGGTGCCGGCCTCGTATTGCGCCTCGGAGGCGTCCTTGATGCGGCGCACTTTGGCGCTACCACCGACGATGACATTGGCCTGCTCAAGACGACGGGCATCGCCGATCACCAGTGGCCGACATTGTTGATAGACGACGTCGTGAGTCAGGCTCTTGACGATGATTTCCGGACCGACACCTGTAGCGTCGCCCATGGTGATGCCGATGATGGGGAGGTAGTTGCTCATAATGTTCATTCGAGTCCTTGGATTCGTGTGCGTTTGGGCTGGGAGCGATCGGCGCTGTCGCTCAAGTGTTGCCATGCCGCATACAACGCGTGATCGGTGCCGAACGCGCCTGCCTTGGTAACAATGCCGGGTCGATGGCCCTGGCGGGAAACGGTCGGGCGGGCGTAGGCCACGCCGGCTTCGATTTCCGTCAGCAGTTGCAGGCTGTCGATGCCGACGGTGGTCAATATGGCCCGCGCCGTCTCGCCGCCCGTGGCGATCAGACCGCCGACCTTGGCGAAGTGTGGTTCCACCAGCGCGGCCAGCAGGGTCGAAAGTTGCGCGCCCTCCTGCGGATCGAACGCCTCGTCGCGGCCGATGCGCAGCAGCAGGTCACTCCAGCCGTCCAGTTGCTCGCCGATGCGCGCTTGCCAGAGCGGCCAATCGCTATGGGTTGTGCCTTGGCGCAGGACTTCTGGCGGGATGACCAATTCGCTGACCCCGCCACGTTCCTTGAGCAGAGCGCACTGACGCTCGCAGACACCGGACAGGCTGCCCACAAGGATCAGAATCGGCGCCTGACTTTTTTCGATGGCCTCGGAATCGAGGTTCGCGAAACGTGCTTCGGAGAAATCAGGAAGACCGGCAATTTCTCGCGCAAGGCCACCGGAACCGATCCAGAACAATGGCTGATCCATCGACGCGGTCATCCGCGCCAGCGTCAGCAAGTCATCTTCAGTTTGCGCGTCGACGATCAATGCTTGCGTGCCGCTGCGGGCGACCTCGGCAATGCGGTTTGCGAGTGCGTTTTCATTGCCGCGCAAGGTGTCGAGGTCGAGCTTCGCGGTACTCAGGCCAGCGTCGATGAGCATCGCTTCGACGTCGGCCGGGCGGTCGGCGTTTTCCAGTTTCCAGGTGTCGGTGGTTTCCAGCGGCTGGCCGTTCACGAACACTCGACCGCCGCGTAGCGTGCGCCCGGTGGCAGGGAACGCCGGGGCGACGATGGCCAGGCCGGCCAACGGTTGCAGGGCAGCGACTTCCGCCGCCCAGTTGCCGCGCAAAGTCGAATCGATTTTCTTGTACAGCCGCTGCCCGGGTTGATGCAGCGCCTTGAACGCGGCGACGGTGCGCTCGGCGGCATGCGCCGGTGACAGGCGCCGGGTGTCTGTATCGGCGGCGATCACTTGCGCGTCAGCCTTGTCATTCAACGGGTCGAGCGTGACCACCGTTTGCAGGCCAGCGCTCGCGAAGCCGATGGCGCAATCCGCCGCGCCCGACAGGTCGTCTGCGATGATCAGAATCCTCATCGCAAGGCCTCCTGCTTTTGCGGCTCGATCTCCGGGTCCGGGATGACGACGGAATTACGCTGCTGCACACGCTTGGCGACGGCGGCGGTGAGCAGCGGTGCGAGGATCGCAGTCACTACGACGCACGCTGCTACCAGAATGGTCGCGCTCTTGGCGGCTTCGGCGTACACCGGATTGGCCGCCGCGATCAACGCAGGCACGGCTGCGGCATTCCCCGCGGTAGTGGCCGCAGCAACACCGGCGACGCCAGTGCCACCGGTCAAACGATCGGCGAAGAACAGCGGGATACCGGTCAGCACAACCACCGCAACGCCCATGCCGAGACCCAGCAAACCGGCTTGCCAGACGTTATGCAAATCCAGGCTGGCGCCGAGTGCCAGGGCGAAGAACGGGATCATCACCGGAACGGCCTTGGCCAGAAAGTCGCGCATGTCACGGTCGAGATTACCCAGCAGCATGCCGAGCGCCAGCGGCAGAATGCTGCCCACCAGCGTTGGCCATGGGAATGCCGACAGGCCGGCGATGCCCAGCGTCACCATCGTCAGAAACGGACCCGACTCCAGCGACATGACCGAGTACGCGCCGACATCTTCAGAGCGACCGTATTGCCCCATCAGCGCCATGTACAAGCCGCCGTTGGTGTCGTTCATTGCAGCGACCACCGCCAGCGTTGAAATGCCGGCGAAAAGACCCGACGAAATCGGCTGCTCGCCCAGAAAGTGCCCAAGCACAATCCCGATAAGCACCGCGATGCCGACCTTGGTCGCCAGCAGCGTTCCGCCCTTTTTCAGCAGGTAAGGCGTGGATTTGATGTTGATGCTCGCGCCCATGCAGACGTAGAACACCGCGAGGATAGGTAACGCCCCGGTGAACAGTGCATTGGTGAATGAGCCGAAAAACTTCGGCGTGTCAGGCAGGAATGTTGCCACCAGCGAACCAATCAGCAGGGGCACGATCATCATGCCGCCCGGAATGCGTTCAATGGTGCGCTTGATAGGGATCTGGGCCACGAGGGTCTCCTTTTATAATTGTTGGGTAAGACGTGCTTCACCTCGAAACTGACTGAACCGATCACTCAATGATTATTTCAGTCAAATTTATCTTAGGGTATCGGTTTAATTTGCGCAAACCAATCATTCAAATGATCGTTTCGATCATTCTGGGTGGATAATTTGCGACGTGGTACGCGACTCGAATCGTTCGGTGACGCAGGCTAGAGCCTTGCAGCGCGCATAAAAAAGCCCCAAACCAGTCGGGGCTTTTTTTCTCAGCCTTGAATCAGGCCTCGATGCTTTAACCGATCATCAGAAAATATTGATCGGGTAATCCACGAACACGCGCACTTCGTTACCGCTGACGTTGTACTCGCTCGACTTCTGCGACACGCGCAGGATCGAGCTGCGCAGTTTCACGCTGAGGTCTTTGGCCGGGCCGCTTTGCACGACGTATTTGAACTGGTTGAAGATTTCGCGCTCGGTACCGCCTTCGCTGGTGGACGTGGTGATGTTGTCACCGCGTACGTAGGCGAAGTTGTAGCTCAGGCCTGGCACACCGAAGGTGCTGAAGTCGAGGCCGTAGCCCAGCTGCCAGCTGCGTTCGTCTTCGGCGTTGAAGTCGGACCAGTAGGAGTTGGCCAGGTAGATGGTGTTGCCGCCGTCGCCGACGCGGTTTTGGTCTTTCTGGTAGCCGCCGTACGGGTAGCCCAGGTTGCTATCGCCGGTGCTGCGCTGGTGGGCGAGCGTGAACGAGTGCGGGCCGGTGGCGAAAGTGGCCGCCAGGCTCCAGATCTTGTTGTCGTCGCCGGTGATACCGTTGTCGCGGACGTAGGAATCGTCCAGCTTGGTACGGTAGCCGTTGAAGTCCAGGGACAGGGATTGATCCTTGTCGATCGGGAATACGTAGTTGGCGTTCACGTATTGTTTCTTCAACACGTCTTCGACATCGGACGCGTAAATGGCAGCCTTGAACTGTTCGGTGAACTGGTAGCTACCGCCCAAGACGTTGATCGACTTCAAGCCACCGCTGTCACGGCCTTCAGCGCTTTTGCGCGATTCGGCGGTGAAGCGACCGGCGTTCAGTTCCAGGCCTTTGATCTCCTTGGAGGTGATCAGGGTGCCGGTGTAGCTTTCCGGCAGCAGTCGCACGTTGTCGTAGCTCAATACTGGCAGGACCGGCATCTGGTCGCCGTAGGTCAGCGTGGTGCTGGACAGGCGGAATTTGACTGCCGCGCCAGCCTTGGCCAAGTCATCTGCCGGTTCGCCGCTCGCGCCTTTCTTGAAAAAGTCGATGCCTTGCGCGCCGCTACGGTCTTCACTGCGCTCCAGATTGAGTGCGTACAAACCGAAAGCATCCACACCCACACCCACGGTGCCCTGGGTGAAGCCGGACGAGAACGTACCGATGGCCGCTTGGCCCCACTCGGATTTATCCGGGTTGCCGTCTTTGAAGTCACGGTTCATGTAGGCATTGCGCAGCAGCACTTTGAGGCTGCTGTCTTCAACAAATCCCTTGGATTCGGCCTGGTCGTTAGCCATGGCCTGTGTAGCGCTCAATATCCCCAGAGCGATCAGACTGATTCGCTTGTTCAACATTTTGTTTTTTTCCTTATTTCCGGTTGATACGCGCTGTGTCGAACGGCTGAAACGGCGCTATCGCACTCTTTTTTCACCCCAAACAAAAAGGCCCGCCCACGAGGAAATCGTGGCGGGCCTTTTTCTTATTTTATGAGTCATGGCGGTTAGCCACAGGCGTAGGACGGAATCGTAGCCGCGCCTTTAACGATGTGTCAATTTCATGAATCGTCTGTAAATAGGTGAAAATCGTCTAAGAAATGACTTGTTCAGTGGAATCGATTGACGAATCGGTCGAAGGACCTTCCGCTCTTCTGTAACAACCTAGACATAATTGGAAACACTCCAATCGTGGAACTTCTCAAGAATAATTAACGAAAGTAAATAGTAAGCATTATCATTCGCGCCCTCGAACTTCTCCACCCTTTCGGATGCGCTTCAGATGCCTGCCCCCTTCCGCCTTACGCCCGTTACCCTTGGGCTTTCTGCATTTCTGTCTGCCGGTTTTTCCTACGCTGCACCCACCACGTTACCGGCCACGTCCGTCAGCGCCGAAGCCGAAGCCGATGACCCACGCGTCAAGGAAACCAGCACCGCGACGCGCACCGCCACGCCCGTGCGCTACGTGCCACAAGCCATCGACTCGATCAAAATCGCGAACGTCATGGATTACGGCACCAACGATCTGGGCACCGCGCTGAGCGGGATCCCCAACGTCAGCAGCGGCGCCGACACTCGCTTCGACAGCTTGCGCATCCGTGGCTTCGACGCCAGCAACGACTTCTACCTCGATGGCATTCGTGACGACAGCCAATACGTACGCGACCTGCACAACATCGAACGCATCGAAGTCCTCAAGGGCCCGGCCGCTGTGCTGTACGGTCGTGGCAGCCAGGGCGGGATCGTCAATCGGGTCAGCAAACTGCCGGAGTTCGGCCGCCGCTCGACCATCGAAGCCCAAGGCGGCAGCGAAGATTTGCGCAGCCTTTACGCTGACCTGAGCACCGACCCGAGCGAAAACATCAGCCTGCGTCTGAACATGGGCAACATGGATGAGAACAGTTTCCGCGATGGCGTAAGCGGCAATCGCCAACTGTTCGCACCGTCGATGAGCTGGCAACTGACGCCGGACCTGAACTGGCTGGTGCAGTACGAATACAGCCGTTACAACCGCACGCCGGATCGTGGCGTTCCTGGGGTCAACGGACGCCCCGCAGACGTAGGACGCGATACCACCTACGGCAGCGAGCACGATTTCATCGACGACAAGTCGCAATCCCTGCGCTCGAAACTCAGCTACGAACTCAGCGACAACTGGCAGCTGCGCCATACCCTCGGCGTGTTCAAGCTCGACAGCGATTTCGACAACACCTACCAGACCGGCTACACCCCGGCGACCAACCAGGTTACGCGCCAGCACTGGCAGCAGGACCTGACCACCCGCAACGTCTACAACAACGTTGAGCTGGAAGGTGGTTTCGACACCTTCGGCCTTGAGCATCGTCTGTTGACCGGCATCGAAATCGGTAGCCAGCGTCGCGATCCCACGTTGTACAACGCCGCCACGTCCGGCCCGGGCAGCTCACCGGTGCCGTCGCTGGACCTGAACAACCCGAATCGTGATTTGCGCCACACCGGACGCATGCAGGTGTCCAGCGACAACCGCACCGAAGTCGAAAGCCGTGCGGTGTATGTGCAGGACCAACTGCGCCTGAACGATCAATGGCAACTGTTGGCCGGCCTGCGTTACGACACGTTCGATATCGAGTCGACCAACAAGCTGCGGGGCATTTCCGAAGACCGCGACAGCCACAGCACCAGCCCACGTGTAGGACTGGTCTGGACACCGCTGCAGAATCATTCCTTCTACGCCTCCTGGACCAAGACCTTTTCCCCGGTCGGTGGCGGCTTGATCGGCATCACCCCGGGCGCTGCCGGCAACAGCAACGACCTGAGTCCAGAGCTGACCAAGCAGAAAGAAATCGGCGTGAAGAGCGACTGGCTGGATGATCGCCTGAGCACCACGCTGGCGATCTACGAACTGGAACTCTACAACCGCCGCACCAGTGATCCGAACGATCCCACCGTGACCTTGCTCAGTGGCCTGCAACGTTCCCGCGGGATTGAGTTGACCGGCACCGGCAAGATTGCCGGCAACTGGTACGTGCGCGGTGGCGTGGGTGTGCAGGACGCAACCGTGGAAAAGGACAACAACGGCTTTGAAGGCAAACGCATCAGCGACGTGGCCAAGCACAACGGCAGCCTGTTCCTGACCTGGAAACCGGAGATGGGCTGGTATGCAGAAACTGGTTTGACCCTGGTGGGCCAGCGTTACGCCGATAACCTCAACACCACGGTCCTGCCGGGTTATGGCCGTTGGGATGCGTTGGCCGGGTTCCGGCAAAAGGATTGGGATTTGCGCGCGGCGCTGAACAACATCAGCGACAAAACCTATTACTCTTCGGCCACCAGTGCGGCGCAGATTCAACCGGGTGCGCCACGAAGCCTGGTCGTGACGGGAACCTACAGCTTCTAAATTCACTGCGATTTAGTGTGGGAGCGGGCTTGCTCGCGAAGGCGGTCGATCATTCAACATTAATGTCGACTGACACACCGCCTTCGCGAGCAAGCCCGCTCCCACATTTGATCTCCAGTGATCAGGAAAACACTCGTGCATAAAAAAAGCGCCGCCATCCCGGCAGCGCTTTTATCAATCCGTTGTTTTTCTTCTTATCCTTCCATCACATCCCACAACGCTTCCAGCTCCGCCTCGCTGAATAGACCAGCGGGGTAACGCTCGATCATCGTCCGGCGCGGATCACTCTCTGTGATCTGACGCGTTCCTTTGGACTTCAACCAGTGCGCCAGGACCTGGAGCGATTCGCTATTTACTGCCAGGGGATGCAACGCCCGCTCGCTCACTGCATTCATTTCGGCGTTCATTTCCGCGCTCTCTCCTGGTACGTGAGCGGCTAACTTATCCAAGGTTTATGACAGAACATCGCAGTTCTCCCCTCCCTGTTTTACACCATGAGAGATACAAGAGCTGTGCCAAGGTGTCTGAACCGTCGACGAGTGGATACAAAAAAGCCCGCAGTCCTGACGGGCTGCGGGCTTCTCGAGAGGCGAGGAGGGAAAACTTTTGCCTGATCGATTTTGCAATCAACTCAAGCTGTTACAACCTCACTCACTCCTTGTGCGGTGCTGGCTGTTGTTGGGTAAGGCAGTGGATGTTGCCGCCGCCCAGTAACAGTTCGCGGCCCGGCACCATCACCACTTCATGCTGCGGGAACAGCGCCTGCAGAATCTCTTTGGCCGGACCGTCCAGCGGATCGTCGAAGCTCGGCGCGATGATGCCGCCATTGACGATCAGAAAGTTCACGTAGGAACCGGCCAGACGCACGGTCGGATTTCGTTCCTGAGTGCCGTCCACCGGATCAACACCGGCGCATTCCTCTTCGGTGGCATACAGCGGCCCCGGAATCGGCATCTTGTGCACCGTGAATGGGCGACCTTTAGCGTCGGTGCTGCTTTCGAGCACTTTCATCGCCGCCTGGCAGCGCGGGTAGTTCGGGTCTTGCGGATCATCGGTCCAGGCCAACAGCACTTCACCCGGACGCACGTAGCAACAGAAGTTATCCACATGGCCGTCGGTTTCGTCGTTGAACAAACCGTCCGGCAGCCAGATGATTTTATCCACAGCCAAGTGGGCGCTGAGCACCGCTTCGATCTCCGCACGGCTCATGTGTGGATTGCGATTGCGGTTGAGCAGGCATTCCTCGGTGGTGATCAGCGTGCCTTCGCCATCGACGTGGATCGAACCGCCTTCGAGCACGAAACCTTCGGTGCGATAGCGCTGGCTGCGCTCGATCTCAAGGATCTTGCCGCCCACCTGCGAGTCACGGTTCCACGGCGAATACAGGCCGCCGTCGAAACCGCCCCATGCGTTGAAATCCCAGTTCACACCACGGACTTCGCCACTGTTATTGATGACGAACGTCGGGCCGGTGTCCCGGACCCAGGCGTCATCGCTGGACATCTCGACGACGCGAATATTCGGCACATCGAGACGCGCACGGGCGTTCTCGTACTGGCCAGCGGAAACAGCCACGGTTACCGGCTCAAAACGGGCGATGGCCTTGGCCACCGCCACGTGCGCGGCTTGCGCCGGTTTGCCACCCAGGCGCCAGTTGTCCGGGCGCTCGGGCCAGATCATCCAGGCTTGCGTTTGGGGTGCCCACTCGGCTGGCATGTAGAAGCCATCGGCGCGAGGGGTGCTGTTCAAAGTGGTCATAGCAATCAGGACTCCAGGGAACCGTCGAGGGTTTTCAGCGCGCCGTACAGGTTCGGGCGTCGATCACGGAACGAGCCCCACGCGCTGCGAATATGCTCCAGCTCGTCAAGGTCGAAACTGTGCACCAGAATACCTTCTTCGGTTTTATCGAGCTCCTGAACTTTGTCACCAAACTGGTTGGCGATGAACGACGAGCCGTAGAAGGTGATGTCGTAGCCGTCCTGTTCCTCGTTGCCGATGCGGTTGCTGGCGATCAGCGGCATCAGGTTGGCGCCGGCATGGCCTTGTTGCACGCGCTGCCAGTGGTCACGGGAAGAAATGGTTTTGTCGTGTGGCTCGCTGCCGATGGCGGTCGGGTAGAACAGGATTTCCGCGCCGAGCAACGCCATGCTGCGCGCGCACTCAGGGAACCACTGATCCCAGCAGATGCCCACGCCGATTTTCGCGTAACGGGTTTTCCACACTTTGAAACCAGTGTCGCCCGGGTTGAAGTAGTACTTTTCGTGGTAGCCAGGGCCGTCCGGGATGTGGCTTTTACGATAAATCCCGAGGTTGGAGCCGTCGGCATCGATGATCGCGATGCTGTTGAAACGCGCGCGGCCTGCCAGTTCATAGAAGCTGATCGGCAGTACGACCTGCAGTTCTTTGGCGACTTTCTGGAAGTGCTTGATGGCGACGTTGTCTTCAACCGTCGTGGCCAGTTGCAGGTAATCCGGGTTCGGCTTCTGGCAGAAGTACGGCGCCTCGAACAATT
Source organism: Pseudomonas sp. NPDC086251 (assembly GCF_044746405.1). NCBI lineage: Bacteria > Pseudomonadati > Pseudomonadota > Gammaproteobacteria > Pseudomonadales > Pseudomonadaceae > Pseudomonas > Pseudomonas sp. NPDC086251. Next base: position 70,599 of record NZ_JBIVBY010000009.1, read on the forward strand.
CCTGGATCAGAATGATCTGCGCGCCTTTGGCTGCGGCCTCACGGACCAGCTTTTCAGCGGTCTCGATGTTGGCTTCAAGGTCCCAGGAACAGGCCATCTGGGTCGCGGCGACGGTAACGATACGGCTCATGAATCATCTCCGGGTAAACGCTGTGGGTCGAGTGTGGCCTCGACCGATGACAGAAAGAGGAAGCGCCGGGCGTGGTGAGACACGCCGTGGGTATGGGCGACTTTATAGCCGATAAAAATCGGCTTTTAAAGCTGAAAATATTCTTTCCGTCGGAAATAGTGCGATTAAACCCGATAACAATCGATATTTTTCGATGTGTTTGATGGCGCCTTCGCGGGCAAGCCTCGCTCCTACAGGTGCGAGGAACGACCCGGATTTGTAGGAGCGAGGCTTGCCCGCGAAGGCGATATCAAATTTTATAAACCTTCGTGCAACACCTTCGAAAGCATGTCGACAAAGAAATCCACACTCCGGCGCGAGGTGACCATCGGCGGTTTGATCTTGAGGACGTTCAGGTAATCGCCGGTCGGCTGCATGAAAATCCCCAGCTCACGGAGGCGATCACACAGCGCCGTGGTTTCTTCGGTCGCCGGCTCCAGGGTTTCGCGGTTGCGGATCAGCTCGACGCCCAGGTAGAAACCGGACCCGTGCACCGCGCCCACCAGCGGATGACTATCGATCAGCGCTTCCAGCCGTTCCTTGAAATACCCGCCCACCACCTGGGCGTTTTCCCAGAGCTTTTCTTCTTCCATCACATCCAGCACGGCCATGCCGATCTGGCAGCTGACCGGGCTGCCGCCCGCCGACGAGAAGAAGTAACCCTCGGCCTCCAGCGCTTCGGCTATTTCCCGGCGCGTGATCACCGCGCCCAGCGGCTGACCGTTGCCCATGCCCTTGGCCATGGTGATGATGTCCGGCACCACGCCCTGCTCTTCAAAGCCCCAGAAGAAATGGCCCATGCGCCCGTAACCGACCTGCACTTCGTCGGCGATGCACACGCCGCCCTGGGCGCGGACCAGCGCATACACCTGCTTCAAATAGCCCGGCGGCAGCGAGATACCGCCGGCATTGCCGTACACCGGCTCGCAGATGAAACCGGCCAGTTGGCGTTTCTGCTCGGCGATTTTCGCCAGGTGGTGTTCGACGCTGCGCACGTAGTACGGCGCGCTGTCCAGACCACGGAATTCGCCGCGATAGGTGTTCGGCGCGATGACCGGATGCACCCAATCGGGACGGCTGCTCAAGGCCTTGGGATTGTCGGCGATCGAGGTCGATACCGCGTCCGCGCCCACCGTCCAGCCGTGGTAGGCCTCGAGCACACTGAGCATGTCGCGCCCGCCGCTGTAGGCCCACGCCAGACGGATTGCCAGATCGTTGGCCTCGCTGCCGCTGTTGACCAGGAAGACCCGGTCCATGGAGTCCGGTGCCAGCTTCAGCAAGCGCTCGGAGAACTCGGCCACGGCGGCGTAGTTGAACCGCGAATTGGTGTTGAGCAGCGACCACTGGCGGCTGGCGACTGCGGCCATGCGCGGGTGACCGTGACCGAGCACCGCGACGTTGTTGAGCATGTCGAGGAAGGAGCGGCCCTGCATGTCGATCAGGTGGTTGCGCCAGCCGCGCTCGATGCGCGGCGGGTCGACGTAATAGTGTTTTTGCGTACGGGCGAAACTGGCGTCGCGACGAGCCAGCAAGGTTTGTGAATCGAGTTCCTCTTCAGCATCGCAGGCCAGCCCCAGCAGCATCGCCGGTGACGGACACAACGCTTGCCAGGCGGCCGCACGGGAAGGCGTGCAAAACAGCGGCGCATTCAACGATGCGCCGCGACTCAGCTGCACGATCAGCGGCCCGCTGACCGAACCCAATACCTGGCCTTTGACCAGCGCCGCGCCGGTATGCAGCGACGGCGTCACGCCCCACAGCCGCACGCTCAATTGCGGGCCATCCAGTTGCAGCACGCCAGGCGCCGGCTGGTGGACAACGCCGGCAAACGGCGACTCAACCGCCGTGCCGTGGGGCACGCGCAACTCGACGTGCAATGGGCAAGTGTCGGGTTCGGTGGCGATGTCGGGCCGGGTGCGAGACAAGCGATATTGACCATAACGACTGGCGGCCAACCCATGAGCCGCCGCAGCCTCGGTCAGCAGACGCTGATCGACGCCCTCCTGCTCCCAGTTACCGGCCTCGAAATGCGGACTGAGCACGCCCAGATCGATCAAGGCAAACTCACGGCCGACCAGGCTCGGCAACAGCGGCGCAAAACCTTCGCTACCGATGCTCGGCAGGCTCTGGCCGACGGCGGTCAGAATCGCCGCCTCCATCAACTCCAACGGCACCGAGGTGGCCACGCGGAAAATTTCCCACTCGTGGGTGAGGTTGTCGCGGCTGTATTCGTTACCCGGATCGATGCTGACCTGCTGCTCGCCGCTGAGCACCAGCACCGCCGCACGGGCGACGATCAGCGGCCACAGCGCCAGCAGTTCTGCATGCGTCAGCGGGTTGACCGCGTGGTAGGCCTGGACCGCCGGCAAAATGTAGAAAGGATCGCCATCGGCATGATGCAGCAGCGCCGCGCACGTCACCGACAGATCGGTGATGCGCCAGGTGCGGACCAGATCGCCGAAATCGATCACGCCCTGCAATTGCCATTGACGTTGCGAATCCCGCTGCCACACCACGTTGTCGTCGGTGATGTCCATGTGAATGGCCTGCACCGGCAGCTTATCCACCAGCGGCTGCAAATGGCGCTCGGCGCGTTCCGCCGCATCGGCGATCAACCGGCGTTGCTGATCGTCCTTGATCACCGGCAGCAAATGCGCGATCAACGCGTAGGCATGGCGCGCATCCCATTGCAGCGTTCGCTCCAATCCTGGGTGGTCGAAACGGGCCAGGGCCAGGTCCATTTCGCCACAGAGGCGACCGAAGCCAGCCACCACGGCCCCCGGCAGATGATCGAGGTGCGTGAGCGACGTGCCTTCGATGTAATCGAGCAGGCGCACATGCACCGCTTGGCCGTCGACGTCCAGGGTCAGCAGGTCTGCGCCGTTCTTCGCGGGAATCACTCGCGGCACCTGCACGCCGGCATGTTCGCCCAAATGCTTGAGCCCGGCATGCTGGGCCAGCAGTTCCAGCGCCGAGTAATCGCCACGGCAGATTTTCAGGACAAAACGGCCCTGGTCGCTGTCGACGCGATAGTTGAGATCCTGCTGGCTGCCGAGGGCCTGCAAGCGTCCGCTCAACCCGTAATGCGCTTCGAGCAGCTCTAGTGCTTGCTTCGCAGACACCTGCGGGCTGGGCAAACTGGCGCGATGAATCAACGTGGCGAGCGGCATACAACGACCCCTGAAATTTTATTAGGCGCTTATATCGCCACTGCTGGGGGCGATACGCAACCCCTCTTCCACAGCTGGCGACGATCAAATGTGGGAGCGGGCTTGCTCGCGAAGGCGCCGGGTCAGTCGCCATTAATGTTGAATGACACACCGCTTTCGCGAGCAAGCCCGCTCCCACAAGGGATTTGTGGTGTTGCTGCGAGGGCATTCAACGTTACAAACCGTTATGCTCTTGCCAACACAATTGCCATGCGCATCCTCAACACCCCTTGCTGGAGACAAGCATGAATGTAGTGACCACCGAACTGCCCGGTGTCCTGATCTTCGAACCCGAGGTATTTGGTGACGAGCGCGGTTTTTTGTACGAGAGCTTTAACGCCAAGGCGTTTGAAGAAGCGACGGGCCTGAACACGACGTTCGTCCAAGACAACCATTCCCGCTCGCAAAAAGGCGTGCTGCGCGGCCTGCATTACCAACTGCAAAACACCCAAGGCAAACTGGTTCGCGTCGCGGTCGGCGAGGTGCTCGATGTGGCCGTGGACATCCGCCGCAGCTCGCCGCACTTCGGCCAATGGGTGGCGGTGCGTCTGTCTGCCGACAACCGGCGCCAACTCTGGGTACCGGAAGGTTTTGCCCATGGTTACCGGGTAGTGAGCGATGTCGCCGAGGTCCTCTACAAAACCACTGACTATTACACCCCGGCCGCCGAGCGCAGCCTTCGTTGGGACGACCCGGACCTGGCGATCGATTGGCAACTGGACAAGGCGCCGCACATATCGGCCAAGGATCAAGCGGCCCGCTTTTTGAAAGATGCCGACGTCTTTTCCTGAAGCGCGGTGTGAAGCGTCAGCGCAAAACGCGCCCGCTTCAGGGTCGCAGACTGCGCCCGCAAGCCTAGGCATAATGCGCCTGTACCCACAGGCGCCCGATGCTCATGACTCCGACCCTCCCACGCAGACCCCGCTGGCGCAGCCTGGCCCTGCTTGCACTGTGCCTGGCGCCGTTGTTGTGGCCGCTGGAGCATCTGGCCGAGCGGTATTACCGCAGCGAACTGGCCGGGCAAAACCGGCAGACCCTCGACCTCTACGTCGCCAACCTGCTGGGCACCCTGCACCGGTATGAAGTGTTGCCGCAAATTCTCGGCGACCTGCCGGCCCTGCGCGCCGACCTGACCGCGCCGGACGACGGTGTGACGCAAGGAAACGCCAATCGCCTGCTGAAGAACATCAGCGCCCAGACCGGCGCCGAAGTCATGTACCTGATGGACACCACGGGCAAGACGCTGGCGGCATCCAACTGGGACAAACACGACAGCTTCGTCGGCCGAAATTTTGCCTTTCGTCCTTATTTCAGTGAAGCCATGGAGGGGCGTCTGGGGCGCTTCTTCGGCCTCGGTACCACCTCGGCCAAACGCGGTTATTTCTTTGCGGCGGCGGTACGTGATCGCGAAAAAATCATCGGCGTGTTGGTGGTCAAGGTCGACCTTGACCACACCGAAAGCCTCTGGGGTAAAACCCCGGAACAACTGTTGGTCACCGACCACAACGGCGTCGTCATTCTCACCTCGCGGCCGGAGTGGCGATTCCGCTCGACCCGTCCTTTGAGCGATGCAGAGAGCCAGGCCATCACCGCGATTCAACCCTACCCGACCCGCGACCCAAAACCGCTGAATCTCGATACAGATGCCTGGCTGACCCAGACCCGGCAGATCGACGAAACCGGTTGGAGTGTCAGCATTCTTGCGCCGCGCACGCTGATCGATCGCCCGGTGCGCACAGTCGTTGCCATCGGTGGCGCGACACTGCTGGTGTTGATGCTGTTGCTCGGCCTGATGATGCAGCGTCGCCGGCATTACCTCGAACGGATCGCCTTCGAAGCCAAGGCCCGTCGCGAACTCGAAGGTCGGGTGGCCGAGCGCACCAGTGATCTCGAAGGCCTCAACCGTCGCCTCAAACAGGAAGTGCTGGAGCGCGAGCATGCCCAACAGGAACTGGTGCGCGCCCAGGATGATCTGGTGCAGGCCGGCAAACTGTCGGCGTTGGGCACCATGTCGGCGAGCATCAGCCACGAGCTGAATCAACCGCTGGCGGCGATCCGTAGTTACGCGGAAAACGCCGAAGTGCTGCTCGATCATCAGCGCACTGACGATGCGCGGGGCAACCTCAAGTTGATCAGCGAACTGACCGGACGCATGGCGTCGATCATTGCGCACCTGCGCGCCTTTGCCCGCCGTGATCGCCACGCCCCGGAAAGCGTCGCGCTGCAACCGGCACTGGACGATGCCCTGGCCTTGCTGGCCAAGCGTCGGCGCAGCATGGAAGTCGAGCTGATCCGCGATTTGCCGGCCGCCACCTTATGGGTCGAGGCCGGGGAAACCCGTCTGCGTCAGGTGCTGGGCAATCTGCTGGCCAACGCCCTGGATGCCCTGACGGAAAAAGGCCCGCCGCGTAAACTCTGGTTGAGTGCCCAATCCACCGCCGACGGCGTCACTCTGTACATTCGCGACAATGGCCCAGGCTTTTGCATGGAAGCCCTTGGCCGCGCCAGCGAGCCCTTCTACACCACCAAGACCCGCACGCAGGGCCTTGGTTTGGGATTGGCCATCTGCGAAACCCTGATGCGCGCCTTCGGTGGTGAACTGTCGTTCTCCAACCACAAGGAAGGTGGCGCCCTGATTACCCTGAAGCTGCGCGCAGGCGCACCGGGTGTGAGCCTGCAACCGTCCGAGGACCGAAGTGCATGACCATCGATAACCGTGTTCAGGTCGTGTTGATCGACGATGATCCCCACCTGCGTCAGGCCCTGAGCCAGACGCTCGACCTCGCCGGCCTGAAAATCCTCCCGCTGGCTGAAGCCAAGGGTCTGGCCGGGCAACTGGAGCGCGACTGGCCGGGCGTGGTGGTCAGCGACATCCGCATGCCGGGCATGGACGGCCTCGAACTGCTGACCGAACTGCACGCCCAGGACCCGGAGCTGCCGGTGCTGCTGATCACCGGTCACGGCGACGTGCCGCTGGCGGTGCAAGCCATGCGCGCCGGCGCGTATGACTTCCTGGAAAAACCCTTCGCCAGCGACGCCCTGCTCGACAGCGTGCGCCGCGCGTTGGCCTTGCGCCGACTGGTGCTGGACAACCGCAGCCTGCGTCTGGCCCTGAGCGATCGCAATGAGCTGAGCACGCGCCTGGTCGGGCAATCGGCGCCGATGCTGCGCCTGCGCGAACAGATCGGTGCATTGGCGGCGACCAAGGCCGACGTGCTGATCCTCGGCGAAACCGGTGCCGGCAAAGAAGTGGTGGCCCGGGCGCTGCACGATTTGTCGAGTCGGCGTAACGGTCCGTTCGTGGCGATCAATGCCGGCGCCCTGGCCGAATCGGTGGTGGAAAGCGAACTGTTCGGTCACGAGCCGGGCGCCTTTACCGGCGCGCAGAAACGCCGCATCGGCAAGTTCGAATTCGCCAACGGCGGCACGTTGTTCCTTGATGAAATCGAAAGCATGAGCCTGGATGTGCAGGTGAAACTGCTGCGCTTGCTGCAAGAGCGGGTGGTCGAGCGGTTGGGCGGAAATCAGCTGATCCCGCTGGACATCCGCATCATCGCCGCGACCAAGGAAGACCTGCGCCAGGCCGCCGATCAAGGGCGCTTCCGCGCCGACTTGTATTACCGCCTGAACGTCGCGCCGCTGCGCATTCCGCCACTGCGCGAGCGCGGTGAAGATGCGCTGATGCTGTTCCAGCATTTCGCCGACGAAGCCAGCGCTCGCCACGGTTTGCCGCCCCACGAGTTGCAACCGGGGCAACGCGCCCTGCTGCTGCGCCACACCTGGCCCGGCAACGTGCGCGAACTGCAGAACGCCGCCGAGCGCTTTGCGTTGGGCCTGGAGCTGGCCCTGGACAACAACGCGCCGGACGGCGCAAGCGGAACATTGGTCGAGATGGTGTCCGGCGGGCTCAGCGAGCAAGTGGAAAACTTCGAAAAGACCTTGATCGCCGCCGAACTGGCGCGCGCTCACAGCTCCGTGCGCAGCCTCGCCGAAGCCTTGGGCATTCCGCGCAAGACCTTGCACGACAAACTGCGCAAGCACGGGCTGAACTTCGCCGACAGCAGCGCCCACCACCCCACCGATGAACTCGATTGAGCTACCGTCAACTTATCATCTGCATGCAAGAGGCCCGTGAATGAACCGCGACAGTCGTCACCTGGAATCCGTCCTCCATCGCGACATTCCTCTCACGAAGGACATGGGCGTCAAGGTGCTCGACTGGCACGACCAGCAACTGCGCCTGTACTTGCCGCTGGAAGCCAACGTCAATCACAAGAGCACCATGTTCGGCGGCAGCCTGTATTGCGGCGCGGTACTCGCCGGTTGGGGCTGGTTGCATTTGCGTTTGCGCGAGGAAGGTATCGAGGACGGACACATCGTGATTCACGAAGGGCACATCAGCTATCCGCTGCCGGTGACCATGGATGCAACCGCGATGTGCCAGGCACCGAGTGCGGCGGTGTGGAAGAAGTTTTTGGCGACGTATGAGCGGTACGGCAGGGCGCGTTTGACGTTGCATACGCGGGTGGTGAACGCGGGAAGTGAGGAAGATGCGGCGAAGTTTACCGGGCAGTATGTGCTGCACCGATAACCGGCACGCCACAAAACCTGTGGGAGCTACTTGCGCGCGAGCTCCAACAACTTCTCCCGCCACGCCGCCTTCGCCGGCAGCGCCAGAAAAAACTCATTCAGCAGCGATTCCCGCGCCGGATAACAAAACGGCTGACCGCTCAAATCCAGCACCTCACCACCGGCGCCTTCCAGCACGCCTTGCGCAGCCGCCGTGTCCCACTGCGAAGTCGGCGCCAGCCGCGGATAACAATCCGCCGCCCCTTCCGCCAGCAAACAAAACTTCAGCGAACTGCCGATGTTGGCCAAATGCAGCTCACCCAGACTGTCACTCAGCCCGGCCAACAAACGCTCCTGCTCAGGACTGCTATGCCGACGACTGGCAACCACCGTGAACGCCTCGCCCGCTGCCGGCACGTCGCGCACCTGAATCGGCAACGGCGCTACGTCTTTATCGCCACGCCACGCACCCAGACCGGCGCCACCGACGTAGAAACGCCCGTTGGTCGGCATCGACACCACGCCAAACACCACGCGCCCCTGCTCGATCAGCGCAATGTTGACGGTGAATTCTTCACTGCCAGAGATGAACTCCTTCGTCCCGTCCAGCGGGTCCACCAGCCACCAACGCTGCCACCCGGCGCGCACGCTCTGGGGAATATTGGCGTCTTCTTCGGAAAGCACCGGAATGCTTGGGTCCAGCGCCGTCAGCCCGGCCAGAATCAAGTGGTGAGCGGCCAGGTCTGCGGCGGTCACCGGCGAATCATCCGCCTTGGCGGTCACCGCTGTGCCGGTGCGCCAGAACGGCAGGATCGCGTCGCCAGCCTGCAAGGCCAGTTCAACCACTGGCGCCATCAATGGATGAGGGAAATTCATGGCAGGAACACTCCACGCTGCGTCAGCAGGTCACGGGCCAGGTACAGCGCCGCCAAGGCACGGCCCTCGGTGAATCGCGGGTTCTGGGCCAGGGCCGACAGCTCACGCAGGTTGATCTTGTCGACGCCCATCGGCTCCGGCTCGTCGCCTTCAAGGCGCTCCTCGTACAGGTCGGTGGCCAGCACCACCTGGATCTTCTGGCTCATGTAACCTGGGGACAACGACAACTCGGTCAGATGCTCCAATTGCCGCGCGCCATACCCGGCCTCTTCCTTGAGCTCACGCTCGGCCGCCGCCAACACGTCTTCGCCCGGTTCGATCAGGCCTTTGGGCAGGGACAGTTCGTATTCATCGGTGCCGCCGCAATACTCTTCGACCAGCACCGCGTGGTCGGCGTCGAGCATCGCCACGATCATCACCGCGCCATACCCGGCGCCTTTGCCGACCAATCGCTCGTAAGTGCGCTCGACGCCATTGGAAAAGCGCAGCTTCAGCTCTTCGACGCAGAACAAACGGCTGGTGGCGACGATCTCGCGGGCGAGTATGGTGGGTTTCTGGCGCATGAGCGGCTCCTTGGCGATAGCGGGTTACTATACCCGGCCTATCCTGATTGTTGACCTCGGATATCTTTTTTACCGCTGGAGAAGTTATTTATGTCCCTGCTGCCCTGGCGCGACATCGACACCGTTTTGCTGGACATGGACGGCACGCTGCTGGACCTGCACTACGACAATCATTTCTGGATGGAGCACCTGCCCCAGCGTTACGCCGAGTTGCACGGGGTGAGTCGGGCGATGGCCGAGCTGGAGTTGCAGCCGCTGTTCGAACGCAATGCGGGCCAGTTGCAGTGGTATTGCCTGGACTTCTGGAGCGCCGAGTTGAAATTGCCGGTACGTGAATTGAAGCTGGAAACCGCGCACCTGATCGCCCTGCGCCCGGACGCCGATACCTTTCTGGCGGCGATCAAACAGGCCGGCAAGCGCGTGGTGCTGATCACCAATGCCCATCGTGATTCGCTGTCATTGAAGCTGGAAAGAATCGAACTGGCGCCGTACTTCGAGCGCTTGATCAGCTCGCATGATTACGGGTTCGCCAAGGAGAATCCGCAATTCTGGGATGCCTTGCAGGCGGATATCGGTTTTGACCCGGCGCGCAGCCTGTTTATCGACGATACGCTGCCGATTCTGCGCAGTGCGCGGGATTTTGGCGTGGCGCATTTGTTGGCGGTGAGCGAGCCGGACAGCCGTAAAGGGCCGAAGGACACGGCGGAGTTTGCGGCGGTTGGCGATTACCGGGAATTGATTGCAGGGCTTTAGACCGAGGTGCCTGTTTCGCGAGCAAGCCCGCTCCCACATTTGACCGTGTTGCGACTGAAGAACGCGATCAAATGTGGGAGCGGGCTTGCTCGCGAAAGCGGTCTCAAACCTTACTCAGGAATCCGCAACGACTGCCCCGGATAAATCTTGTTCACATCCTTGAGCATCGGCTTGTTCGCCTCGAAGATCTTCTGGTACTTGTTGGCATCGCCATACACACGCAGGGAAATCGCGCTAAGCGTGTCACCCTTCACCACCGTCACAAACACCGCCGCCTTCGCAACCGGTCCGGTCACCGTCATCTGGTCATCCACGCTACCGACACCGGCGATATTGCCCACGGCCAACAGGATTTTTTCCTTCTCTTCCTGACTTGCCACTTCACCGGTCACAGTGACCTTGTCGCCATCCACCGTGGCCTGCACATTCGGGTTACCCAGGCCGACCTTGCTGATGTGTTCCTTCAACTGCTCGCTGGCATTGGCATTGCCCGGCGTCAGCAGATCGATAAGCTTTTCGCCTGCTTCTTTCACAAAGCTAAAAATACTCATGGTGCACTCTCCTTGGGATTTGGGTTCCAGACGCAAAAGCCTAGACCAAGGCTGTCACTTGCGGCTCCCACCCGACCAATGACGCCGCCTATCCCCAAGCGCTAGAATTCGGGCCTTCACGCGCCCTGGAGCGAAGATGGACATCAAGCAGCTGAAATTCCTCATCGCGCTCGACGAAACCCGACATTTCGGCCAGGCCGCCGCGCGCTGTCACATCACCCAACCGACCCTGTCCATGCGCCTGCGCAGCCTCGAAGAAGAACTCGAACTGCCTTTGGTCAACCGTGGTCAGCGTTTCGAGGGTTTCACCGCGCCCGGCGAACGGGTGTTGGCCTGGGCCCGCACCGTGCTGGCCGCTTATGACGGTTTATACGCCGAGGCGGCCGCCTGCCGGGGCAATCTGGTCGGTACGCTGCGCCTGGGCGTGGTGCCGCTGTCGAGTTTCGATCCGCTGCCGCTGATGCAACGCCTGCACGCCGAGCACCCGAACTTGCGCTTCGAACTCTCGGCCCTCAGTTCCGAGCAGATCCTCGAGCAACTGGCCAACAATCGCCTGGACCTCGGCGTGTCGTACCTCGAGCGTCTGGACGGCGAGCGTTTCGATTCCCTGTCCTTCAGCGAAACCCGCATGGGCCTGCTCTACGATCAGCGCTTTTTCAGTTTCGGCGACGCGCCGCTCAGTTGGGAGTCGTTGATCGAACTGCCGCTGGGCATGCTCACCAGCGGCATGCATTTCCGTCAGTCCATCGACCACAACTTCCACAGCCGTGGCCTCATCCCGCAGCCGTTGTTGCAGACCGATGCCGTCCACCAATTGTTACAAGCGGTACATGGCGGACTCTGCTGCGCGGTGATGCCGCTCAACGGCGGCCTCGAAAACCTCACCGATCATTTACGCCTGCAACCCATCGAAAATGCCCAGACCCTCGCCCGGCTGGGGCTGATCATGCGGCGCAGCGCTCCGCGTTCAGCGCTCGCGGAAGCCTGTTTTGCGATTTTCCAGCAATCGCTGCCGGAGTCTTGATCGACGGCATCTATCGGCAGATCAGTAATAGCGATTAGACGCGACATGTTGACGCGCCTAGGCTTAGAGCTAATCAAACCGTCGGTGATGCCATGAACGCCAAGCGCCCAGCCTGCGCGGCGCCTGCCCTCCAAACGCCAGCGCCCGCCGCCAGCCAAACGTACCGCTACAGCAACCTCCAACACAGCGAATCGGACAGCACCGCGCTGGCCGAGGAAGTTGCGTTGGCGATTGCCTATAACGGCATCAGCCAAGCGGTGATGCTGGTGACACCGTCGGACCTGGAAGACTTCATTGTCGGTTTCAGCCTCGGCAGCGGCATCATCGAAGACGCCGCCGACATCTATGACCTGCAACTCAGCGGCTCGGGGTCGGCGCAGTACGCGCAAGTGACCATCGCCAACCGCGCCTTCTGGAACCTCAAGCAGCAACGTCGGCAAATGGCCGGCACCAGCGGTTGCGGGCTCTGCGGCGTGGAAGCGGTGGAACAGGCGTTGCCCGACCTCAAAGTATTACCCGGCGCCCCCTTGCCGCCCGCCGAATGGCTGGAGGGCCTGCGCCAGCGCATCGGTGCGTTCCAGCCACTTGGCCAATACTCCGGCGCGGTGCACGCGGCGGTGTTCATGAACGCTCAGGGCGAATTGCTCCTGGGTCGCGAAGACATCGGTCGACACAACGCGCTCGACAAACTGATTGGCGGGTTGATCCGGCAAAAGATCCCGATGACCGGCGGATTGGTGATTGTCACCAGCCGTTGCAGCCTCGAATTGATCCAGAAAGTGTTGCGCGCAGGCATCCAGACCCTCGTCAGCCTGTCGTCGCCCACGGGCCTTGCCGTGCAATGGGCCCGTCGTCACAACCTCAACCTCATCCATCTGCCTCAGAAAAATGCGCCGCGGGTCTACAGCCCAACGTTGGAGAATCAAGCGTGAGTCAACACCGTCAAGCCGACCAGACACCCGTCCCTCGCTATAAGCCCTACAAAGGCCCAGCCGGTGGCTGGGGCGCACTGATCAGCGTCGCCCAGGCGTGGCTGACCAGCGACAACGCGCTGAAAAACCTGCGCATGATGCTCAAGACCAACAAGAACGGCGGCTTCGACTGCCCGGGTTGCGCCTGGGGCGATTCCAATGAAGCCGGCATGGTGGCGTTCTGCGAGAACGGCGCCAAAGCGGTGAACTGGGAAGCGACCAAGCGCCGTGTCGACGGCAAGTTTTTTGCCAAACACAGCGTCACTCAGTTGCTGGAGCAGAGTGACTATTGGCTTGAATATCAGGGTCGCCTGACCGAGCCATTGAAGTACAACGCCGAAACCGATCGTTATCAACCGATCAGCTGGGACGATGCGTTTACTCTGATCGCCAAGCATCTGCGCGGCTTGTCGAGCCCTGATCAGGCCGAGTTCTACACCTCGGGACGGGCCAGCAACGAAGCGGCGTTTCTTTATCAATTGTTCGTGCGCGCCTATGGCACCAATAATTTCCCCGATTGCTCGAACATGTGCCACGAGGCCAGCGGCGTGGCGTTGGCGCAAAGCGTCGGCGTCGGCAAAGGCACCGTGACCTTCGATGACTTCGAACATGCGGATGCGATTTTCGTCTGGGGCCAGAACCCCGGCACCAACCACCCACGGATGCTCGAACCGTTGCGCGAAGCGGTGAAACGCGGCGCGCAGGTGGTGTGCATCAACCCGCTGAAAGAGCGCGGTCTGGAACGTTTCCAGCACCCGCAACACCCGATCGAAATGCTCACCAACGGCGACAAGCCGACCAACACTGCGTATTTCCGTCCGGCATTGGGCGGCGACATGGCGATCATGCGCGGCATGGCCAAGTTCCTGCTGCAATGGGAGCGCGATGCGCAGAAGGCGGGTGAGCCGGCCGTGTTCGACCACGACTTCCTCAATGAACACAGCGTCAACGTGCTGGAATACTTGGGCATCGTCGATGACACCTCGTGGGAGCAGATCGTCGAGCAATCCGGCCTGCCCCTGGTCGAGATCGAGCAAGCCGCGCGGATGTATGCCAAAGGCAAGAACGTAATCATGTGCTGGGCGATGGGCATCACCCAGCATCGTCATTCGGTGGCGACCATCCAGGAAATCGCCAACCTGATGCTGCTGCGCGGCAACATCGGCCGCCCAGGCGCAGGCCTGTGCCCGGTGCGCGGCCACAGTAACGTGCAGGGCGACCGCACAATGGGCATCAACGAGCGTCCGCCAGTGGCGTTCCTCGATGCCCTGGAGCGTCGCTTCCAGTTCAAGGTGCCGCGCGAAAACGGCCACAACGTGGTCGAGGCCATCCATGCCATGGCCGAAGGACGGGCAAAAGTGTTCATCGCCCTGGGCGGCAACTTCGCCCAGGCCACGCCGGACAGTCCGCGTACCTTCCAGGCCTTGAGTAATTGCGACCTGACCGTACAGATCAGCACCAAGCTCAACCGCAGCCACCTGGCACACGGTAAAGACGCGCTGATCCTGCCGTGCCTGGGCCGGACCGACATCGACCGGCAAACCGAAGGCCCTCAAGCCGTGACCGTTGAAGACTCGTTCAGCATGGTCCATGCCTCCAACGGCCAGTTGGAGCCGCTGTCGAACCAGATGCGCTCGGAGCCAGCGATTATTGCCGGCATCGCCGCCGCCACGCTGGGCAGCCATCCGGTGGATTGGAACTGGCTGGTGGCCGACTATCGCCGTATCCGCGAGCTGATTGCCGACACGATTCCCAACTTCAAGGACTTCAACGAGAAGATCAAGAATCCGGGTGGCTTTTACCTCGGCAACAGCGCCGGCGCGCGCAAGTGGAACACCCCGTCAGGCCGGGCCAATTTCCGTCCGAACACATTACCCAAGCACCTGGTGCACGAACGCACTCGCGCCACGGGCGTATTGCCAGACCTGATCATGCAATCGATGCGTTCCCACGATCAGTACAACACCACGATCTATGGCCTCAATGACCGCTATCGCGGCGTAAAAGGTCAGCGTGATGTGCTGTTCGTCAACGAGGCGGACATCATTCGCCTGGGCTTCAAGCCTGGGCAGAAGGCCGACATCGTGTCGATCTGGGACGATGGCGTAGAGCGTCGGGTGAAAGGCTTCACGCTGCTGGCGTTTGATATTCCTGCGGGGCAAGCGGCGGCATACTATCCCGAGGTGAATCCGCTGGTGCCGCTTGAGAGCACTGGGGATGGCAGCCATACGCCGACGTCGAAGTTTGTGGCGATTCGGTTGGAAATGGCCAGTGCGACTGGACTGATTATGGCGAAGTCGGCTTAACGCGCGGCAGCACGTCTGGCCTCTTCGCGAGCAAGCCCGCTCCCACATTAGATCTCGGTGGAACACAAATCCTGTATTCGCCGAAGATCTAATGTGGGAGCGGGCTTGCTCGCGAAAGCGGTGGATCATTCAACGATTCTTTTGAATCCAGAACTTTCCAATCGCCCACAAAAAAGGCCGTTTTCTAACAAAAACGGCCTATCCGAAGTAGCTAAAGACCGGCGAAAAACACTTAAGTTCCGCCCAAAAAACAGCAACTTATAGAATTGTGCTCAAGTCGTGTTACTCGTCGGATTTCGATTGTCAGCACCCCGACACAGCCTCAGGATCGCGCCGTCATCCCCTTGAGGTTCCTCTATGAAGTTCTCCTCGATTCTCTTGTTGTCCCTTGGCCTGGTCAGTGGCTTCGCTTCTGCCGGCGGCACCACCGAAGCAGGTGTGGGCGGCGCATTGGGCGGGGTTCTGGGCTCGGTCGTCGGTCAGTCACTAGGCGGCAATACAGGTTCCACCATTGGCGCGGCCCTGGGCGGCGCGGGTGGTAGTGCCGTCGGCGCAGACAAACGCAGCCGTGGCGAAGCCGCCATTGGCGGTGCGTTGGGCGCAGCGGGCGGTAACGTGGTTGGCCGCAGCGTGGGCGGCACCACCGGCAGCCTGATCGGCTCCGCAGCAGGCGGCGGCGCCGGTGGCGCGCTGGGTAACTACATGGGCAACAAGAGCGATGACGACGATGATCGTCGCTCCTATCGTGGTGGCCGTGATGATCGTCGCTACTACCGTGACGGCCATCCAGGCCGTGGCCATGCCTATGGCCACCGCAAGCATAAACATCGCTATCACGACTGAGGCTTGATTGCCTCGTGTACCGGTAGATCAAAAAATCGCAGCCCCAGGGCTGCGATTTTTTTTGCCTGTCAAACCACCAACCGCTCCAACGCCCCGCGTAGCCCGGCAGGAATGGCCACCGGCTGATTCGATAAACGATCCACAAACACATGGACGAAACGCCCCGCAGCGCAGGCTTCGTCATCCCCTTGCTTAAACACGGCCAGTTCATATTGAACGGAGCTGTTACCCAACTTGCCCACCCGCAGTCCAATCTCGATGCGATCCGGGAAAGCGATCGACGCAAAGTAATCGCAGGCCGAACTCACCACGAAACCCACGACTTCACCGTCATGAATATCCAGCCCGCCCACTTCGATCAGGTAGGTGTTCACCGCTGTGTCAAAAAAGCTGTAGTAGGTGACGTTGTTGACGTGTCCGTAGGTATCGTTGTCGTGCCAGCGGGTGGTGATGGGCTGGAAATGCGGATAGTCGGTGCGTTGGGGCATCGGGTTGGACATCAGTGTCGATTCCTGGAGTTGGATTGCCAGTCTAAGGTTAAAACCGCGTTATCGTTCTTCGCGGGCAAGCCCGCTCCCACATTTGATCTTCAATGAACACAAATTTTGTGTACGACCGAGACCTAATGTGGGAGCGGGCTTGCTCGCGAAGAGGCCCTCAAAGCCGCCACTTCAATCAGCGATCAGCAAACCCCTTCCCCACCGCCGCCAACTCGCCAATCAACCGCGCTGGTTTCCACTGATCACCCTGCCTCGTCTCCAGCGCCAGCAAACGCTGATGAATATCCGCCAGCCCCTGCTGATCCGCCCAGGCCATCGGCCCGCCTTTATCCGCCGGAAAGCCATAACCATTTAGATAAACCAGATCAATGTCATGCGCCGACCCGGCAATCCCTTCTTCAAGGATCTTCGCCCCTTCATTGACCAGCGCCAGCAAACAACGCTCCAGAATCTCCTCAGGCCCGATCTCGCGACGCTGGAAGCCCAACCCTTCGCTGACCTGCAGCACCAGCGCATCGACCTCTACATCGTGCTCAGCCTGGCGACTGCCCGGTTCATAGTGGTAATAGCCGTTGCCACTCTTCTGGCCGAAGCGCCCCAGTTCGCACAGACGGTTATCCACCTGCACTTGCGGCGCATCCTGACCTTTGCCGGCCAACTCCCGAGCACGCCATCCCAGATCGACGCCGACCACGTCGTACATACGGAATGGCCCCATGGCAAAGCCAAAACCTTGCAGCGCCGCATCAACCTGATAGGGATAAGCGCCTTCAAGCAGCATCTTGCGCGCTTCGAGCACGTACGGTTCGAGCATGCGGTTGCCGATAAAACCGTGACAGTTGCCCGCCACCACACTGACCTTGCCCATGCGCTTGCCCAGTTCCAGCGCCGCATTGAGCACCGCCGGAGCGGTTTGCGCACCGCGAACGATTTCCAGCAGTTTCATGATGTGCGCCGGGCTGAAAAAGTGCAGGCCCAGCACCTGCTGTGGACGGCGAGTGGCCGCAGCGATGGCGTCGATATCCAGCGCCGAGGTATTGCTGGCCAGAATCGCCTCAGGCTTAAGGAGACCATCCAGTTCACGGAAGATTTTCTGCTTGAGTTCAAGGTTTTCGTACACCGCTTCAATCACCAGATCGACCTCGCGGATCGCCGCGTAGTCGGCAGCCGCCGTTACCCGCGCAACACGCGCATCGGCCTCGGCCTGATCGATCCGCCCCTGCTTTACGTTGTGGGCATAAGTCTCGGCCACGCTGGCCAATGCCTGCTCAAGCATCTGCGGATTGTTATCGACCCATTGCACCGGCACCCCGGCGTTGGCCAGACACATGACAATGCCACGGCCCATGGTGCCCGCGCCGATCACGGCGGCGCGCTGAATGTTGAACGGTGTCTGGCTCATGGTGTTTTCTCTTGTTGGCGATCCAAAGACAGCCCTCACCATAGTCAGCCACCGGGCTTTTTTGAAATTTATTCCTGTGATGAGCGACATTCAGCGGATGGATGCGCCTCAACCTATACACCGAAACCAATGTGGGAGCGGGCTTGCTCGCGAAGGCGGTTAATCATTCAACATGGATGGCGACTGACACGCCGCCTTCGCGAGCAAGCCCGCTCCCACATTGACGGTGTTTCAGCTGGGTAGATGCGCCGCCGCCCATGCCCGGACTTCGCCATACGGATACTGCTCCAACGCCGCAAACCCCGGAATCGACCGCGCCTTGAGCTTGGTGAACAGCGGCACACTGATCCCGCACAAAAACCGTGTCACGCGCTCAGTCGAAGGAACGCTGCCGGTGTGCTGCTCGTGCCTGTGGATAAAGTCACTGCACAACGCTTCGAAGTTTTTATCCACAAGCGCCGGCAGTTCCGGTGGTGCTGGCAATCGCGCCACATCCCCATAACACACCGAACAATGCCCACACTGCTGCGGCGCGTTTTCATCGCCGAAGTACGCCGCCAGGCGATAACCCAGGCACTGCTCGGTGGCGAACAGATCGAGCATGGCGTGTATCCGTGCGATTTCGGTTTGCTCGTGGCGGGTGAAGTAGGCGTGAAGTTCTTCGCTCAAGGCTTGGGCGTCAAAGTCGGTTTGCAGCAGGCTGTAGACCTCGGTCATCAGCTTGCTTTCAAGTTCGACCCAACCCTTCTCCTGGAAGTAATCCAGCGCCTTGACCACCCGATCACGCTCGGCTTGGTGCTGCTCGTACAGCGCGTCGAAATTCACCGTGGCCCAGGTCCGCGCGCGGCTGGACGTCTGGATGATGGCCGCGACGAAGTCCTTTCGCTCGCCTTCGAAACGGGCCAGCAAGGCTTCGGGCTCCTGCAAATATTTGAAGCGGTACTCGGCGTAATAGGCGTAACGCGGCGCGATGATCCCGCGCAGTTCCAGTTGCACCAGCAAGGTCTTGAGCGGTAACAGGCGGATGTTGCTCTGGTCCGCCAGCGGCCCCAATAGAAACTCCCACTGCCCGTCGGGCGCAGCGGCTTGCAACTCGTCGAGCACGCAACGGATGCCGTCCTGTTCCGGCGTGTCGCCGTAGACGAAGTTTTCCAGCACGTTGAGGCTGTCGCGGTTGGCCAGTACCAGGCAGTCGGACGGCTGCCCGTCACGCCCGGCGCGACCGATTTCCTGGCTGTAGTTTTCGATGGATTTGGGCAGGTCGAAATGCACCACGTTGCGGATGTCACTCTTGTCGATGCCCATGCCAAACGCGATGGTGGCGACGATGCAATTGGACTCTCCGACCATGAAGCGCTTCTGGATTGCTTCGCGTTGTTCGTGGGGCAAACCGGCGTGGTAGGCCTCGGCTTGAATGCCGTTTCGGCCCAGGTGTTCGGCAATGTGCTCGGCGGTTTTTTGCAGGGTGACGTAGACGATGCTTGGCTGATTGGGGCGCTGACTCATCCATTCGACAAGGCGTCGGCGCTTGTCCTGACCGCGTACCGGCTCCACCAACAGATTGAGGTTCGGCCGATAGAAACCAGTGGTGACCACGTCCTCAGGAGCGATGGCGAACTTGGCCTCCATGTCGGCGATCACCTTCGGCGTCGCGGTAGCGGTCAGCAGCAAGGCCTGTGGAATGTTGAACTGGCGCTGATAGTCGGGGAGCTTGAGGTAGTCGGGGCGAAAGTTGTGGCCCCACTCTGAAATACAGTGCGCCTCGTCCACCACCAGCAGCGAGATCGGCACCTGCTGCAAGAAATTACGGAAGCGCTCGTTCTTCAGACGCTCCACGGAAATCATCAAGATCTTCAGCTCACCGGACTTTGCACGCGCCATCACGTCGCTGGCGTCATCGCGGCTCTGGGCCGAATCGATGCTGCCCGCCGAGATGCCGTGGCGCTGCAAGAACAGCAACTGATCCTGCATCAACGCCAACAACGGCGAGACCACCAGCGTCAGGTGCGGCAGCAACAGGGCCGACAGTTGATAGCAAAGGGACTTGCCCGAACCGGTGGGGAAAATCGCCGCCGCCGAGCGCCCGGCCAACACCGCGCTGACCGCTGCCTCCTGGCCGGGCCGAAACTGTGAAAAACCAAAAACCTGTTCCAGGGTGTTGTGCATAAGCTGTCACTCCGTTGACCGCTGCGAAGCCCAAAGCCTAGCTGGCGATCGCAGCGAGTCGAGAAAAGGTCGGGGGCAAAAACGATACGGGATGATACAGCGGATGGCTTCAGGGGAATTGTAGGGCTTGAAAAATGCGTTGCCTGTAAGACCTCTTCGCGAGCAAGCCCGCTCCCACACTCAATCTCGGTCGTACACAAATCCTGTGCCCACTGAAGATCAAATGTGGGAGCGGGCTTGCTCGCGAAGAGGCCAGCACAACCACCGCAAAACTCGAAACGCCCTACACATTCTGACGCGCCCCCTACCGAAATTCGCCGCGCAACACCTGACAACCCCGTAGGCCTTTTTACCCATAGCCATTCCCGAGCAAAAAACCTCCGCCTACGCGTAGGCCCATTCCCAAAATGATCGTAATCCCCCTACAAAACCTGTCCATCACAGCCGTCTTGTCGCACAACAACCCACCCTTCTATAGTTTCCGGCGCGGCTGAAACAGTGTGTCGGCCTGCCGGCGAGACTGCCGATCCCCCAAAGGACTGACCTCGATGAACAACCCCGATCCATCAAACGACCGCTATCGCCCACTCAAATCCCGCTACAGCGAAACCCCGGTGCTGCTCATCGACACCGAAGCCGACCCCTTCGAAATCCTCGACGCCGCCCGCCAACGCATCCGCGCCGCCAGCGACCTGCTCGAAACGCTGTATTGCCTGTGCTTCAAACAGTCCGACGTCAGCGACATCCCCAACATCGTCAGCGCGCTGTACCTGCTGACCCAGGACGGCAACGAACTGCTCGAAATCGCCCGGCAACGCCTGCCAAAACCCACCGCGATCTAAAGCCGCACCACACCCCCTGTAGGAGCGAGGCTTGCCCGCGAAGAACGATAACGCGATCCACATGAAGAAAACCAAAATGCCCGACGATCAAAAACAACTCGAAAAAGCCGCCTACGACGCATGGTTCAGAGCACAAGTACAAGCCAGCATCGACGACCCTCGCCCCAGCATTCCAGATGAAGAAGCCAAACGCCTGATGGCAATCAAACGCGAAAAATTGCGGAAGCGATAAGTCTGTCAGCAACGCCCTATCAAAGCTTCGGCACGGTCCTACAAGAGACGACTCTTTGTCGACTATCGACAACCCGCGACGGTACCTATAGTCGGACTGTCGCTGCCAATTCAGCGACTCGGGCTTGGTCACCCGAATGGCTCATATACATGCGTCCGTTGTATGCTGCCGGCACTTCAAATGCCTGCACGCTATATGGTGGCTGTGTTTGGGACGCCCTCGGGCGTGCCGGAATTGTGAGCCTCACTGGTTGACCAACCCGAACACAGTCCGCCTCCCATCGCTTGGTCACGATGGAGCGGTTTATCACTGTTGCATTTGAGGCTACAAACAATGAATAAGTTGAACCCGTTCCCTGATCGCTACCGCCCACTCAAAACCAACCTCACCGATTCCCCGCCCCTGATCATCGATACTGAAGCAGACCCCCAAGACATCCTCGAAGCCGCCCTCCAGCGCATCCGAGCCTCCAGCGAGCTGCTCCGAACCCTGCACTGCCAAAGCTTCCTCGACGGTGACATCGAAGACATCCCCCACATCACCCACGCGCTCTACCTGCTGACCCAAGACGGCTGCGACCTGCTCAAAGTCGCCCAGCAACGCCTGATGGGCTGGAAAGCCCCAGTCTGACACCGACGGAAGATCGTTCCTTCTGCGAGGGAACGATCACGACACTGGATATAAGCATGAGTAAATTTTTTGATGACCTGATGGAAAGCGTCCAAGAGATGAACGAAATTTTGCGAGGTGAACGCCAGCCCACTCGCGAATTCACTGTAGACGCGCTACAAGTCAAAGAAACCCGCAAGGCTACCGGTCTCGCTCAAGCCAAATTCGCTGCCTTGACCTCGTGCAACTCGACCCTCTGCGCAACGCCGGGACCTGACGGGGTCGGCCAAGGCCCTGCTGAAAGCCATTCATAATGATCCTGTCGATATATTGAATGCGTTAGTTGGTTTAACAGTGGCGTACCGTTAGCCTCCGTGTCAGATATTGACTGTTAACTGGAAGTTATACGATGACGCGTCGAAAGTTCTTCCAGAAAGATCTCCCAGCTTGATCAAGTGAGCAGCACTCAGTTCATATCCCTCCCACCCCTGTTGTGGCGCCATCCAACCCATTATTTCTTTCAGACGCTGATCGCAGCCGGAAGGTAGCTCTACGTCAAAGACAAGAAGTTCAGTGGCTTTATCAAAAGCCTCGACCAGATACCTCATACCGAAGAAGCCATATAAAGATCCAGCCCTTTAGGAAAAGCCACCGAAGCCAAGCGCTCAATCTCAAGCGCTTGTGTCGCTGTGAGTTGAAAATCCACACCAATGCAATCGTTACTGCTCGTCCATTGCATAACGGGCATCAAGTCCTCCACTGACAAACCAATATTCTGCTCAAATACCAGTTCATCCTTATCCGAATGAAAACCCATCACTGAAAAATTCATGGTTCCACCTTCAGTATCGAGACTACGAGTAACTCCCGATGAACAGACTTAGCCTTTCTATGGAAGGCTCCCCAAGAACTTCAGCCATGCGCTTCACCTGCCCGGGCGTTAGTTCTGACTGCCCACCCAAACCATCTTCAAGTGAAGACCAGTTCATTACCTCAAATACTGATGGCTCTAACTCTTTTTGTATAACTCGTTTGTACTGCAAAGAGTCATCATCGTCCGGTTCTGGAAAAAAGCCTGTTATGCGTAAGTACATACGTGACCTCTCATTTCATTTTGGTGTGGTTCTTCCGGGTTTTGCTGGCTTGCTTTGCTCGCCCGTATCAGCGTTGAACTCACCTAAGTGCTTCCCTTGCCTGTCATAGATCTCAACCGCTCCGTGCTGAAAGTCCCATTCATAAATCCTACCTTTCCGATCTTTCCAACGATCCCGTTTTTTCCCACCGCCTTGAACTGTCGACTTTGGACGAACACTCACAGCATCTGGAAAAGCGGGTAGCAAATCAGGTGCGGTGTGATAGTCAAATCCCCTCGGAACATTGAGCACAATGTACAGCGGCCGAACCCCCGAATCCGCTGGAAACACCAGAATGAAATCCTGATATTCCGGCGGATACACCGGACTGACAATGATGCTGTCAGCCTTATCGGTAGGCGGAAAAATCCACACTTGAGGCGCTTGCGGTGCTGCTTCCAGCGCCGGGATACCCAACGTATCTGCCGGGTTCGCTGCGGGTGTCCAGATCAACTCGACCCCGCCGCCAAAGTCAGCCACTTGTTGTGAGCCACGAGCCTTGAACGTCACAACGGGAATCATCTCCCAATCACGACGGCTCTGAGTGTTGTACCCGTAACCTTTGAGCGTACCGTCAGCCTGCGCCTCCACGCGTAGCCGAACTCGCGTCCGCGCTTGTTTGAGTGACCTGAGTTGTTCATCGGTATACAACGCGCCGTCGCCCAGGCTCGAGGGAGCCAGCAAGGCGACCAAACCAACCAATGCACCGGCAGCAACGCCAGCCGTGACGACACCGGCGCTGGCACCTGCAACAGCAGTGGTTGTCGGCGCAATCGCTGCACCACCCAACGCCAAAGAGCCGATGCCTGCCGGCAAAACACCGCTTATTTTCTTGAGCGGTAAACACCCGGAATCATCAGTGTGGCGACCTCCCAATAAAGTGAATTCGCCATAGTCTTTAACGCTGTCCGTGGGCAGAAATCCGGATGGGCTGGCGTAGTCGATGATGGAGTCCGGTAACTTGCAAGACTTGGCAAATACGCAACCGGCGAGCGCCTGGCGCTCTTTCTGAGACGTCACCACCCGACTCTGTTCGTATGCCTCCTGTCTCGCCAGCATGGCTTCATACGCGTTTTGCCTGGCATCCCTTTCCGCCATTTCGCTAGCGGTCATGTCACGTAGATAGCGGTAACCTCCTCCATCGGTGTCGTAGTGCTCCCACACTTGCGGGGTGTCCTTGCTCCTGCTCATCCGTCTCCCTCTCGGTCGCCACTGAAAACTCCCAGCTGAAAGCTGTAGCCGGTGACGTTACCGAGTGTTTGACGATGCGGTTGTAGGGTGAATCTGAACCTGCCGTACGATCCCTCCTCATCACTATTTGCAGCTGACTGCGCTCAAAACTTGCCGCAAAATCAGGCTGCCGCCTCAGCATGCCCCTTACGGACGACGCATCATGAACCTCGCCCCCAACTTCCCCGACGACCACACCATGCACCTGCTCATGCAGTTGCTACACGAAGAACTCGGCCTGCCCGAACGCAAAATCATCCGCCTCAGCACCTCGATCAATTTCGACCTGGGCTGCGATGGCGCTGATGCGCGAAACCTGATGGAAGAATTGGAAGAACAGTTCGCCATCGACTTCATCGATTACGACGCCTATCGCTACTTTCAGCCGGAAGGGTTTGATGTGTTTCTCAAGCGCAGGGCGAAGGGGCGCGGCGATAAAGTCCCGCTGACTATCGGAATGCTTTACAAAGCGGTCAAATCGCAGCGGTGGGAAACACTGCAATTGGAAAACCAATAAAAGCAAATGCCGCGTCTAAATCTGCACGTTCAACTGCAATTATTCTGGCGCTATCACCTAAGAAGTGAAGGAATATTAGCTACATGGCTAGAAAAACGGCACCGCTGCTCCCATCGATTGCACGACTGCTTACCGACCTTAGCGAACGCCTCAAACTGGCTCGCTTGCGTAGACGGCTAACGGCTAAACAAGTGGCTGAGCGAGCCGGGATGTCAGTCATGACGTTGCGTTCTCTGGAGTCTGGTAGTGCGGGAGTGACGATGGGGGCTTATCTGTCGGTGATGCATGTATTAGGTCTGGAGCAAGATTTGAACAAGGTCGGCTCTGCCGATGAAATGGGACGTCAATTGCAGGATGCTCAACTAACCCGCATCACGAGTCCGAAGGCTAAAAGAACCGGATATAAACGAAACTTGAGCTCCACTGTAGCAAGCGAACCAACCAACTCAAGAACAAAGGACGTCATTAGCAAGCCGAATCTGAGCACGAGCATCATTGACTCGTTCCCTCTGAATACCTATTCGTTATCCGCGCTCCTGGTCAGAGAAAAAAAAAGACCGAGCCAAGCACATAACGAGCGGATGTTAACGCTGAAGACAAGTTCGCCATCGACTTCATCGACTACGACGCCTATCGCTACTTCCAACCGGAAGGCTACGATGTCTTCCTCAAACGCAGAGCCAAAGGACGTGGCGATAAAGTGCCGCTGACGATCGGAATGCTCTACCAGGCCATCAAGGCCCAACGCTGGGACACTCAGACGCTGGAAGGCCTCTAACGTCCGCAGCGAACACCTATAAGGACATAGCGTGGACGTACTGATGGGTTTGCTCGCTGCCTTACTGTGGGGCGGTACGGATTTTCTGGTGGGGTTGAATGCCCGTGCGGTGGGCGTCAAACGTGCCGTGTATTTCGGCCAGGCACTCGGTTTTATCATCATGAGCCTGCTGCTGATGGCCTTCCCCATCTTCATTCTCAGGTCCATGGCCGCTCCGTTCGAAACGTGGTTGATCGGCATCGCCGCCGCTGTGTTGACCGTGTCGGGCGCCTTAGCCCTTTCCAAAGCCTTTGCCCTCGGCAAAGCCTCCATCGTTGCGCCGCTGGTGACCTCTTATGGCGTGGTGACTACGCTGTTGTCCTGGGCGGGCGGCGAACAGATCAGTCTGATTCAACTGCTGTGCATCGCCGTCTGTGTGATCGGCGTCGTTTTTTCCAGCATTCACTCCGATCCGAACATCCCACACACCACCCAGGCCAGTGGCTCCATTGCTTACGCGCTACTGGCAGCCGTGTTTTATGGCACCAGCTTCTGGCTGCAGGGCCACTTCGTCCTGCCGGTGCTTGGACCGGTGACGATGCTCTGGCTGGCTTATTTTGTGGGGCTGATCGTGTTGATAGTGATGGTGTTGAAGATCAAGGACGGTTTGAAAATTCCGCCGTTGAAAAACTGCATGACGCTAACGGGCGCCAGCCTGATGAACCTTGGCGGGTTCTCATCATTCGCTTGGGGCGCGGTGGCGGGGTCGGTTTCGGTGGTGACGGTGATCAGCACGCTGTCTGGAGGAATCGCCGCGATTCTGGGGTATGTGTTTTTCAAGGAACGGCTGGGGAAGATACAGGTGCTGGGTGTCGTTTTGGTGTTGCTCGGCGCGTTCGTTTTACACCTGAAAACGTAAACCAGACGCCCACAAAAAAGCCGCCCCTGGAGGCGGCTTTTTCATTACATCAAACCAAATCTTACAACTTAGGCCCAGCAGCCTTGATCGCGTCGCTCACTTCGAACTTCTTGAAGTTCTCGACAAACAACCCGGCCAGTGCTTTAGCCGCTTCATCGTAAGCAGCCTTGTCAGCCCAGGTGTTACGTGGGTTCAACAGGCCGGTTTCAACGCCCGGTACGGCCAATGGCACGTCGAGGTTGATGGTGTCGAGGTGTTCGGTTTCAGCACCGATCAACGCGCCGCTCTGGATCGCTGCGATGACGCCGCGAGTGGTCGGGATGTTGAAGCGTTTGCCGACGCCGTAGCCGCCGCCGGTCCAGCCGGTGTTGACCAGGTAGACTTTGGAGCCGAAGCCGCGGATGCGCTTGATCAGCAGTTCTGCGTATTCGCCGGCCGGACGCGGGAAGAACGGTGCGCCGAAGCAGGTGGAGAAGGTCGACTTGATGCCGCTGCCGGAACCCATTTCGGTCGAGCCCACCAGTGCGGTGTAGCCGGACAGGAAGTGGTAGGCCGCTTGTTCTTCGCTGAGGATCGACACGGGCGGCAGAACGCCGGTCAGGTCGCAGGTCAGGAAGATCACAGCGTTTGGCTCGCCACCGAGGTTCTTCTCGGAGCGCTTGGCAACGTGCTCCAGCGGGTAGGCGGCACGGCTGTTCTGGGTCAGGCTGACATCGGTGTAGTCGGCGTGCTTGGCATCGTCGATGACGACGTTTTCCAGGACGGCGCCGTGCTTGATGGCTTTCCAGATGACCGGCTCGTTCTTCTCGGACAGGTCGATGCACTTGGCATAGCAACCGCCTTCGATGTTGAACACCACGCCCTCGCCCCAGCCGTGTTCGTCGTCACCGATCAGGTAACGGCTTTCGTCAGCCGACAGGGTGGTTTTACCGGTGCCCGACAGACCGAAGAACAGGGTCACGTCGCCTGCTTCACCGATGTTGGCGGCGCAGTGCATTGGCAGCACGTCAGCGGCCGGCAGCAGGTAATTCTGCACGGAGAACATGGCTTTCTTCATTTCGCCGGCGTAACGCATGCCAGCGATCAGCACTTTCTTCTGTGCGAAGTTGAGGATCACGCAACCGTCGGAGTTGGTGCCGTCACGCTCTGGCACGCACTCGAAGTTGGCTACGTTGAGGACTTGCCACTCGTCACGGCCAGCCGGGTTGTACTGAGCCGGGTTGATGAACAGGCAACGGCCGAACAGGTTCTGCCAGGCCGTCTGGGTGGTCATCTTCACGGGCAGGTAGTGGTCGGCGGACGCACCTACATGCACGTGGGAAACGAAGTGCTCTTGCGCGTTGTTGAACGCTTCAACGCGGTCCCACAGGGCATCGAACTTGTCGGCCGGGAACTTGCGGTTGATCGGGCCCCAGGCGATGGAGGCCGAAGTGGACGGCTCGTCAACGATGAAACGATCGACTGGCGAGCGGCCAGTGCGGTGACCGGTGCGAACAGTCAGCGCGCCGGTATCGGCAAGCTCGCCCTCACCGCGACTCAGAGCTTCTTTTACCAGATCATCAACACTCAGATCGGTGTACACGGCGTTATTGGCTTGCGTCATGAGATTCCCCGTCGGCCAGTGGCCGAGTGTGCTCCAAACGTTTTGTAGTAGAAAGTCGTGCACTACTACCGCGACAAAAAGTGGGCCGGATTATGCCAGAAACGCCCAAAAATAGTAGGGCCCTCCCGTCGTAACGGCGTTATTCCGGCGCTAAGCAGTGAATTTACCTGCGCTGAACCGTTTTAGTGACGGGTATCTGACGGTGTCTCAACACCCGCTCCAGCGAATAATTGGACGATATCGGCAGCGTCAAACAGGTAGCGCTGGTTGCAAAACTGGCAGTCGATTTCGATGTTTCCACCGTGCTCGATGACCAAATTCTGCGCATCTTCAAGTCCCAAACTGACCAGCGCATTGGCAGAACGTTCGCGCGAGCAGCTGCAACGGAAACGCAGTTTCTGCACATCGAAAAGACGAACCTGCTCTTCATGATAAAGCCGATGAAGCACGGTTTCATTGTCCAGGCTCAGCAATTCGTCCGCGGTCAGGGTGCTGGCCAGCGCAGTGACGTGCTGCCAACTGGCGGCGCGTTCTTCTTCGTCTTTCAGACGGTCGGCGGGCAATTGCTGCAGCAACAGGCCACGGGCGCGACGACCATCGGCGTACAACCAGAAGCGCGTACCGACCTGCTGGGACATGACGAAGTAGTTAGTGAAGCACTCCGACAGCGTTTCGCCATCGAGGTCGACGATGCCTTGATAACGCTGGCCTTGAGTCGGGTCTACAGTCAGTGCCAGGACACCGTTCGGCATCAGGTCGGCGAGGGTCGCGTCCGGGGCGATCTGGTCAGCCTCGTAACGGGCCAGGCCACGGATTTCGCGCTCGCTGGAGCACTCGATCATCAACAGCGGCACCGGACCATCGGAACGGGCCTGGAGAATCAGCAGACCATCGAACTTCAAGGTGCCGACCAGCAACGACGCGGCGGCCATCAGTTCACCGAGCAGTTGTTTGACCGGCTCTGGATAGGCGTGCTTGGCAAGGACTTCAGCGTAGCTACGCTCCAACGAAACCAGCTCGCCGCGGGTGTCGCTGTCATCGAAGATGAAGCGTTGGGTGTAGTCGGTATCCGTTAGATCGGTCATAGATTTGGGTATCTGAAGTAATGACAAAAAGGTTACTAATGTTAAAAATTGTCTTGCAGTTCCATCCTGGTGCGCAAGGTTCAGCCATGGGAGGCATTTTATGAACAATCCGGGTTTGTTCCAAGCAAGGTGGAACCTGCGCCGGTTGGCTTTGTGCAATGTTGTGCCGCTGATGCTGCTGGCCTTCTGGTTATGGCCTACCGGTCAGATGGTGTGTGTGATTTTCGACGAGTGGTTTTTCCACCAACTCAACGCACCCCTGGCGACGGACCCGATATGGCTGCACTTCTGGGCAATTGCAAGTCTGCGCCCCTTCGATGCGGTGGTTGGGGTGATTTTGCTGACACTTTTGATCAAGGGCGACTGGGTGTTCGAGGCCGCTGAAGTGCGGCAGGCGTTTTTCGGCTTTCTCTCGATTCTGCTGATGCTGCTGTTTATCCGCCTGCTGTTTTCCCAGTTCGCCGTCTACATGGACTGGCAACACAGCAGTCCGTCGATGACGCTCGATAGCGCCGTCCGAATGCGCCACTACCTTCCAGGGTTTGAGAAGGCTTGGGAATTGAAGGATCGATCGAGCCAGAGCTTCCCGGGCGACCATGCTTCGGTGTTGCTGGTCTGGGCGATGTTCATGACCGTGTTCAGCCGCACGTCCTGGCAGGCCATTGTGATCTGGGGCCTGGCGCTGCTGTTCATGATGCCGCGCCTGGTGGCCGGCGCAAACTGGGCGCAGGACGATTACATTGGCGGCGTGCTGCTGGCGGTGTGGGCGTTGGGGTGGGGTTATTACACGCCGTTTGCCTATTATGTTTCGGGATTTTTCATGCGGGTGACGACGCCGCTGTTTGAGTGGCTGGGGAGATTGCCGGTGGTTTCGCGGATGAGTGTGGTGCGGGACGACTGAAATCGGGGGACGATTGGCGAGTGCTGCGCACTCGTTCGCGAGCAAGCCCGCTCCCACAATTGACCGCGATTCAATGTGGGAGCGGGCTTGCTCGCGAAGACGGCCTGACAGGCAACACAGAAACAACGGTCTCACTCGTCGTTACTGCTCCCACGAAACTTAAACAGATCCCGCCGCTGCTTCTTGCTCGGCTTGCCATCGGTGCTCATCCCCAGCGAACCGGCCTTGCGCATGGCCGCTGCCGCTTCGCGCTTGGCGATGCTGGCGTCGGTTTCGGCGTACAGCGTCTGCGCTTCCGGCGCGCCACGACGCACTATCGATAGCGCCTGCACCACCACCGTGCGTTCCTCGAAGCCCATGCGAATCTGAAACTCGTCGCCGATCCTCGGTTCCTTGCCTGGCTTGCAGCGCTCGCCCCGGCAATGCACCTTGCCACTCTCGATAGCCGCCTTGGCCAAGGCACGTGTTTTGTAAAAACGCGCAGCCCACAACCACTTATCGAGACGGACCTTGTCGTCCTCTTCCTGTTTTTGTGCCATGGGATTTCCTCATTCTGAAATATTGGTGAACTGTACTACCGTTTCTGTCGTGCCAAGAATTCCACCGTCTCGGATTACAATGCACACATTCCAGCGCCTGCTGTCGGGCTGGAAAATCGGGCCGTAGATATCTGTCGCCTTTTAACCATTATTCTGCGTGAATACCGCGAATCCGGCCGTGTTCGGCCCCAGCGGTTTCGCCGGCTGAGTACCTTTGAAGACATTTGACCATTTGACCGTTGTCGGTCTGCGCGAGTGGGTGGCGCTCCCTGATTTGGGAGTCGCGGGCCTGCGGGCAAAAATCGACACCGGTGCCAGCACCTCCAGCCTGCATGCCACCGACATCGAGACGTTCGAGCGCGACGGTGAGCAGTGGGTGCGCTTTACTGCTCACTTGGGCACGGTGGTGCAATTGCGCCATCGACGCTGCGAAGCACCGCTGGTGACGCGCAAAACCATTAAAAGCTCCAACGGCCACGCGCAGATGCGCTACGTGGTCAGCACCACCCTGGCCCTCGGTGATCGGGTCTGGCGGGTCGAGTTCACGCTCGCCTGCCGCAAATCCATGCGTTATCGCCTGTTACTCGGTTCCAAAGCCCTGATCGACGGCCAGTTGGTGGTCAATCCGGGCATTAAATACATACAAGACAAGCCGGTGTTCCCGGTATCTACCTCCTCCACAGGTGTTGCATGAAGATCGCTGTGCTGTCGCGGAACCCGCGTCTGTATTCCACTCGTCGTCTGGTTGAAGCCGGTACCGAGCGTGGCCATGAAATGGTGGTGGTCGATACCCTGCGCGCCTACATGAACATCGCCAGCCACAAGCCGCAGATCCACTACCGCGGCAAGCCGCTGGAAGGCTTCGATGCAGTGATCCCGCGGATCGGTGCGTCGGTGACGTTTTATGGCTGCGCGGTGTTGCGTCAATTCGAAATGATGGGCGTATTTCCGCTCAATGAATCGGTGGCCATCGCCCGTTCGCGGGACAAATTGCGCTCGTTGCAATTGCTCTCGCGCCGCGGGATCGGCTTGCCGGTCACCGGTTTTGCCCACTCTCCGGACGACATTCCCGACTTGATCGAAATGGTCAACGGCGCGCCGCTGGTGATCAAGGTACTGGAAGGCACCCAGGGCATTGGCGTGGTGCTGTGTGAAACGGCGACGGCGGCGGAGTCGGTGATCGAGGCGTTCATGGGCCTCAAGCAAAACATCATGGTGCAGGAATACATCAAGGAAGCCGGCGGTGCCGACATTCGCTGCTTCGTGGTCGGCGACAAGGTGATTGCGGCGATGAAGCGCCAGGCCAAGCCTGGGGAGTTTCGCTCCAACCTGCATCGGGGCGGCAGTGCCAGCCTGATCAAGATCACTCCGGAAGAACGCATGACCGCCTTGCGTGCGGCGAAGGTCATGGGGTTGGCGGTGGCCGGTGTGGATATCCTGCGTTCCAATCATGGGCCGCTGGTGATGGAAGTGAACTCGTCGCCGGGGCTGGAAGGGATCGAAACCACCACCAGCAAGAACGTGGCGGGGATCATCATTGAGCATCTTGAGAAAAATGGTGGGCCGAATATGACTCGGACCAAGGGTAAGGGTTAAGGCCTGAGGTTGATGGCGGTCGCGAGGCCGCCTTCGCGGGCAAGCCTCGCTCCTACAGGGATTTTTGATCACCTGTAGGAGCGAGGCTTGCCCGCGAAGAGGCCATCAGCCCCAACGAAAATGCCAGTTCTTAAACCGCATCCCGCGGCAGCATCAACCCCAACGGCAACCGCACCCGCGCTTCCAGTCCACCACCGGAGCGGTTACGCAGCTCAACATTGCCGCCATGCATCGAAGCAATCCGCTTGACGATCGCCAAGCCCAACCCGGTGCCCTTGCCACCCCGTGCCCGATCGCCACGGGTGAACGGGTTGAAGATCGCCTCCAGCTCCGACGGATCAATCCCCGCCCCACGGTCCATCACACTCAGCACCACATACGGCGCGCTGGTGTCCCCGGACACATAAGCCGCCACCTCGACACCGCTGCCGGCATGGTTCAAGGCGTTGCCGATCAGGTTGTTCAGCAACCGCTTCATCGACACCCGACGCAACGGAAAGGGCTGGATCGGTTCCAGGCGCAGGCGCACTTTCTCTTCGTTCTGGTTGTACGGCGCGGCGACTTCACGCACCAGATCGCTCAGATCGACCTCTTCAACCGACTCATCACGACCATCGCGAATGAACGCCAGGAACTGGTCGAGAATCGCGTCCATGTCCTCAATGTCGCGCACCATGTCGTCGGTCAGGTCGTTGTGGTCGCCCATCAGCTCCAGTGACAGGCGCAAACGGGTCAACGGCGTGCGCAAGTCATGGGACACCCCGGCCAGCATCAGCTCACGCTCACGGCCGGCCTGTTCGACGTCTTCGGCCATCTGGTTGAAGGCCCGGTACACCTCGGTCATCTCACTCGGCGTGTCGCTGATCGGCAGGCGCACGCTACGGCCCTGCCCCAATTGCCTGGCGGCATAGACCAGGCGCTTCAACGGTTGATTGAGCTGGCTGACGAAGATCCACGCCGACGCGGTGGACAGCAAACCAATGGCGAGGAACCAACCGAGCACGTTCCAGATTTTCTGGCCACGCAACGGGTGTGGATACAGCGGCACTTTCAGCCAGCCATCGCCCAGGCTTGGCGCCCGCACCCACAGTGCCGGCGGCGAGTGCATGCGCAATCGGACTTCGGTGTCGGCGCCCAGCTCCGCTTGCATCTGCCGCTGGTAGATCTCGCTGTACGGCCAGTGTTGTTCGCCTTCCGGCACCCCGGCGCCCACGACCCGGATCAACGTGGCTGCTTCGGCAATCTTGTCGCGATTGTTTTCATCGGCCGCCCAATAGGCGCGCAGCGTCAGGGCCACGCCGTGGCTGTATTGGCGGTCCACCAGCACGTCTTCGTTCATCAGCAGATAAACCAGGGTCAGTGCCTTGGAGAACAGGACGACGATCAGCACCAGCCACAGGGTGCGGGAGAAGAAACTCTGGGGGAACCAAACGGGGGTTTTCATGGATAACCGCTACACACTTGCAGGAGCGAGCGATGCTCGCATATTGCGGATCGCGAGTCTGCGGACAACCTCATCCGCATGACCCGCTCCTACAAATCGCCGATCACTTGGTGGCGGCGCCATCCGGAACGAACACGTAACCCACGCCCCAAACGGTCTGGATGTAACGCGGCTTGGACGGATCGGGTTCGATCATCCGGCGCAGACGGGAAATCTGCACGTCGATGGAACGCTCCAGGGCGTCCCACTCGCGGCCACGGGCCAGGTTCATCAGCTTGTCGCGGGTCAATGGCTGACGCGCGTTCATCACCAGGGCCTTGAGTACCGCGAACTCACCGGTGGTGAGCATGTGCACTTCGTCGCCGCGCTTGAGTTCGCGGGTGGCCAGGGACAGTTCGTAGTCACCGAAGGTCACACTTTCGTCTTCGCTGCCCGGTGCGCCCGGCACGGGTGCCGACTGGCGACGCAGGACCGCTTTGACGCGAGCCATCAGCTCGTCCGGGTTGAACGGCTTGGCCAGGTAATCGTCGGCGCCCAGTTCCAGGCCCTTGATACGGCTGAGCTCGTCACCCTTGGCGGTGAGCATGATGATCGGAATCTGATTGTTCGCAGTACGCAGGCGACGGCAAGCGGTCAGACCGTCTTCGCCGGGCAGCATCAGGTCGAGGACGACCAGGTTGAACACTTCACGCGCCAGCAGGCGGTCCATTTGTTCAGTGTTCGGTACGGCGCGGGCACGGTAGCCCTTGCTGACGAAAAAACGTTCCAGCAGGCTGCTGAGCCCCGGATCGTCGTCAACAATAAGAATTTTTTCGCCTTCAGCAGTGTTTGCAGTGCTGCTCATTGGATGCTCCTTTGATCTCGGCGCGCATTATGGCGTAGCTGCCGTTATACGCACCGTGTGCATTGTTAGCAGATTTTTCCTTGATCGCCAGGAAACCGGTGATTGTGCCTACAGCCTGCGATGCCCCCGAAAGACCGAACGCTGGTTATAATGCGCGGCCTTTTGTGTCAGGCAACGTCTGATCATTACGCCGGGCAGCCGCTTTTTATTTTCATGGCGCCGGCAGTCATTGTTCGATTTCACGGGTCAACGGGATGCCTGTTGATCCAGGTAGCGGCGCAGGCCAGGCCGCTCAACCAGACTCGTCGAGGCCTTATCCCTGCGCCTGCGAGCCTGCTTTCACAATTTGTCAGGTGGTTTTATGGACAGCATCAACAGCCGCATCGCCGAGGAACTCGGTGTACGCCCACAACAGGTCGAAGCGGCCGTCGCGCTACTCGATGAAGGCTCCACGGTGCCCTTCATCGCCCGTTACCGGAAAGAAGTGACCGGCAGCCTCGATGACATCCAGTTGCGTCATCTGGAAGAGCGTCTGCGCTACCTGCGAGAACTCGACGAACGGCGCATCAGCATCCTCGCCAGCATCCAGGAACAAGGCAAGCTGACCCCGCAATTGGAGCGCGACATCAAGCTCGCCGACACCAAGACCCGCCTCGAAGACTTGTACCTGCCGTACAAGCAGAAACGCCGCACCAAGGGCCAGATCGCCCTGGAAGCCGGCCTCGGCGACCTGGCCGACGGCTTGTTCAACGACCCGAGCCTGACGCCGGACGTCGAAGCCGTGCGCTTCGTCGATGCCGAAAAAGGTGTGGCCGACGTGAAGGCGGCCCTCGAAGGCGCCAAGTACATCCTCATGGAACGCTTCGCCGAAGACGCCGGCCTGCTGGACAAGCTGCGCAGCTACCTCAAGCAGGAAGCCACCCTCAGTGCCCGCGTGATCGCCGGCAAGGAAGAGGAAGGCGCCAAGTTCCGCGACTATTTCGAACACGATGAACCGCTGAAAAGCATGCCGTCGCACCGCGCGCTGGCGATTTTCCGTGGCCGCAACGAAGGCATTCTGAGTTCGGCGCTGAAAGTCGGCGATGAACTGCCGGGCACCATGCACCCGTGCGAAGGCATGATCGGCCAGCAATTCGGCATCCAGAACCAGAACCGCGCCGCCGACAAATGGCTGGGCGAAGTGGTGCGCTGGACCTGGAAGGTCAAGCTCTACACCCACCTCGAAACCGACCTGCTGGGCGAACTGCGCGATGGCGCGGAAACCGAAGCGATCAACGTCTTCGCCCACAACCTGCACGATTTGCTGCTGTCGGCCCCGGCCGGCCCGCGCGCCACCCTGGGTCTCGACCCGGGCCTGCGCACCGGTTGCAAGGTCGCCGTGGTCGATGCCACCGGCAAGCTGCTGGATCACGCCACGGTTTACCCGCACGTGCCGCACAACAAGTGGGACCAGACCATCGCGATCCTCGCCGCCCTGTGCGCCAAGCACGCGGTGGACCTGATCGCCATCGGCAACGGCACCGCCAGCCGCGAAACCGACAAGCTGGCCGCTGAGCTGATCAAAAAATACCCAGCGATGAAGATGACCAAAGTCATGGTCTCCGAGGCCGGCGCATCGGTTTACTCGGCGTCGGAACTGGCGTCCAAGGAGTTCCCGGACCTCGACGTGTCGATCCGTGGCGCGGTGTCCATCGCTCGTCGCCTGCAAGATCCACTGGCCGAACTGGTGAAGATCGATCCGAAATCGATCGGTGTCGGCCAGTACCAGCACGACGTGTCGCAGCTGAAACTGGCGCGCGGTCTGGACGCTGTGGTTGAAGACTGCGTGAACGCCGTGGGCGTGGACGTAAACACCGCCTCCGTGGCGCTGCTGGCCCGCATCTCCGGCCTCAACGCGACCCTGGCACAGAACATCGTCAGCCACCGCGACGAACACGGCGCGTTCAAAACCCGCGCGGCGTTGAAGAAAGTTGCCCGTCTGGGCGAAAAAACCTTCGAACAGGCCGCCGGTTTCCTGCGCGTCATGAACGGCGACAACCCGCTGGACTCTTCGGCAGTTCACCCGGAAGCCTATCCGCTGGTGCAGCGCATTGCCGCTGAAACCGACCGCGATATCCGTTCGCTGATCGGCGACGCGAGCTTCCTCAAGCGCCTCGATCCGAAGAAGTACACCGACGAAACCTTCGGTCTGCCGACGGTCACCGACATCCTGCAAGAACTGGAAAAACCCGGTCGCGACCCGCGTCCCGAGTTCAAGACCGCCGAGTTCCAGGAAGGCGTCGAAGACCTCAAGGACCTGCAACTGGGGATGATCCTCGAAGGCGTGGTGACCAACGTGACCAACTTCGGCGCGTTCGTCGACATCGGTGTGCATCAGGACGGTTTGGTGCACATCTCAGCGCTTTCGGAGAAGTTCATCAAGGATCCGCGTGAAGCGGTGAAAGCCGGTGACGTGGTGAAAGTGAAGGTCATGGAAGTCGACATCCCGCGCAAACGCGTTGGCCTGTCGATGCGCATGAGCGACACCCCGGGCGAGAAAATCGACGGTGCCCGTGGTGCGCGTCCGGGGTCGGCCCCGCGCCAGTCCCAGAACAGCGCACCGCGCAAGGAAACCACGGCGCCGGCCCCGGCCAACAACGCCATGGCTTCGCTGTTCGCCAACGCCAAGCAGTTGAAGAAACGCTGATGGACATTCCTGCCGGGCTGACCGAAAGCGCGTTTTTCAAGCTGCTGGGGTGCCGCTTGCACAGCCTGGAGACCGGGGTGGCGCAAGTCGCCCTCGGGCTGTCGCCAGAGCTGCGCAATCGCGGCGGCAAGCTGCACGGCGGGGCCTTGTTCAGTCTGGTGGACATTGCCATGGGGCTGGCCTGTTCCAGCACCCACGGCTTTGACCAGCAGAGTGCGACCATCGAGTGCAAGATCAACTACATTCGCGCCGTCGCCGACGGTGAGGTGATGTGCACGGCGCGGGTGATCCACCCGGGCCGCCGCACGCTGGTGGTCGAAGCGGATGTGATGCAGGGCGACAAACTCGTCGCAAAAGCACAAGGCACGTTCGCTGTCCTGTAGCTAGATGTCCCCGATTTGAGTTAATTTCAGCGCTGTGACCGCAGCGCCGAAATCCCCCTGTGGGAGCGGGCTTGCTCGCGAATGCGGTGTATCAGGCAATTTATTGGTTGACTGACACGCCCTCTTCGCGAGCAAGCCCGCTCCCACATTGATTGCGGCTCGTTCCAAAACCAGGCGAAAACGCCAGTTTTAACTTCACCCTTGTAGACCGTCTTGCCCACCCCCATATTGGGGCGACTGACGCGTGAAGGAATCCAACTTGAGCGAACTTCTCAACCGCCGCCTGGCTCTGCTCGGCGAGCGCGCTAACCTCTCTCTGCTCGAACAGTGCCTTCACGGCATCGAACGTGAATGCCTGCGCGTGACCGGCGAAGGTCGCCTGGCGCAAACGCCGCACCCGGAAGAATTGGGTTCCGCGCTGACCAACGAACAAATCACCACCGACTATTCCGAGTCGCTGCTGGAGTTCATCACGCCCGCCCTGCCCGATCCGGCCGAGACGCTGGCGAGCCTGGACAAGATTCACCGTTTTGCCTACAGCAAACTCGGCAACGAGTTTCTGTGGAGTCCGTCGATGCCGTGTCCGTTGCCGGCCGAGGAAGATATCCCGATCGCCTATTACGGCACGTCCAACATCGGTCAGCTCAAGTACGTCTATCGCAAGGGCCTGGCCCTGCGCTACGGCAAGACCATGCAGTGCATCGCCGGGATTCACTACAACTTTTCCCTGCCGGAAAAACTCTGGCCGCTGCTGAAAGAGGCCGAAGGCTTTGTCGGCACCGACCGTGATTATCAGTCGTCAGCCTACATCGCGCTGATCCGTAACTTCCGCCGCTACAGCTGGCTGCTGATGTACCTCTTTGGTGCCTCACCAGCGCTGGACGCCGGTTTCCTGCGCGGTCGCTCCCATCAACTGGAGCAACTGGACCCGGACACGTTGTACCTGCCGTACGCCACCAGCCTGCGCATGAGCGATCTGGGTTACCAGAGCAATGCCCAGGCCGGTTTGACGCCGTGCTACAACGACCTGGCCAGCTACACCGACAGCCTGCGTAAAGCGGTCGCCACGCCGTATCCGCCGTATGTCGAAATCGGTACGCATCAGGACGGTGAGTGGGTTCAGCTCAACACCAACATCCTGCAGATCGAAAACGAGTACTACTCCAACATCCGCCCGAAACGCGTGACCTACACCGGCGAGCGGCCGATCCAGGCGCTGGTCGCCCGTGGCATTCAGTACGTTGAAGTGCGTTGCCTGGACATCAACCCGTTCCTGCCGATGGGTATCGACCTTACCGAGTCGCGATTCCTCGACGCGTTCCTGCTGTACTGCGCGCTGAACGACAGCCCGCTGCTGACCAACACTTCTTGCGGCAACGCGACGTCGAACTTCCTCAGTGTGGTCAAGGAAGGTCGTCGTCCAGGCCTGCAACTGCAGCGTGACGGCCAACCGGTGGACCTGAAGGAATGGGCCAGCGAGCTGCTGGAAAAAATTGCGCCGTTGGCAGCAATGCTCGATGAGAGCCATGGCGGCGATGTCCACAGCAAGGCACTGGATGCGCAACTGGCCAAGGTCAAGGACCCGTCCCTGACGCCTTCGGCCCAGGTGCTGGCGGCCATGGCCGAGCACAAGGAGAGCTTCAGCCAGTTCTCCCTGCGTCAGAGCCGGGCGCATGCGGAGTATTTCCGCAGCGAGCCGCTTTCGATCGAAGATCAGGCGAAGTTTGAAGAGCGGGCGCGTTCGTCGCTGGCTGAACAGGTGGAGCTTGAGCAGAACGAAGTCGGCGATTTCGATGTGTTTGTCGGTTCGTATCAGGCGAGCATTCTGGCGATCAGCAACTAGTATCCGAAGGTCCTTCGGACCTTATCGCTAGCAGGCTAGCTCCCACAGTGGATTTTCAGTGTTGGCACAATTGTGTGAACACCCTTGACCTCTATGGGAGCTAGCCTGCTGGCGATCGACCGCGGAGCGGGCGTCCTTAGAATTTTCCGCTCATAAGCTCATTCGAAAAAGTTATTTATTTTCGGATTCTTAGATCATTTAGTCTCCTTTCACGCCGACACTCGGTCGCCTGACAAGGAGCTTCCCAATGAAACTGAATTTCCCTCTTCGCCTGCTGGCGGCCGCGTCGCTGGCTGCGGCGAGTGTCTTTGCCCAGGCCGCCGACGTGACGGTCGCCTACCAAACCACCGTTGACCCGGCGAAAGTCGCCCAGGCCGACGGCGCGTACGAAAAAGCCACCAACGCCAAGATCGACTGGCGCAAATTCGACAACGGTGCCGACATCATCGCCGCCATCGCCTCCGGTGACGTGCAGATCGGCTACCTCGGTTCCAGCCCCCTGACCGCTGCAATCACCCGCAAAGTCCCGGTTGAAACCTTCCTCATCGCCACGCAGATCGGCGCCGCCGAAGCCCTGGTCGCTCGCGACGGTTCCGGGATCAAGACGCCGCAAGACCTGATCGGCAAGAAAATCGCTGTGCCGTTTGTTTCCACCGGCCACTACAGCCTGCTGGCCGCGCTGAAGCACTGGAACATCGATCCCTCGAAAGTCACCGTCCTCAACCTCGCCCCGCCCGCCATCATTGCCGCGTGGAAACGCGGTGACATCGACGCCACGTACGTGTGGGACCCAGCCCTCGGCGTGGCCAAGGAAAACGGCAAAGTGCTGATCACCTCCGGCGAACTGGCCAAGTTCGGCGCGCCGACCTTCGATGCCTGGATCGTGCGCAAAGACTTCGCCGAGAAGCACCCGGAAATCGTCACCGCGTTCGCCAAAGTGACCCTGGATGCCTACGCCGATTACCGCAAAGACCCGAAAGCCTGGCTCGCCGACCAAAGCAACGTCGACAAGCTGGTGAAGTTGTCCGGTGCCAAGGCCAGCGACATCCCGCTGCTGCTGCAAGGCAACGTCTACCCGCTGGCGGCTGATCAAGTGATCACCCTCGGCGCGCCGACCACCAAGGCCATCACCGACACCGCCGCGTTCTTGAAAGAACAAGGCAAGGTCGAAGCGGTGCTGCCGGACTACGCCCCGTATGTCAGCGCTAAATACATTACCCACTGATCGGAGTTAATTGCGATGGCTTTGCTACAGCTGGAGCGCATCAGCGCACAGTACCCAGGCAGCCCGGAACCGGTGCTGGCGGATATTTCCTTGAGCCTTGGGCCCCAGCAATTGCTGGTGGCCCTCGGCCCGTCCGGCAGTGGCAAGACTTCGCTGTTGAACCTGATTGCCGGTTTCGTCGAGCCCAGCGCCGGGCGCATCACCCTTGACGGCGTGCCAGTCAAAGGCCCGAGCGCCGAGCGCGGCGTGGTGTTCCAGGATGACGCGCTGCTGCCTTGGCAGGACGTGCTGGCCAACGTCGGATTCGGTCTGGAACTGGCCGGTGTTTCCCGGGAAAAACGGGAAATTCGTGCTCGGGAAATGCTCGCGTTGGTGGACCTTTCCGGTTTCGAAAACCGTCGCATCTGGCAGCTCTCGGGCGGCCAGAAGCAACGCGTCGGCCTGGCCCGCGCCCTCGCTGCCGACCCTCGGGTTTTGCTCATGGACGAGCCCTTCGGCGCCCTCGATGCCTTCACCCGCGAACAGATGCAGGAGCTGCTGCTGCAAGTCTGGCAGCGCACCGCCAA
This sequence comes from Pseudomonas sp. NPDC086251, assembly GCF_044746405.1. Lineage (NCBI taxonomy): Bacteria > Pseudomonadati > Pseudomonadota > Gammaproteobacteria > Pseudomonadales > Pseudomonadaceae > Pseudomonas > Pseudomonas sp. NPDC086251. The sequence continues at coordinate 111,455 of NZ_JBIVBY010000009.1, forward strand.
ACCGGTATTCCTGATTACCCACGACATCGAAGAAGCGGTGTTCCTCGCCACGGACCTGATTCTGTTGGCACCGAACCCTGGGCAAATCGTCGAGCGCTTGAGCCTGGACTTCGGTCAGCGTTACGCCGCCGGCGAGTCGGCACGGGCGATCAAGTCCGACCCGCGCTTTATCGAAACCCGCGAACACGTGCTCGCCAAAGTGTTCTCCCAACGCAGCGCCGCCACGCGGCAGGAGCGCGCATGAGCAGTTATGAAATTCCGGCCGTGACGGTGAAACCGGGTTCAACGGTGATCCCGCTGCGTCGCAGCCTCAGTACTCGCTGGATCAGCGTGCTGACGCTGGTCGCACTCGTGGCCATTTGGTGGGCTGTCACCGCCACGGGGATGATCGAACCGCTGTTCCTGCCGCCGCCGTCCGCCGTGTTGCAGAAAGGCTGGCTGCTGGTGACCACTGGCTACATGGATTCGACCTTGTGGCAGCACTTGGGCGCGAGTCTCAGCCGTATCGGCCTGGGCCTCGGTTTCGCGGTGCTGACGGCCGTGCCGGTCGGCATCGCCATCGGCCATAACCGCATCGCGCGGGGCATTCTCGACCCGCTGATCGAGTTCTACCGGCCGATTCCACCGCTGGCTTATCTGCCGCTGATCGTGATCTGGTGCGGCATCGGTGAGTTGTCGAAAGTCTTGCTGATCTACCTGGCGATTTTCGCCCCGATCGCCATCGCCACCGCGACCGGCGTGCGCACCGTCGACCCGGCCAAATTGCGTGCGGCGCAGTCGTTGGGCGCGACCCGGGCGCAGTTGATTCGTCATGTCATTCTGCCGAGCGCGTTGCCGGACATTTTGACTGGCGTACGGATTGGTCTGGGTGTGGGTTGGTCGACGCTGGTCGCTGCCGAGTTGATCGCCGCCACCAGCGGTTTGGGTTTCATGGTGCAGTCGGCCGCGCAGTTCCTGGTCACCGATGTGGTGGTGCTGGGGATTCTGGTGATCGCGCTGATCGCCTTCGCCATGGAAATGGGCCTGCGCGCACTGCAACGCAAACTGGTGCCGTGGCACGGCCAGGCTCACTAAAACATTCGAATTACCCCTTTGGATCACCCCTGTAGGAGCTGTCGAGTAAAACGAGGCTGCGATCTTTTGACTTTGATTTTTAAAAACAAGATCAAAAGATCGCAGCCTCGTTTTACTCGACAGCTCCTACAGGTGCGGTGTCACGGCCCCCAGGATTGAAGAGAAAGACCATGAGCAACCTGACAATCGTCCCTTTAAGCTCGGCACTCGGCGCGCAAATCAACGGCATCGACATCAGCCAGCCGCTGAACCTGGAACAACGCGACGCTATCGAACAAGAGCTGCTCAAGCATCAGGTGCTGTTCTTCCGCGACCAACCGATCGAGCCGCCACAACAGGCACGTTTCGCCGCCAATTTTGGCGACCTGCACATTCACCCGATCTACCCCAATGTGCCGGAACAACCGGAAGTGCTGATCCTCGACACCGCCGTCACCGACGTGCGCGACAACGCGATCTGGCACACCGACGTGACCTTCCTGCCGACCCCGGCCATGGGCGCGGTGCTGAGTGCCAAGCTGCTGCCGGAGTTCGGCGGTGACACGTTGTGGGCCAGCGGCATCGCGGCGTATGAAGCGTTGTCGGCGCCGATGAAAACCTTGCTCGAAGGGCTGACGGCCACTCACGATTTCACCCGCTCGTTTCCTCTGGAGCGTTATGGCAATACGCCGGAAGCGCTGGCCCAGTGGGAAGAGACACGCCGGAAAAACCCACCGCTGTCGCACCCGGTGATCCGTACGCACCCGGTCAGCGGACGCCGGTCGTTGTTCGTCAATGAAGGCTTCACGTCGAAGATCAACGAGCTGTCGGAGACGGAAAGCGAGGTGATTCTGAAGTTTCTGTTTGCCCACGCGACGCGGCCGGAATTCACCATTCGCTGGCGTTGGCAGAAGGATGACGTGGCGTTCTGGGATAACCGCGTGACCCAGCATTACGCGGTGGATGATTACCGCCCGGCGCGGCGGGTGATGCAGCGGGCGACGGTGTTGGGGGATGTGCCGTTTTTTCGCTGAGCCCGGAGTTTCTTTATTGGATTTGATGGCCCCTTCGCGAGCAAGCCCGCTCCCACATTCGACCGCGTTCTCATGTTGGATACGGTCGAATGTGGGAGCGGGCTTGCTCGCGAAGGCGATCTGACAGGCGCCAAAGGTTCTGGCGCCGAACACTCACTCAGCCGTCGAAGGCTTCTCCCAAAGATTGATCCCGCCCTCTTGGGCAAACCGGTCAATCTCCGCCAGTTCCTCTGCGCTAAAGCTCAGATTCTTCAACGCCCCGACGTTCTCGATAATCTGCTCCGGCCGGCTCGCGCCGATCAGCGCCGAGGTCACCCGCGGATCGCGCAACGTCCAGGCCAACGCCAACTGCGCCAGGCTCTGGCCACGACGCTTGGCGATCTCATTGAGCCCGCGCACATGGGCGATGTTGGCTTCGGACAAGTGCGAGGACTGCAACGAACCACCGCCCGGACGATTGACCCGCGCGTCCTTCGGAATGCCGTTGAGGTATTTGTCGGTCAACAGACCCTGCGCCAATGGCGTAAAGGCAATCACGCCGGTGCCGAGTTCGTCGGTGACATCCAGCAGGTCCTTTTCCACCCAACGGTTGAGCAGGTTGTACGCCGGTTGGTGAATCAGCAACGGCACTTTCCACTCTTTCAACAGCGCGGCCATTTCACGGGTTTTCACCCCGGAATAGGACGAGATGCCGATGTACAGCGCTTTGCCCTGCTGCACGGCGGTGGCCAGTGCGCCGGCGGTTTCTTCCAGCGGCGTGTCCGGGTCGAAGCGGTGCGAGTAGAAGATATCCACATAGTCCAGGCCCAGGCGCTGCAGGCTCTGATCCAGGCTGGCCAGCACGTATTTGCGCGAACCGCCGCCCTGACCGTAAGGGCCGGGCCACATGTCCCAACCGGCTTTGCTGGAGATGATCAGTTCATCGCGATACTGCTTGAAGTCTTCACGCAGCAAACGCCCGAAATTGATCTCGGCGCTGCCGTACGGTGGGCCGTAGTTATTGGCCAGGTCGAAGTGGTTGATGCCCAGGTCGAACGCGGTGCGCAGCAACGAGCGCTGAGTGTCGATCGGCGTGCTGTCGCCGAAGTTGTGCCACAGGCCCAGCGACAGCGCCGGCAGCACCAGACCGCTGCGACCGACGCGGCGGTAAGGGATAGAGTCGTAGCGGTTTTCGGCAGCGGTGTAAGTCATCGAATCCTCTCTTGTCTGTCTTGAAGGTGGTGTCGACTGCTTCGCAAGTCGCCCAGCATACGCCCAGACAAACGCCGATAAACCCCGGATTCGAGAAAATGCTGAAACGTTTCACAAATGGATGGGACGCGGAGCGTCCCGGGCTGCATTCCCACGCAGAGCGTGGGAACGATCGACCCTCAAACAGCCCCCGCAAACACTTCCCCCAACCAATCCACAAACACCCGAACCCGTGGCGACATGTGGCGGTTGTGTGGGTACAGCACTGAAACCGGCATCGGCGGTGGTGGGGTGTCGATGAGGATTTCCTGCACCAGGCCTTGGGATATCTGCGTTTCCATTCGGTAATGCGGGCACTGGATCAGTCCTAGCCCGGCGATCGCCGATGCTGCATAAATCTCTGCGCCGAACACTGAGAGCGCGCCTTCGATGGCCACTTCCTTCAGCTCGCCATCGACCACGAATTCAAACGGAAACTGCTTGGCGGTGGTGCGTGAGACGTAGTTCACCGCGCGGTGGTGTTTCAGGTCGTCGAGGGTTTTGGGTTCGCCATATCGGCGCAGGTAGGCGGGGCTGGCGCAGGTGATTTGGCGCAGGTTGGCGACGCGACGGCCGATCAGCGCGGAGTCACCCAGTGTGCCGGCGCGCAGCACGCAGTCGACGCCTTCGGTAATCAGGTCGACAAAGCGGTCGGCTTCGCTGATGGACAGTTCGATGTCCGGGTAGCGCGCCATGAATGGCGGCAACGCCGGGATCACGAAATGCCTGGCCAGCGTGCCGTGCAAGTCCACGCGCAATCGGCCCTTCGGTGCCACGCCGCGAAACGCCAGTTCGGCTTCTTCCAGTTCTGCCAGCAATTGCACGCAACGCTGGTAGTACGCCTCGCCGTCCAGCGTAGGGCGCACCTTACGCGTACTGCGCTCGAGTAAACGCGTGCCAAGCCAGGCTTCGAATTGATTCAGCGTATGGGTCAGCGTCGCGCGCGGGAGGTTCAGGTCATCCGCCGCCAGGGTAAAGCTGCTGCGCTCGTAGATCCGCACGAAGACCTTCATCGCTTTGACTTGATCCACGCGGCACTCCTGGCACTCGATTGTTGGCGATTATTGAACAGTCAAGGCAACTCTCGTGCATTTATCGACCGGAGTAAACATGTGAAATTGACTTCACCCCAAGCAAACACCTTCAAAGGAATCACCGCCATGACCACTCAACATTCGAAAGTTGCCATCGTCACCGGCGCCTCCCGCGGCATCGGCGCGGTCATTGCCAAACAACTGGCCAGCGAAGGTTTCGCCGTTGCCATCAATTATGCGAGCAGCGCCACTGAAGCGTCGGCTCTGGTTGTGCAGTTGCGCCAGGCCGGCCATCAAGCCATAGCGATCAAGGCGGATGTGGCGAATGCCGACGATGTACGCCGGATGTTCGACGAGACCGAAACTCAGCTGGGCAAGGTCGATGTGCTGGTGAACAACGCCGGCATCCTCAAGGTGCTGCCGCTGGCACAACACACCGATGAGCTGTTCGACCAGAACTTCAACATCCACGCACGCGGCACTTTCAATACCCTGCGTGAAGCGGCCACGCGCCTGAACGCTGGCGGGCGGATCATCAACTTTTCCAGCAGCACCGTCGGCATGAATCTGCCGGGCTACGCCGTGTACATCGCCAGCAAAGCGGCGGTGGAATCCCTGACTCAGGTGTTCGCCAAGGAAATGCGCGGTCGCAACATCACCGTCAACGCCGTCGCCCCCGGCCCGGTTGCCACTGACTTGTTCCTGCACGGCAAAAGCGAAGAGCAGATCCAGAACTTCGCCAAGATGGCCCCGCTGGAACGGCTCGGGCAGCCGGAAGACATCTCCCGCGTCGTATCCTTTTTGGTCGGACCGGACTCGGGTTGGGTCAACGGGCAGATTTTGCGGGTGAATGGCGGGTTGGTCTGAGGACGACGCTATGCTCGGTATAACGGGGTGAATCAATGAGGCCGCCTTCGCGGGCAAGCCTCGCTCCTACAGGTTTTGTGTCGTTCGCGACGTAACCTGTAGGAGCGAGGCTTGCCCGCGAAGGCGTCCTCAAAAGCACCACCCAACTGAAGGGAGGCAATGCACCATGCACACCACCATCATCATCACCTTCGGCCTGATCCTCCTGGCGCTGATGCTGTTCATCGGCGAGAAGATCGGCTTCAGCCGCCAGACCCTGACCTACAGCTTCATCGTGCTGTGGCTGGCACTGACGATGATCAACGGCGCCATCGGCGTGGTCACCGCCGGCCAGTCCGTCACGACGGAGCTGGTGGTCGGCAGCGTGGTGTTCGGTGTGCCGGTGGCGGCGCTGGTGTTGTTCATGGCGCTGACCACCGAGACGTGAGTGCTCGATCAACGCACCAGATGCAAAAACTGCATGTGCCGCTCGTACTGATCAAGGATGTCGTTGATCACCTGTTCCTTGGTGTAGCCCACCAGATCGTAGTCCTGGCTGCCCTCGCTCAAATGCACTTCAGCCCGATAATAACGGCGGTTGTTGAGTTCCTTGGAACCCATGCCGCCACGGGCGAATGACGGCGTGAAGTAACCGCGCATCTGCACCTGATAGATGAACGGATGCTGCTCGCCATGCCCAATTTCCAGGCTGACGCTGTCATTCGCCGGATCGGGCTGCGCGACCACATGCAACCCCTTCTCGACAAACACCGCCGTCACTTCTTCAATCGCCGGGCGCACCGTCGTTTCGAGGAAGCGATAGACCTCATCGCGCGACGGGAAATGCACGGCCTGGCTCAAGCGCTGACGCCAGCCACCGCGACGCGATCCGGACACCGGCGCCAGGGAATGCATCTGCGCAATCTGCTTCTGCGACTCCAGGTAAAACGCCTTGTGCAGGCCCCACATCATCAGCAGCAAAATCATCGAGAACGGCAACGAGGTCAGCACCACCGCTGACTTCAACGCATCGATGCTGCCGGAGAACAGCAACGCGCTGGTCACCAGCGCGGTCATCGCGCCCCAGAACACCCGCAGCCATTTCGGCCCGTCTTCATCCGGGTTGCCACCTTTGGCGGACAGGGTCGACAGCACCACGGTGCCCGAGTCAGCGGACGTGACGAAGAACACGAAGCTGATAAACACCGTGACCGCGATCACGGTTTTGCTCCACGGGTAGGTCTCCAGCAGCAAGTACAGGGTCATCGACGGGTTGTCGATGGCCGACATGCCGAGCGCCGACATGCCGTGATTGAGCACCTGGTCGATGGCGCTGTTGCCGAAGATCGACATCCACGCCAGGGTGAAACCGAGCGGAATCAGCAGCACGCCGAAGACGAATTCGCGGATGGTCCGGCCACGGGAAATCCGCGCGATGAACAGGCCCACGAACGGCGACCATGCGATCCACCAGGCCCAATAGAACACCGTCCAGCCGCCCAGCCAGTCGCTGGGTTTGTCATAGGCGTAGAGGTCGAAACTCTTCATCGGCAAGGCGCCGAGGTAGTCGCCGATGTTCTGGATCAAGGTATTGAGCAAGTGCTGCGTCGGGCCGGCGAACAGCACGAACAGCAGCAGCGCACAGGCCAGCAGCATGTTGATGTCGGACATCACCCGCACGCCTTTGTCTACGCCGGACACCGCGACGATGATCGCCGCGCCCATCATCAGCGTGATCAGGCCAACCTGAACCCACTGGGTATGAGCGATGCCGAACAGGTAGTCGAGCCCTGAGTTGAGGTGCAACACGCCGAAGCCCATGTCGGCGCCGAGGCCGAACACCGTGGCGATGATGCCGAAACCGTCCACCGCATAACCGATGGGGCCGTTGATGCGCTTGCCGATCAGCGGGTACAGCGCCGAACGCAGCGCCAGCGGCAGGTTATGTCGATAAGCGAAGTAGGCCAGCGCCATGCCGACGAAAGCGAACACGCCCCAGCCGTGCAGGCCCCAGTGCAGAAACAGAATCTGCATCGCCTGACGCGCCGCATCCGCCGTGCCGGCCTCGCCTTGCGGCGGTTGTGCCAAGTGGGTCAGCGGTTCGGACACGCAAAAGAAAAACAGCGTGATGCTGATCCCGGCGGCGAACAGCATGCCGGCCCACGACAGGTAACTGAATTCGGGCTCGTCGTGGTCGGCACCGAGCTTGATCTTGCCGTAGCCGGACAAGGCGGTGACCACCACGAAGACCAGATACAGGGTCATCGCGAGCATGTAATACCAGCCGACCGTATTGGCCGCCCAGTTTTGCGCCGCCAGCAACCAGGCGCCGGCCTGCTCGGGCATGGCGATAACGACAACGCCGAACAGCAGAATGAAACTGGCCGAGAAGTAAAACACCGGCGGGTTCATGCGGACCTGGCCGCTGGCGGAGGTGGACGGCGCACTCATGAAAGGTGCACCTCAAGGGGGTGAAACGGGGCAATCAATAACGGACTCGGCAAGGGCAAGCCTCCTGTTGTGAGCGGGCAGCAAACCGGCGGTTTAACTTGAATGAGCGTTCAAGTTAAACATGAATAGGGTGCTAAGGACTAATCGCAAGGCTCGGCGGTACTGTTCGTACGCTAGCTCAAGGATGGGTATGACGCGGGGTTGGGGGGATTCGTTCAGCGGGAAATTAGCGAAATGCCATTATCTTCGTTCGCCTGAAGATCCTTCGCGGGCAAGCCTCGCTCCTACAGGTTTTGTGTCGAACAGTCATTCCGTGAACGATACAAAATCCGTAGGAGCGAGGCTTGCCCGCGAAGGCGTCAGCATGACCTCTAGAGATGTCGAGACTTACTTCTGCGTCCCATCATCATGCTGCAAATTCGCCTGCGTCAGGTTGCACCCCGCTGGCACGCTGCGGGTCAGCCAGACGTTGCCGCCGATGGTCGAGCCCTTGCCGATGGTGATCCGCCCGAGAATCGTCGCCCCGGCGTAGATCACCACATCATCCTCAACGATCGGATGCCGTGGATGGCCCTTCTGCAACTGGCCGTCCTCGTCCGACGGGAAGCGTTTGGCCCCCAGCGTCACCGCCTGATAAATCCGCACACGTTCACCAATGATCGCCGTCTCGCCGATCACCACACCCGTCCCGTGATCGATGAAGAAACTACGGCCGATCTGCGCCCCGGGATGGATGTCGATACCCGTGGCCGAATGAGCGATTTCCGCGCTGATCCGCGCCAGCAGCGGCAACCCGGCGCGGTATAAATGGTGGGCCAGGCGATGGTGGATCACCGCCAGAATGCCCGGATAGCACAGCAGCACTTCATCAACGCTGCGCGCCGCCGGATCGCCGTGATAAGCCGCCAGCACGTCGGTGTCCAACAGGCTGCGCAGCCCCGGAAGGGCGAGGGCGAAGTCCTGAATGATCTGAATGGTCCTGGCCTCGACTTCGGAATCAGCCTGGGCACTGTGGCGGGCGGCGTAACGAAGTTCGAGACGGGCCTGGGCCAGCAACGCGTTCAGTGCCACGTCCAGTGTGTGGCCGACGTAGAAATCTTCACTCTCTTCGCGCAAATCCACTGGGCCCAGGCGCATCGGGAACAGCGCACCGCACAACGCTTCGAGGATTTCCGCCATGGCCGCGCGGGACGGCAACTCACGACCACCCTGCTCGGTACTGGCGCGGCCGTTTTCTGCACGCCACTGGTCACGCGCCGTGCGCAACTGGCTGACGATGGTCTGCAATTGCCAATGGCTGGAACGCTCGCTCACGGTAAAAACTCCTCACGGGCGGCCGGACTGTCTGGCCGCGCTGACGGCGATTACTTTACGGCAAGGTCTGGAAGCCGAATTAAGAACCAATTGTGCTGTGTTCAGATCCTTTGGGTATAAGCGATTGGCGGTTGCCCCGCTAAATGGGCGTGCCTATAGTCCTGACATCTTCCTCCGCCAGTACGGAACCATGATCAAACAACAGCTCGCCCGTTTTGACCGCCTCGATCTGCTCGGCCACCCGACCCCTCTGGAAAAACTCGAACGCCTGTCGACCTGGCTGGGCCGCGACGTGTACGTCAAACGCGATGACCTGACGCCGCTGGCGATGGGCGGCAACAAACTGCGCAAACTCGAATACCTGGCCGCCGATGCCCTGGCCCAAGGCGCCGACACGCTGATCACCGCCGGTGCGCTGCAATCCAACCACGTGCGCCAGACTGCCGCCATTGCGGCCAAGCTCGGCCTGGGTTGTGTCGCGCTGCTGGAAAACCCATTGGGCACCGACGACGCCAACTACGTCGGTAACGGCAATCGGCTGTTGCTCGACCTGTTCGATGCCAAAGTTGAATTAGTCGAAAACCTCGACAACGCCGACGAACAATTGCAGTCCCTGGCTGATCGCCTGCGCAACAACGGCAAGAAGCCGTATCTGGTGCCGATTGGTGGCTCCAACGCCTTGGGTGCTTTGGGTTACGTGCGTGCCGGGCTGGAACTGGCCGAACAGATCAAGGACACCGGCCTGCAATTCGCCGCCGTCGTTCTCGCTTCCGGCAGCGCCGGCACGCACAGCGGCCTGGCGTTGGCATTGAGCGAAGTACTCGCGGATTTGCCAGTGATTGGCGTCACGGTGTCCCGTAGCGAAGAAGATCAGCGGCCGAAGGTTCAAGGCCTGGCTGAGCGCACTGCCGAGTTGTTGGGCGTGAGCCTGCCGGCGAGTTTCAAAGTCGATTTGTGGGATGAGTACTTTGGCCCGCGTTATGGCGAACCGAATGCCGGGACCCTTTCAGCGGTGAAGCTGCTGGCGAGTCAGGAAGGGTTGTTGCTCGATCCGGTATACACCGGCAAGGCCATGGCCGGGTTGCTGGATGGCATTGGTCGCGGGCGTTTTGATGAAGGCCCGATCATCTTCCTGCATACCGGCGGGGCACCGGCATTGTTTGCGTATAACACAGCGTTCTGAGAGCTCTATGCGCTTCGCGGGTAAGCCTCGCGCCTGCAGGTTTTTGCGTCGATCAAGGAATTATCGTCCGGCCCAATCCCTGTAGGAGCGAGGCTTGCCCGCGAAGGCGACCCTGCATATTCAATAAAAGAATAACAAACGCAATATTAATTATTTTCCAATCTAAAAACACCGTCATATAGTCACGCCGCAGGCGAATTTGCTGCGAGACGCATACGCTGCTTTAGGGCAGGATATCGCTGTCGTCCAAATCCCGATTTTGCCAACTTTCCTAAAAGCGTCTTCATAAGAAAACACAGGGGCTTGTCATGAATTTTTCCGCACTACGTCGAAATCTGCTCGTCGGTTCGCTGGGCCTGGCACTCAGCGCCGGCCTGTTGGGGCAAGCGGTTGCCGGTGAGCAACTGCAAAAAATCAAAGACGCTGGCGTGATCAACGTCGGCCTGGAAGGCACTTACCCACCGTTCAGTTTCGTCGACGCCGACGGCAAACTGGCCGGCTTCGAAGTTGAATTCTCCGAAGCCCTGGCCAAAGAGCTGGGCGTGAAGGTCAAACTGCAACCGACCAAATGGGACGGCATCCTCGCCGCCCTGGAATCCAAGCGTCTGGACGCCGTGATCAACCAGGTGACCATCTCCGAAGAACGCAAAAAGAAGTATGACTTCTCCGAGCCGTACACCGTTTCCGGGATTCAGGCGCTGGTTCTGACCAAGAACAAAGACACCATCAAGACCGCCGCCGATCTGGCCGGCAAGAAAGTCGGCGTCGGCCTGGGCACCAACTACGAACAATGGCTCAAGGACAATCAACCGAAAGCCATTATCAAGACCTATGACGATGATCCGACCAAGTTCCAGGACCTGCGCGTTGGCCGCATCGACGCCATTCTGATCGACCGCCTCGCCGCACTGGAATACGCCAAGAAGGCCAAGGACACGGTCGCCGCCGGCGAAGCGTTCTCCCGTCAGGAAGCCGGTATTGCCCTGCGCAAAGGCGAGCCTGAGTTGCTGGCTGCGGTGAACAAAGCCATCGACAAGCTGCGTGCCGACGGTACGCTGAAAAAGCTTTCGGAAAAATACTTCAGCGCTGACGTCACTCAATAATGGAAGAAGCTTTCCAACTCGCACTGGACTCCCTGCCCTTCCTGCTCAAGGGGGCCTACTACACGGTCATCTTGAGCCTGGGCGGGATGTTCTTCGGCCTCATGCTGGGCTTCGGCCTGGCATTGATGCGCCTGTCGCGCTTCAAGCTCGTGAGCTGGATCGCCCGCATCTACGTGTCGTTCTTTCGCGGCACGCCGTTGCTGGTGCAACTGTTCGTGATCTATTACGGCTTGCCGCAATTGGGCATGGAACTCGATCCGCTGCCGGCGGCCCTGATCGGCTTCTCGCTGAACATGGCGGCTTACGCCTGTGAAATCCTGCGTTCCGCGATCAGCTCCATCGAGCGCGGCCAGTGGGAAGCGGCGGCCAGTATCGGCATGACCCGCGCGCAGACCCTGCGCCGGGCCATCATCCCGCAAGCGATGCGCACCGCATTGCCGCCGCTGGGCAACAGCTTCATTTCGCTGGTCAAGGACACCGCGCTGGCCGCCACCATCCAGGTGCCGGAACTGTTCCGCCAGGCGCAGCTGATCACGGCCCGCACCTTCGAAGTGTTTACCATGTACCTTGCCGCCGCACTGATCTACTGGGTTCTGGCCACGGTGCTCTCGCACCTGCAGAACAAGTTGGAAGAGCGGGTCAATCGGCACGATCAGGAGAACTGACCCCATGATTGTCGTGGAAAAACTGACAAAGCAGTTCAAGGGTCAAGTCGTGCTCAACGGCATCGATCTGGTGGTAAAGGAAGGTGAGGTCGTGGCGATCATCGGGCCCAGCGGCTCGGGTAAAACCACGTTCCTGCGTTGCCTGAACTTTCTGGAAGAACCCACCAGCGGCCGGATCAAGGTCGGTGACATCGAAATCGATGGCAGCCGCCCGCTGAACCAGCAACAGAGCCTGGTGCGACGCTTGCGCCAACACGTGGGCTTCGTGTTCCAGAGCTTCAACCTGTTCCCGCATCGCACGGCCCTGGAAAATGTGATCGAAGGCCCGATCGTGGTGAAGAAAATCCCGCGTGACCAAGCCGTTGCCCTGGGTAAAAAGCTGTTGGCCAGGGTTGGCCTGGCGGGCAAGGAAGACGCTTACCCGCGACGCCTTTCCGGCGGCCAGCAACAGCGTGTGGCGATTGCCCGTGCGTTGGCAATGGAGCCGGAAGTGATCCTGTTCGACGAACCCACCTCAGCCCTCGACCCGGAATTGGTGGGTGAAGTGCTGGCGACCATCCGCAGCCTGGCCGAAGAGAAGCGCACCATGGTGATCGTCACCCACGAAATGGGCTTTGCCCGCGACGTGGCCAACCGTGTGGTGTTTTTCGACAAAGGTGTGATCGTCGAGCAAGGTGAAGCGAAGGCGCTGTTTGCCAATCCGAAAGAAGAACGGACTAAACAGTTTCTCAGCAAGTTTTTGAATAACGCTCACAACTGAGTTAACGCTATATCAGCACCGGCTTCCATGGATGGAAGTACACTTGCCTCCCTTCTCACTCGTTAAAAACCACGTAAATCTTACAATGCCCTCTGTTGTTGCTTGCGGTACATATATATATATATGTTCTGCAACAGATCATCACTGCCTAAAATCCAAAAAGCACTCAATCAACCTTAACCAAGGCATCGCTGCCGTTGTGGCATAAAAGCCACAAAAGTCGCAGTCATAGTCGACAGGTCGGTGCAGTTTATTAACACCGCCTTGTAGGAACTTTCTGATTAAGTGAATATTCAACGCCCAACTAATAAATGCTGTTGACACAGATTCAAGCGCACTCTTATCTAGCCTCCAACAGGCGCCGATCATTATTTAAGCCGAACAAATAATTAGCCGTATTGTTACTCGGCAATTCACGCCTTTTGATCTTTCAGAAACGGACTTCACTGCAAGTTTTCAAGGAGAAACCCCATGACAAGCACGTCGAACAAACCCGAACTTGCGGCCCCGACCCTGGCGCAAACGCAAAAGACCGGTATCAACATCACCTCGGCGGCGCACTTGCTGATCGATGTGGCGCCTTATCCCGGCATGGACGAAGGCGACCTGATCGAACTGTTCTGGGACAACTGCTACGTCGCCTCCCGAACCTTGACGGCCAACGATGTCGGCCAACCCGTTCAACTGCGGGTGCCCGAGAGCTTTATCAGCAATGGCGATTCGCGTATTCACTACCGGATCATGCAAATCGGGCAAGGGCCGGCGATATCTGCCGCCACGCGCGTTCAGGTCAAGCTCGACTGCCCTGGAGGCCAGCCCTCTGCGCTGTGCGGCGATGAAAACCAAAGCCTGACGCCGGTGAGCATTCCCGAGACCATCCGCCGTCAGGGGGTCAATCCGAACCAGATCAAGCGCGGCGTCCCATTGACCATCGCGCCGTACCTGAACATGGCCGTCAACGATGAAATCACCCTGCGCTGGGGCGATGTGCGCATGGACCTGCCACGGCTCAAGGCTGGCGATGTCGGCCAGCCGATTCAGGTCTGGGTGCCACCCGCCCTCATTCTCGAAGCCGGCGAAGACCTGCGACTGGAAGTGACGTACTGCATCCTCGACCGGGTGGGTAACAACTCGCGCTGGGCACCGGTGCGCAGGCTGAAGATCGGCTGCACAAATCCATACCCTGTAGGAGCGAAGCTTGCTCGCGAAGAACGATAACGCGGTGTGACAAATCCGACGCTTTCGCGGGCAAGCCTCGCTCCTACAGAAGCCGGATGCTGCCTTGAACTGTTGCACCAGAAACAACTGTTGCTGTGCGTACAGTTCGTGGCGGCACACTTCTATCCATATTCCTAAAAGTTAGTTTATTAATTTTTTATACACGCTTAGGGTATATGCACCGGACCACCGGACATTCTTGATTTTCGTTCGCCGCACCCATCGCGGCGTTTCCATGAGATGTGAGGTAGGTATGGTCCGGAACACAATCACCCCAGTGCAGATCGCCAGGGCATTGCGTGCAGCCAAGGAGCGGCACTGATGTCCAGTCTGGCAGAAGCAACTATCCAGAGTGATCTGGACATCGCCCCATTGTTGTTGCCCGCGCAAGTCCTGCGCAACGACGCACAAGCCATCAAGGCCGCCCATGAGCTGGCGCACGCCGCCCGCCTGCAAGCGGCCAAACGCGACCAGCAGCGCAAGCTGCCGTGGTCGGAAATCGAACAGTTCACCCGCAGCGGCCTGGGCAGCATTGCCATCCCGCGCGAGTACGGCGGACCGCAGGTTTCGTTCGTCACCCTGGCCGAGGTTTTCGCGATTATTTCCGCCGCCGATCCGGCCCTCGGGCAGATCCCGCAGAACCAGTTCGGCATCCTCAACCTGGTGCTCGGCAGCGCGACTGAAGCGCAGAAAAAGCAGCTGTTCAAAAGCGTGCTCGATGGCTGGCGCATCGGTAATGCCGGGCCAGAACGCGGCACCAAAAACACCCTGGAACTCAAGGCACGCATCACCGCTGAGGGTGATGGCTACGTCATCAACGGCCAGAAGTTCTACTCCACCGGCGCACTGTTCGCCCACTGGGTCGCCGTCAAAGCGCTGAACGACGACGGCAAGCAAGTGCTGGCCTTCGTCCGTCGCGGCACGCCAGGTTTGCGCATCGTTGATGACTGGTCCGGCTTCGGCCAACGCACCACCGCCAGTGGCACCATTCTGCTCAACAACGTGCGGGTCGACGCCGAACTGGTAGTGGATAACTGGAAGATCAACGAACAGCCAAATATCCAGGGCGCCGTGTCGCAATTGATACAAGCGGCCATCGACGCCGGCATCGCTCGCGGCGCCATCGACGACGCCATCGAATTCGTCAAGACCCGCGCCCGGCCGTGGATCGACGCCAACGTCGAACGGGCCAGCGATGACCTGTACGTGATCGCCGATATCGGCAAACTGAAAATCGAAATGCACGCCGCTGAAGCGCTGCTGCGCAAGGCCGGGCAGGTGCTCGATCAGGTCAGTGCCGCGCCGCTCACCGCCGCGTCCGCTGCCCGCGCCTCGATTGCCGTGGCCGAAGCCAAAGTGCTGACCACCGAGATCTCGCTGCTGGCCAGCGAAAAGCTGTTCGAACTCGCCGGCAGCCGCGCCACCCTCGCCGAATTCAATCTCGATCGCCACTGGCGCAACGCCCGCGTGCACACCTTGCACGACCCGGTGCGCTGGAAATACCACGCCGTCGGCACTTATCACCTGAACGGCACGTTGCCCGCTCGCCATTCCTGGATTTAACGACCAGAACACTTTTGATCAAATCTCAGGAGAAACACATGACCCTTTCTCACCACGTCGCGGTCATCACCAGCGATGAGCAAGCCCTGATTGTCGCCAGTGACCTGGCCGAAGATTTCAAACGCGACAGCGCCCTGCGCGACCGTGAACGCCGTTTGCCGCACCCGGAACTGGAAGTGTTTTCCCGCTCGGGCCTTTGGGGCATCAGCGTGCCGAAGGAGTACGGTGGCGCTGGCGTTTCCAACGTCACACTGGCCAACGTCATCGCGCTGATCGCCCAGGCCGACGGCTCACTGGGACAGATTCCGCAGAACCATTTCTATGCCCTCGAAGTACTGCGAGTAAACGGCAGCGAAGAGCAAAAGAACCGTCTGTACGCCGAAGTGTTGGCCGGTCAGCGCTTCGGTAATGCGCTCGCCGAACTCGGGACAAAAACCGCCCACGACCGCGTCACCAGCCTCAAGCGCGACGGCGATGGCTATCGCATCAACGGTCGCAAGTTCTACGCCACAGGCGCGATTTACGCCCAGCGCATTCCGACCTCGGTGGTGGATGAAAACGGCGTGCAGCAACTGGCCTTCGTGCCACGGGCCAGCAAAGGCCTGACGGTCATCGACGACTGGAGCGGTTTCGGCCAGCGCACCACCGGCAGCGGTTCCGTGGTATTCGAAGACGTCTACGTCGCCGCCGAAGACGTGATCCCGTTTCAAAACGCCTTCGAGCGCCCGACGCCGGTTGGCCCGTTGGCGCAAATTCTCCATGCCGCCATCGACACCGGCATCGCCCGCGCCGCGTATGAAGATGCGCTGCACTTCGTGCGCACCAAAACCCGGCCGTGGATCGACTCGGGCAACGACCTCGCCACCGAAGACCCGCTCACCCTCAAGAGCTTCGGCCACTTGAGCATTCGCCTGCACGCCGCCGAAGCCTTGCTGGAACGCGCCGGTGAATTCCTCGACAAGGCCCAGGCTGACACCAATGCCGAGACCGTCGCTGCGGCATCGATTGCCGTCGCCGAAGCCCGCGCCATCAGCACCGAGATTTCCCTCGCGGCCGGCAGCACGCTGTTCGAACTCGCCGGCAGTCAGGCGACCCTGATCGAGCACGGTCTGGATCGCCACTGGCGCAACGCTCGGGTGCACACGCTGCACGACCCGGTGCGCTGGAAGTACCACGCAGTCGGCAATTACTACCTCAACGATGAAAACCCGCCGTTGCGGGGGACCATCTGATGCCCGACTCGAAAAAGAAAATCCTGCTCAACGCGTTCAACATGAACTGCGTCGGGCACATCAACCATGGGCTGTGGACGCATCCACGGGACACCTCCACCCAGTACAAGACCCTCGAATACTGGACCGAACTGGCGCAACTGCTGGAGCGCGGGCTGTTCGACGGTTTGTTCATCGCCGACATCGTCGGTGTGTACGACGTCTACCAGAACTCGGTGGACGTGACCCTCAAAGAGTCGATCCAACTGCCGGTCAACGACCCGTTGCTGCTGGTTTCGGCCATGGCCGGTGTGACCAAAAATCTCGGCTTCGGCCTCACTGCCAACCTGACCTACGAGCCGCCGTATCTGTTCGCCCGGCGCATGTCGACGCTCGATCATTTGAGCCGTGGCCGTGTGGGTTGGAACATCGTCACCGGTTACCTCGACAGCGCCGCCAAGGCCATGGGCCTGAGTGAACAAGTCGAGCACGACCGCCGCTACGACCAGGCCGACGAGTACCTGCAAGTGCTCTACAAACTCTGGGAAGGCAGTTGGGAAGACGGCGCGGTGATCAACGATCCCCAGCAACGGATCTACGCCTTACCTGCGAAAGTGCACAAGGTCGAGCACCACGGCGAGTTCTATCAGGTCGAGGGCTATCACCTTTGCGAGCCGTCGCCGCAACGCACGCCGGTGCTGTTCCAGGCGGGCAGTTCGGATCGCGGTTTGCAGTTCGCCGGACGCCATGCCGAGTGCGTGTTCATCAGCGGCCAGAACAAGCCGTCGACCAAGGTTCAGGTGGACAAGGTACGCGCCAGTGCCGTCGAGGCCGGGCGCAACCCCGAGGACATCAAGGTGTTCATGGGGCTGAACGTGATCGTCGGCGAAACCGAAGAACTGGCCTGGGCCAAGCATGCCGAGTACCTGAGTTATGCCAGCGCCGAGGCCGGCGTGGCGCATTTTTCTGCGTCCACGGGGATCGATTTTTCCCAGTACGAGATCGACGAACCGATCCAGTACGTGAAGAGCAACGCGATCCAGTCGGCAACCAGGAACCTGCAAAACAACGACTGGACCCGGCGCAAATTGCTCGAGCAACACGCCCTCGGTGGCCGCTACATCACGGTGGTGGGTTCGCCTGAGCAAGTGGCTGATGAGCTGGAATCGTGGATTGCGCAAACCGGACTCGATGGCTTCAACCTGACGCGGATTGTCACACCGGAAAGCTATGTGGATTTCATCGATCTGGTGATTCCGGAGTTGCAGCGTCGTGGGTCGTACAAGACGGCTTATGACAGCGGCAGCCTGCGGGAGAAGCTGTTTCATGGTGAGGCGCATTTGCCACAGCAACACACGGGGTCGGCGTTTAGACGCTAAAAGCTTCGCGGGCAAGCCTCGCTCCTACAGGGATTGCGTTGCCCTTGTAGGAGCGAGGCTTGCCCGCGAAGAGGCCCGCCCAAACACCCAATATTTCTGCACTGACTGGATAACCAACATGACCAAAAAACACCTGACCCACCCAGTCAAAGCACTGGCCCTGGCCCTCGGCCTCTTCAGCTCCGTGACCTTCGCCGCCGACGCGCCGCTAAAAGTCGGCACCACCGCCGCCTTCGCCATTCCCCTGGAAGCCGCGGTAGAAGAAGCCAGCAAACAAGGCCTGAAAGTCGAACTCGTGGAGTTCAGCGACTGGATCGCCCCTAACGTCAGCCTCGCGGCCGGCGACATCGATGTGAACTACTTCCAGCACATCCCGTTTCTGGAAAACGCCAAGGCCGCCGCCGGTTTTGACCTGGTGCCGTTCAAGCCGGGGATCATCAACAACGTCGGCCTCTACTCGAAGAAATACAAAAGCTTCGACGAACTGCCGGAAGGTGCCAGCGTCGCCATTGCCAACGATCCGATCAACAGCGGTCGTGGTTTGCAACTGCTGGCCAAAGCCGGGTTGATCACGCTCAAACCGGGCGTCGGCTACAAGGCCACCGAAGAAGACATCATCGCCAACCCGAAGAAAATCAAAATCCTTCAGGTCGAAGCCGTGCAACTGGTGCGCGCCTACGATGATGCCGATCTGGTCCAGGGCTACCCCGCCTACATCCGCCTGTCGAAGACCTTCGATGCCGGCTCTGCCCTGCTGTTCGATGGCCTCGATCACAAGGAATACGTGATTCAGTTCGTGATCCAGCCGAAAAGCAAAACCGACCCGCGCCTGATCAAATTCGTCGACATCTACCAGCATTCGCCGGTGGTTCGTGCGGCGCTGGATAAGGCGCACGGCAAGCTCTATCAAGCCGGTTGGGAAAGCTGAGAATGACGGCCGCGATCCAACGGCGACTGGAGATTCCAGAGCCACAGAAAGCCGAACAGACGGAGCTGCACCCGGACTTCAATCGCGCTCACGTGCGCTTCGTTGGCCTGGGCAAAACCTACAACGGCCAGCAAGGCCCGGTGGCGGCGCTGCACGGCATTGACCTGGCGATCCAGCGTGGTGAAGTGTTCGGCATCATCGGCCGCAGCGGCGCCGGCAAGTCGTCGCTGATCCGCACCATCAACCGCCTCGAACAACCGAGCACGGGTCGGGTGCTGATCGATCAGGTCGACATCGGTGCGTTCGATGAAGACCGTCTGGTGGCGCTGCGTCGGCGCATCGGCATGATCTTCCAGCACTTCAATCTGATGTCGGCCAAGACGGTTTGGCAGAACGTCGAATTGCCGCTGAAAGTGGCCGGTGTGCCCAAGGACAAGCGCGAGAAGAAAGTCCGTGAGTTGCTGGAGTTGGTGGGCCTGCAAGAGAAACACAAAGCCTACCCGGCACAGCTTTCCGGCGGGCAGAAACAGCGTGTCGGTATCGCCCGGGCGCTGGTGCATGACCCGGAGATTCTGCTGTGCGATGAGGCCACTTCGGCGCTTGATCCAGAGACCACCCAATCGATTCTCGGCCTGCTGCGCGAGATCAATCAGCGGCTGGGTTTGACCATCGTGCTGATCACTCACGAGATGGCGGTGATTCGCGATATCTGTGATCGCGTCGTGGTGCTGGAACATGGCCGAATCGTCGAGCAAGGGCCGGTGTGGGAAGTGTTCGGCAACCCGCAGCACGAGGTCAGCAAGACCTTGCTCGCACCGCTGCAACACGCCTTGCCGGAGGAACTGCAAAACCGTTTGCGTCCACAGCCGAACAGCGCAGAGAACGCCGTGGTGCTGCGATTGCAATTCACCGGAGCCGCCCACGAAGAACCTGACGTCGCCGCACTGTTCAGCGCCCTCGGTGGCCGCGTGCGGCTGCTGCAAGGTGGCGTGGAACGGATTCAGGGCCATGCGCTGGGACAACTGCTGCTGGCGGTGACGGGCTCGTCCCTCGGCGCCGAAGAACTGCGCCAACGCGCTGGCAACTGGGCACAACAGGTGGAGGTGCTGGGTTATGTGGTTTGATCGCTTGCTGCAGGGCTTCATCGACACCTTCCTGATGGTCGGCGTCTCGTCGCTGATCGCACTGCTGGCGGGCATTCCGCTGGCGGTGATCCTGGTCACCAGTTCCAAGGGCGGGATCTACGAAGCCCCGGCGCTGAACCGTGCGTTGGGGGCGTTCGTTAATCTGTTCCGCTCGATTCCTTTTTTGATTCTGATGGTGGCGCTGATTCCGTTCACGCGGTTGATCGTTGGCACTACGTACGGCGTTTGGGCCGCCGTGGTGCCGCTGACCATTGCTGCCACGCCGTTCTTTGCGCGTATTGCCGAGGTCAGTTTGCGCGAGGTGGATTTCGGCTTGATTGAAGCCGCGCAAGCCATGGGCTGCCGGCGCTGGCACATCGTCTGGCATGTGTTGTTGCCTGAGGCGTTGCCGGGGATTGTCGGGGGTTTCACCATTACCTTGGTGACGATGATCAACTCCTCGGCCATGGCCGGGGCGATTGGTGCCGGTGGGTTGGGCGACATTGCCTATCGGTATGGGTATCAGCGGTTTGATAGCCAGATCATGTTGACGGTGATTGTGTTGCTGGTGGTGTTGGTGGCGATTATTCAGTTGGGCGGGGATCGGTTGGCTCGGGGGTTGAACAAGCGCTGAGTCATTGGTTGTCAGTGATACCGCCTTCGCGGGCAAGCCTCGCTCCTACAGATCAACGCCGACCCCTGTAGGAGCGAGGCTTGCCCGCGAACAGCTGCGCAGCAGCTTCCAGCCTCATGGCGTATATTCGGCGAATCCCAATTGCCTGCGCAGCCGACCATGAAACAGACGCCCGACGACCTCCAGCAGATCACCGCCACCACCCTGGGCCATTACAACTCGGTGGCCGAAGGTTTTCGCGAAGGCACTCGCGATCACGATGTCAGCCAGAACATCGATGCCTTGCTGCGACACATTCAGGGTGAGGCGCCGTTCAGCATTCTCGATTTCGGCTGTGGGCCGGGGCGAGATTTGCAGACGTTCACTCGTATGGGGCACACGGCTGTCGGGCTCGATGGCTCGGAGAAGTTTGCGCAGATGGCGCGGGAGGACAGTGGTTGCGAGGTCTGGCAGCAGGACTTCTTGAAGCTCGATTTGCCGGCTGAACGCTTCGACGGGATTTTTGCCAATGCAGTGCTGTTTCACATCCCGAGCCAGGAGTTGCCTCGGGTGTTGAAGGAGTTACGTGGGGCGTTGAAGCCGGGCGGTGTGTTGTTCAGTTCCAATCCTCGTGGCGAGAATCAGGAAGGCTGGAATGGGCCACGGTATGGGGCGTATCACGATCTTCAGACGTGGCAGCAATTGCTGACCGAGGCCGGGTTTGTCGAGTTGGAGCATTACTACCGGCCAGCGGGGCTGCCGCGTGAGCAGCAGCCTTGGTTGGCGAGTGTTTGGCGCAAGCCTGTGTAGTCCGTTCGGACGTCTTCGCGGGCAAGCCTCGCTCCTACAAAGGACCGCGGTCAACCGGGCTACTCGGTCAATTGTGGGAGCGGGCTTGCTCGCGAAGGCGTTTGGTCAGACAACAGAGAGGTTGAATGTTAAACCGCTTTCGCGAGCAAGCCCGCTCCCACAGGGTTTGTGCCTCACTGCACTGCTTTCTTCGGCTCGCGGATTTTGTACCAGGCCACATACAGCGCCGGCAAAAACAGCAGCGTCAGCAACGTCGCAATAATGATCCCGCCAATCATCGCGTAGGCCATCGGCCCCCAAAACACTTCCCGGGCAATCGGGATCATCCCCAGACTCGCCGCCGCAGCCGTCAGCAGAATCGGTCGACGCCGGTGCTCAGTGGCTTGCACCACGGCGTCCCACGGTGACAGGCCGTCTTTCTCCATCGCCTCGATCTGGGTCACCAGGATCACCGAGTTGCGGATGATGATGCCGATCAGCGCGAGGATCCCGAGGATCGCCACAAAGCCCATCGGCGTGCCCGTCGGGATCAGCGCCAGCACCACGCCAATAAGCCCGAGCGGCGCGACGCTGGCCACCAGGAACAGCTTCTGCACGCTGTGCAGCTGGATCATCAGGAAGGTCGCCATCAAGAACAGCATCAGCGGCACGACCTTGGCGATTGGCCCTTGGGCCTTGCCGCTTTCCTCGACCGTACCGCCCGTGGCGACCTTGTAGCCCACCGGCAAACCCGCAGCGAATTTATCGATGGTCGGTTGCAGCTGTTTCACCAGGTCGGTCGGCTGGATCTCGTCGCGCACCGCCGCCTTGATGGTGATGGTCGGCTTGCGGTCGCGACGCCAGACCAGCGGCTGCTCGAGTTCATAACGCACCGTGGCGAAGGCCAGCAGCGGAATCGAGGTGCCGCCCGGTGTGACGATCTGCAGGTTCTGCAAGGTTTCCGGCGTGCCGCGCTCGGCGTCTTCGGCGCGACCGACGACGTTGATCAGGTAGATATCGTCGTCCACCTGAGTGATTGGCGAGCCAACAACGATGCTGTTCATCAGGTTGGCCACGTCCTCCGACGACAGCCCCAGTTGCCGTGCCTTGTCCTGGGCGATGTCGATGCGCAGGACTTTGCCCGGCTCGTTCCAGTCGTAAATGATTTCGCCGATGTGCGAGTTCTTGTCCAGCTCAGTCGCCAGCTCGATCGCATGCTTGCGCACCTGATCGATGTCCTTGCCGCTGACCCGATACTGGATCGGCCGTCCGACCGGAGGGCCCATTTCCAAGGCCTGGACGTAGCTGCCAATGCCGACGAAGTCTTTGCGCAACCGTTCACGCAAGCGCTGGCTGAGCGCGGTGCGCGATTCCAGGCCTTTGCTGACGATCACCAATTGCGCGTAGTACGGGTTCTGCAATTGCTGGTCGAGGGGCAGGTAGAAACGGATCGCACCTTCGCCGATGTAGGTGCTCCAGCGCACGATGTCCGGGTCGTCCTTGAGCGTCGCTTCGAGCTTGTCGACGGCCTTGCGCGTCTCGTCGATCGAGGCGTTTTGCGGCAGGTTGAGGTCGACGAGGATTTCCGGACGGTCCGAGGACGGGAAGAACTGGTTCTGCACGAACTGCATGGAAAATACCGACGCCACGAACAGCGCGACGGTGATGCCAATGGCCCACCAGCGATTGCGCATGGCCCAGAGCATGCTGTAGTTGAACGCACGGCCGATGCGACCCGGCTCGGCCGAGTGCGGTTTCACATTGGTGCTGAGGATGTGCACGCCAATCACCGGGGCGAACAGCACCGCGACGATCCACGACACAATCATCGCCACGGCGATCACTGCAAACAGCGTGAAGGTGTACTCACCCGCGGAGCTGGCGTTCAGGCCAATCGGCACAAAACCGGCGACCGTGACCAACGTGCCCGTGAGCATCGGGAACGCGGTCGAGGTGTAGGCGAATGTCGCCGCCTGCTCCTTGGTTTCGCCCATTTCCAGGCGCGTGACCATCATCTCGACGGTGATCATCGCATCGTCCACCAACAGGCCGAGGGCGATGATCAGCGCACCGAGGGAAATCCGCTGCATGGTGATGCCGCTGTATTCCATGAAGACGAAGACCATCGCCAGCACCAGCGGAATCGAGCACGCCACCACCAACCCGGCGCGCACGCCGAGGCTGATGAAGCTGACGATCAGCACGATCACCACCGCTTCGAACAGCGCACTGGTGAAGCCGCCAACAGCCTTTTCCACCACTTCAGCCTGGTCGGAGACGTTGTGCACGCCGACGCCCACCGGCAGGTCGGCGGTCAGGTCGGTCATGCGCTGGTGCAGGGCCTTGCCGAACTCCTGGATGTTGCCGCCCTTCTTCATCGCAATCGCCAGGCCGATGGCCGGGTGACCGTTGAAGCGGAACTGCGGGGTGGCCGGGTCGACGTAACCGCGGCTGATTTCAGCGACGTCGGCCAGGCGATAGAAGCGGTCGTTGAGCCGCAAGTTGACGTTGGCCAGGTCTTTCTCGGACGCAAACTGCCCAGAGGTGCGCACGGAAATCCGCTCCGGCCCGGCCTCGATCACCCCGGCCGGGGTCACCGCGTTCTGCGATTGCAGGCTCTGCACCACTTGACGCTGGTCGATGCCCAGCGCCGCGAGTTTGCGCGTGGAGAAATTCAGGTACAGGACTTCATCCTGCTCCCCGATCATCTCGACCTTGCCCAGCCCCGGCACGTCGCGGACCGCGGCCCGCACCTGTTCCACGTAATCGCGCAACTGGCGCATCGACAGGCCATCGGCGGTGAAGGCATACACCGAACCGAACACATCGCCGAATTCGTCGTTGAACCCCGGCCCTTGCAGGCCCTTGGGGAAGTCGCCGCGAATGTCGTTGATCTTCTTGCGCACCTGGTACCAGATTTCCGGGATGTCCTTGGCGCTGGTGGTGTCGCGCAGGTAGACAAATACCGTTGATTCGCCGGGACGCGTGTAGCTTTTCACGTAGTCGAGGGAGTCGAGTTCCTCGAGTTTTTTCTCGATGCGGTCAGTGACCTGCTTGAGGGTTTCTTCTTGGGTGGCGCCGGGCCAACGGGTCTGGATCACCATGGTCTTGATGGTGAACGAGGGGTCTTCCTCGCGGCCCAGGTTCATGTACGAGAACACGCCCATCAGCAGCGCGACGAACATCAAATACCAGACGAACGACTGATGTTTGAGGGCCCATTCGGATAAGTTGAAACTCCCTTTCATCGCGGGCTGTCCTCATCGACTTTGACTTTCTGCCCCGGCTTGAGGCTGTTGACACCGGCACTGACCACGCGCTCTCCACTCTTCACGCCGTTGGCCAGAATCACCGTTGAGTCGGTGCGACTGATCAGGCTGACGTCTCGCGGGGAAACGGTCTGGTTCTGCGGGTCGACGACCCAGATACGGGTTTTACCGTCGATTTCTTGCAGGGCGGTGGCCGGCAGTTCGAGACGCGGCTTGATCGCCGAGCTGAGGGTCACGCTGATGGCCGTGCCGAGGCGAAAGCCCGGCGGTGTTTCGGCCAGGCTCAAGCGGGCGCGACGGGTACGGGTGGCGCTTTGGGCCTGGGGTTCGATCTCGCGGATGAT
Organism: Pseudomonas sp. NPDC086251; assembly: GCF_044746405.1. Classification (NCBI taxonomy): domain Bacteria; kingdom Pseudomonadati; phylum Pseudomonadota; class Gammaproteobacteria; order Pseudomonadales; family Pseudomonadaceae; genus Pseudomonas; species Pseudomonas sp. NPDC086251. The sequence goes on from NZ_JBIVBY010000009.1 coordinate 136,566, forward strand.
CGCCGTGCTGGTGATGCTCGGGTCCAATTGCGCGGCGACCTGGAACACCACGTCCGGCGGCAGCTGATCGACCAGCGTGTCGGGCAGGTCGATCACCGCCTCCTTGATGTCCGGTTGCGCCAGGGTCACCACTTGCTGACCCGCCGTGACCACTTGCCCGGCTTCGGCATTCCATGCGGTGACGACGGCTTTGTGATCGGCGCGCAATTGCACGTAATTGAGCTGGTCCTTGGCCTGATCGACCGAGGCCTTGGCCTGATCGAGGGACGCCTGGGTGGTTTTCAGATCAGTCTGGGCCGCGTCCAGTTGCGCCTGGGCGCCGACTCCGCGATCAAACAATTCCTGCTGGCGTCGGGCGCTCGCCTGGGCATTGATGAATTGCGCCTGGATCCGCGCCAGATCGCCTTCGGCTGAACGCAACTGGTTCTGCTGATCCGTCGGGTCGAGGGTGGCGAGCAAGGCGCCCTTCTCGACTTCGGCGCCGACATCGACGTTACGGCTGGCGATGCGACCCGGCACCCGGAAGCCGATATTGCTTTCGTAGCGCGCCTGGATACTGCCGGCAAAGCGCCCGAGGTCTTCCTGGCTCAATGCTTTGACTTCGATGGACAGTACCGGACGCACAGGCTCCGGCGGTGGCTCTTTTTTCGAACAGGCGACGAGCAGCAAACCCGCGCACAACAGCATCAGGCGCTTCATGGCTGGGCTCCCGGAGCCAAATCCTTGTAGGTGTTTTCGGCGATTTCCACTTTCATCCCTGGGTGCAATAACTGGCCGCCGGCGATGATGACTTTCTCACCCCCTTCCAGACCGCCATTGATGATGACTTTACCGGTCAGGTAGCGACCGACGGTGACCGCGTGCAGTTGCGCCTTGCCGTCCGCGTCCACCAGCCACACGGCCGGTTCGCTGAGGTTTTTGGTCAAGGCTGACCATGGCAATTCAACGGCAGATTTGCCGGGCGTCTTGGCGGTGGCGCTGACCACCGAACCGAGCTGCATGCCTTCGGGCAGTCCGTTGAGGGTGACTTTGACTTGCACGGTGCCGGTCTGCGCCGAGACGGCCGGGGTGATTTCCCGAACAGTGCCGGTGGTTTTGATCGACGGGTTATCGAGCAGGCTGACCACCACGGTCTTGTCCGATGGCGGCTCGGCCAGGAGTGATTCGTAGACGTTGAACACCGCGTCGCGCTCACCGTCCCGGGCCAGGCTGAAGATCGGTACCGTGGCTTGTACCACTTGGCCGACTTCGGCCTGGCGCGCGGTAATCACGCCCGGCGCGTCGGAGATCAGCGAGGTGTAGCCCAGTTGTTCGCGGGCATTGGCCAGTTGCGCCTGCGCGGCAGTGAGCGCGCTCTGGCTGCTGCGCAATGCCGCTTGGGCGGCGTCAAATTCGCTTTGGCTGGTGTAGCCCTTGGGCAGGAGTTTTTGCTGACGGACGAACGCGGCGGCGCTCTGTTTGACTCGCGCCTGTTCGGCGACGACCTGGGCCTGGGCCGAGTCGACGTTGGTTTGCAGGTCTTTCGGGTCGAGTTTGGCGAGCACCTGTTTGGCCGAAACCCGGTCACCGACATCGACCGTGCGCTGGATGATCTTGCCGCCCACGCGGAACGAGAGTTCGGTCTGCACCCGCGCCTGAACATCGCCGGTCAAGGTGACCGTGGCGCCGAAATCGGCCGCTTTGACCTCTTGCACGAAAACCCGTGGAAGGTCCTTCTCGACCTGTGCTTTTTCACCACAAGCGGTCAGCAGCACCAAGACGCTCAGGGCAACTGTTATTTTCAATCCAGGACCAACCATGCAGACTCCTTTGCGTTGTACGGGCGTGCCAGTGACGATACGACTGTGAGCGTAGAACAGGGTTCCAAGGGTGCATCCGGCCCCCTCAAATAAAGCGATCATGCCGCAACTTCATAGCCTGCGTTTGACCTGTAGCAGCTGTCGAGCTTGCGAGGCTGCGTTCGGCTGCGCAGCAGTCGTAAAACCATGCAACTCGGTGTGTCAGAGGAACCGCATACACCGGGTTTGCGAGGACTTCGTCCTCGAACGCAGCCTCGCAGGCTCGACAGCTGCTACACAGTCACAGGGTCACAGTGCCGCCGACAATAAGGCAAACTGGCCACCTATGCAGCAGGAAGCTCCCCCATGCTCAAAACCCTTGCGGTGGCCAATTACCGCTCGATCAATAAATTGGTGATTCCGCTGGGCCGATTGAACCTGATCACCGGCCCGAATGGCAGCGGCAAATCCAACCTCTACCGCGCGCTGCGCCTGTTGGCGGAAACCGCCCAGGGCGGCGTGGTCAATGCGCTGGCCCGCGAGGGTGGCCTGGATTCGACGTTCTGGGCGGGGCCGGAAAACATCACCAGACGCATGCGCAATGGTGAAGTCCCGGTTGAGGCGACGGTTCGACACGGTGCAAAACGCTTGCGCCTGGGATTCGCCGGTGAAGACTTCGGTTACTCGATCAGCCTCGGGCTGCCCGACTCCAACGGCCACTTCATGCTGCCCGAGCACAGCACACCCATTCCGTCACGGTTCAGCCTCGACCCGCAAATCAAGCGCGAATGTGTCTGGGCCGGGCCGTTCTATCGTCCGGCAAGCCTGCTGGTAGACCGCGACGGGCCGATGATCCGCGCCCGCGCCAACCGCAGCTGGGACGTGCTGGCCCAACACACGCCGAACTTCGACAGCCTGTTCGATCAGGTCGGCAGCTTGCGTACTTCGCCGGAGGTTCTGCAGATGCGCGAGTTCATCCGGCGCTGGCGCTTCTACGATCACTTTCGCAGTGACACCGATGCGCCGGTGCGCCAACCGCAACTCGGCACGCGCACGCCGGTGTTGCACCACGACGGCCGCGACCTGGCGGCAGCCTTGCAGACCATCATCGAAATCGGCGATCCCGAGGCGCTGCGGGCGGCGATCAGCGACGCCTTTCCCGGTGCGAGGCTGCACATCGAATCGCTGCCGGGCGGACGCTTTGCCATCGAGTTTTATCAGGAAGGGTTGTTGCGACCGCTGTCGGCCGCCGAGTTATCGGACGGGACGTTGCGGTATTTGCTGTTGGTGGCGGCGCTGTTGACGCCTCGGCCGCCGACGCTGATGGTGCTGAACGAGCCGGAAACCAGCTTGCATCCGGACCTGTTGCCGGCGTTGGCGCGGTTGATTATCCGGGCGTCCGAGCAGTGTCAAGTTTGGGTGGTTTCGCATGCGCGGCGGTTGATTTCGGCGTTGCAGGAAGATCCGGAGTGCAATTGCATTGTGCTGGAGAAGCCCCTTGGCCAGACCGGGATTGTCGGGCAGCGGGTGCTGGATGTGCCTTCATGGTATTGGCCGGATTAACTAGCGCCTGATAAACCGCCTTCGCGAGCAAGCCCGCTCCCACATTTGACCGTATTCCACAGTGCGAACTCGGTTGAATGTGGGAGCGGGCTTGCTCGCGAAGGCGGCCGAAAGGTCAATGCGATGGTTAAGGGATCACCCCTGCCACTTCCCACCCTCGACAATCACGCTCTCAGGCTTGGTGTCATCGCTCAGTTCCTTACGCACATATTGGTCGTAGAGCTTGAGCAAATACTTCTCTTCCCCCAGCTTCGCCAACTCGGCGTTCACCCAGTCACGCAGTTCGATGTTGCCCTTCTTCACCGCCGGCGCGATCGGCGCTTCGGCGCCCAGGGTCTGGCTCAGCACGCGGTAGCCAGGGTTCTGCTTGGCCCAGCTGAACAGCACCAGGTTGTCTTGCGCATAGGCATCACCGCGACCATTGGCCAGGGCTTGCAGGGATTCGGAGTTTTTCTCGAACTTCAGCAGCTTCCAGTCCGGGTGATTTTTTGTCAGCCAAATGTCGGCCGTGGTGCCGGTGGTCACGATGGTGGTGCGGGTCGCCAGGTCGTCCAGATTTTTCACGCTGCTGTCCTGAGGCACCAGCGCCTGCACGGCGACCTTGAGGTTCGGGTTGGTGAACTCCACCGCTTCCTTGCGCTCCGGGGTGACGGTCATGTTGGCCAGGATCAGGTCGACCTTGTCACTTTGCAGGAACGGAATGCGGCTCGCCGGTTCCACGGCAACGAACTCAACCTTGTTTTCGTCGCCCAGCAAATCCTTGGCAAATTGGCGGCCGATGTCGGTATCGAAACCGACGTAGCGCCCCGCTTCATTGACGAAACCGAAGGGAGGTTTGTCGGTGAAGACACCGACGATCAGTTTGTCCCGTGCCTTGATTTTATCCAGGTAGCTGGCAGGCGCCGTGCTTTCGCTGGCGACTTTGGGCTTCGGTGGTTCTTCGGTTTTGTTGCAGCCAGCCAAAAGCGCCAGGCCGAGCAATGGCAGTAGCAAGAGTGAAGACTTGGCAGTTTTCATAGCAGTTCCAGTTCCTTTGTTTGAGTCGTTTTGGGTAGTGCGGCGACGTAGGAGAACTTCTCCAGGAACTGCTGCGCTCGTGCGGTTTGCGGGTTCGTAAAGAAAATCTCGGGAGGGTTTTGCTCAAGGATGCGTCCGGCATCCATGAACACAATGCGGTCAGCCACGGCACGGGCGAAGGCCATTTCGTGGGTGACGATCAACAGGGTCATACCCTCGCGGGCCAGGCCCTGAATGACTTCCAGCACTTCCTTGACCATTTCCGGATCAAGGGCGGCGGTGACCTCATCGAAGAGCATGACTTTGGGGTTCATGCACAGCGACCGGACGATGGCGATGCGTTGTTGCTGGCCACCGGAAAGCTGCCTTGGATACGCATCGCGCTTGTCCAGAAGGCCCACGCGTTCGAGCAAGGCTTCAGCCTGAGCACGCGCTTCACGACGGTCGCGCTTCTGCACTTTGAGCGGGCCAAGCAGCAGGTTGTCGAGCACGCTCATGTGCGGGAACAGGTGATAACTCTGGAACACCATGCCGATCTGCTGCCGCACTTCGCGCCAGTCGGTGCCCTTGTCCAGCAGCTCGCGCCCGGCAAATTTCAAGCTGCCGCTGTGGGCGACTTCCAGTCCGTTCAAGCAACGCAACAGGGTGCTTTTGCCACAGCCGCTGGGACCGAGGATGACGATCACTTCACCCGACTCAACGTGCAGGTTGATATCGTTGAGCACCTGTTGCTCGCCGAAAAATTTGTTGAAACCCTTGAACTCGATCAGTGCGCTCATGCTTGCGTCCAGCGCCGCTCCAGCACGCGCGAGGCGGCCGACAGCGGGTAGCAGATGAAAAAGAAAAACAGGAACAGCGCGCCGTAGATCAGCACGGATTCGTAGGTGCGTTCGATGATTTGCTGGCCGACCTTGATCACGTCCACCACACCGATCAGCACCGCCAGGGAGCTGGTCTTGATGATCCGCGTGTAGACGTTAATGGTCGGCGGCGTCATGCGTTTCAGCGCTTGCGGCAGCAGCACGTAGCCGTAGAGTTGCGGGCCGTCCAGGCCAATCGACAACCCCGCTTCACGCTGCCCGCGCGGCAACGAATGCAACGCACCGCGCACCACTTCGCCGACTTCGCTGGCGCCCCACAACGACAACACCAGCACCGCGCACCAGAAGCTCGGAATGCTCAGGCCGAAGAAAATCGGCAGACCGAAGAACAGCAAGTACAACCAGACCAGCACCGGAATCGCCCGGAACAGTTCCAGGTACACCCGCAAAATCGCGTTCAGCCATTTCGAATTCAGCGTGCGCAACACGCCGTAAAGCACACCACCGACGGTGCTGATGGCGATGCTCAGGAAGGAGATCGACAAGGTTTGCGCAGCGCCCTTGCCCAGTTGCGGCAACGACACCCAGAGCAACTCAAGACCCGAACTGGCCATGCTGGAGCCTCCTTTCCAGACGGCTGAGCAACAGCGACAGCGGCAAAAACAGCAGCACGCAGATCAGCGTCAGCACGGCGAGCATTTCGTAGGTTTTGTAGTAGAGCGCGATGTAGCTTTTGGTGGTGTAGAGAATCTCCGGCACCGCCACCGCCGAGACCACGGTGGTCTCCTTGAGCAGAAAAATGAAATTGGCGAACAGCGACGGCAAGCTGAGGATGCCGGCTTGCGGCAGGATCACGTAACGCAGCAATTGGCCATGGGACAGGCCGATGGAACGGCCGGATTCCAGTTGCGCCTGGGGCACGGCATCCACGCCGGCGCGCAGCACTTCGGTGAGGTAGGCGCCGCCGAGGAAGGTCATGGTAATGATGGCCGCGGCAAACCCGGAGACCTTGATGCCCAGCGCCGGCAAGGCGAAGTAGACGAAGAACAGTTGAATCAGCAATGGCGTGTTGCGCGCCAGCTCTACATACAACCCAACGAGGCGCTGCAAGTAAGGCGTGCGGAACACCAGGATCGTCGCGTTGATCAACGCCACCAGCAACGACGTGCCGATGGCGATAAAGCCGACCTGCAGCGTCACGCCCACGGCTTTGAGAAACGCCGGCAGGGTGCTGAGGATAAAAGCGTAATCGAAGTTCATTGAACATCCTGGACGCCGCAGGGTAAGCGACGGTGGCGCAGTCCATGGGCAGTGGATAACTGCCCGGCAGGCACCGACTTTAAAGGTATAAAAAGAAGAATTTAAATACCGTTAAAGCATATTGATATCACGCAAAAAACTATCCTGCGGATTTGCCGAGAAGGAGGAAGACGACTATTTTCCTTTGCGCCGCAGCAAGGGTCTTGTTTTCAAGCAGCGCCTTCAAGGACGCACAGCTTTTGAGCAGACTCCTGCGACCGAACCCTCACAAGGAAGCGAAAAATGGCAGACGTAGAAGTGCCCCGGCGGATGAGTCCGCAGGACATCGTGAAGTGGCTGGTGGCGTTGCGCAGGGCGTTGAAGGCCAGGGTGGCCTGAAGTAAAAGATCGCAGCCTCGTTTCACTCGACAGCTCCTACATTTGGAATGCGTATCCCTGTAGGAGCTGTCGAGTAAAACGAGGCTGCGATCTTTTGATCTCGCGACCCAATAAAAAACGCCGACGCAATACCAGCCGTCGGCGTTGAAACCTTGAAGGGGTTTTACTTCGCGAATCAGAACGCCGGCAGTACCGCGCCGCTGTACTTCTTCTCGATGAAGGCTTTCACTTCTGGACTGGTCAAGGCCTTGGCCAGTTTCTGGATGGCAACGCTGTCCTTGTTGTCCGGACGAGCGACCAGGAAGTTCACGTAAGGCGAATCGGCCCCTTCGATCACCAGCGCGTCTTTAGCCGGGTTCAGACCCGCTTCCAGCGCGTAGTTGGTGTTGATCATGTCCAGGTCGACTTGATCCAGCACGCGCGGCAGCATGGCCGATTCCAGTTCCTTGAACTTGAAGTTGTGCGGGTTCTTGGCGATGTCTTTCGGCGTGGCCAGGGCGTTTTTCGGGTCTTTCAACTCGATCAGGCCAGCCTTCTGCAGCAGGATCAGGGCACGGCCGCTGTTGCTGCCTTCGTTCGGGATAGCGATGGTTGCGCCGTCTTTCAGCTCAGCCAGGGTTTTGACCTTCTTCGAGTAGCCACCGAACGGTTCGACGTGCACGCCGATTACGGTGACCAGGTTAGTGCCTTTGCCTTCGTTGAAGCTTTTCAGGTACGGCAGGGTCTGGAAGTAGTTGGCATCCAGACGCTTCTGGTCGACCTGTACGTTGGGCTGAACGTAGTCGGTGAAGACTTTGATTTCCAGGTCCACACCTTCTTTGGCGAGGGTTGGCTTGATCAGTTCGAGAATCTCGGCGTGTGGAATCGGGGTCGCCGCAACCACCAGTTTCTCGCCAGCCTGAGCCAGGCCCGCGGTCAGGGCAGCCGCCAATGCGGTGAACAACAGAACCTTTTTCATGCAGTGTCCTTATCGAAAATCACGGTCGTCATCGACGACGGCTAAGAGTACAAGTGCCAGTGAAGTGCTATCGCTGGCGTGACGCGGACAATACCGGGATTTTTTATTCCCGAACAATATCTTTTATTCACTTTCATATTCCATTTTGTTCATACAGCTGTAACTCACCAATCTTCTGGTAGGAGCGAGGCTTGCCCGCGAAGGCGTCCTGACAGACTGACCGCGTCGTCTGGTTCGCGAGCAAGCTTTGCTCCTACAGGACAGCGGCGTTTTTGAGCAGTTGCTTCAAGGCTTGTTGCTCGGCGTCGGAGCCGCTGGCGAGGATTCGCTTGAGTTGCTGTTCGATCTGCGTCAGCGAGACGTCCACCTCGGGCAAATTCAAATGCTCCGGCAAAATCTCATCGCCAGTGCTCACCAGCAGCGCAAAGTGAATGACGTTTTCCAGCTCACGGGTATTACCCGGCCAGCTATGCCGCTCCAGCACCAGCTGCGCCGCCTCGCTGATCAGCGGCACGGGCAGGTCCAGGCGCTGGCTGTAGATGCCGAGAAAGTATTCGGCCAACGACAGGATATCGCCGACCCGTTCACGCAAGGCCGGCAGTTCGAGCTGGCCTTCGCTGAGGTAGTGATAAAGCCGTTCATGGAATTTTCCGGCCGCGACCGCTTGCGCCAGATCGATGCTGGTGGCGGCCACCAGCCGCACATCCACCGGGCTTGGTTGATGTGAACCGACCCGCGTCACTTCATGGTTTTCCAGCGCCGCGAGCAATTTGATCTGGATCGGCAGCGGCAGGTCACCGATCTCGTCGAGGTAGAGCGTCCCTCCATTGGCCGAACCAAACCAGCCCGCCCGACTGCTGGCCGAACCGCTGTAACTGCCGGCGGTGTAGCCAAACAATTCAGCGTCGGCGTAGGTCGGGCTGATCGCGCCGCAATTGACCGAGACAAACAACCCGCCGCGATCACTGGCGCGATGGATGTGCCGCGCCAGCAACTCCTTGCCGCTGCCGGTTTCGCCACGGATCAACACCGAGATCGAACGTGGCGCCAGTTGCTCCAGCTCCTGGCGCAACTGCCGGGAACGCGGATCGACGAACACCAGCGCCTTGGCGCGGATGCTCAGGGGACTTTTTTCGGCGTCGGGGAAAGTCAGCAGCGGCTGACCGAAGGCTTCAAAACTCATGGCAGACTCCCGCCCAAAACCGCCAGGGGACGGGGGCGTTTTTTAAAGAAATAAAAGGTTCAAGCGCGGCGCAGGGCGTGATGTTCCATGCGGTTTTGCAGGCGATACAGATAAGCAAAACCCTGCTCCCAGCGCTGGTGGCCGGACTTCACATTGATGTGCCCGGCGCCCGACAAAATCCCCGCCTCGGCGCCCCAGTTACGTGCCAGCTCCAGCGCTCGCGGCGCACTGACGGCGCTGTCGTTGTCGGAGCTGACCACCTGGCTCGGGAACGGCAGAAGATCGGTCGGTATCGGCGCGAAATTGCGCAACGCCGGCGCACAGGCCGGGCGTTCGACATCCGCCGGCGCGACCAATAATGCACCGCGAACCTGACGCAAAAACGGCACGGGCGCCGTCGCCGCCCAATGCGCAACGGTGATGCAACCCAGGCTGTGGGCGATCAGGATCACCGGCGTGCTGTCGGCGGCAATCGCCTCGGCCAGCGCCGCGACCCAGTCTTCACGACGCGGCGTCAGCCAGTCGGCCTGCTCCACCCGTGCGCTGTTCGGCAGGCTGTTCTGCCAGTGGCTTTGCCAATGATCTTCTGGCGATCCTTGCCAGCCCGGCACAATCAGGTAGCGAATTGATTCGTTGCGCATGGGGGAGCTCTCCTGCTGCGTGTCTGTTCCCGAGCCAGTATAGGGAGGAGAGTTATATTCGTTAAGGAATAAGAAGCTATTTATTAAGACCTACATCGAATATAAGAATATCTCCTGTAGGAGCTGACGAGTGAAACGAGGCTGCGATCTTTTGACTTTGCTTTCAAAAGCAGATCAAAAGATCGCAGCCTCGTTTCACTCGTCAGCTCCTACAAGGTTGACGTTTCCCGCAAGCAAAAAAAGGGGCCGCACCCTGCCAAGGAGACGGCCCCGGAAACTCAAAATCTGTCAGCGCTGATGAAGCGCGCTGGAGGGTGATAATTGGCGAAAACGGTTATCTAATAAAGGAATATTTAATTACTTTATTAGGCCTTAATCGCATATGCCAATGGCTCCCTGGGTCACAACTTAACGTCCCTTTGGGTCAAATTGATGACCAGCGTTTGAGTTTCCGATGACAGCCTTAAACCTGAGCGGCGCGCACCTCCTGCGGCGCCGTGGCTTCCTTGCGCACAAAGCGGTTCGCCCGGCTGAATGTGCCAATATCGTTGAAGCGCACGCCCATTTCGCGCATCACTTTATGCGCTACCGGCGCGGTCATCTGGCGGATGTAAAACGGTTCCTTCACCACAAAGTGATGGATGCCGTGCGTGCTGCCGAAGTTGAAGCAGAACGCCTGCAACGGCCACAGCCACCAGGCATTCAGCACCTGTGTCTGTTGCATCACATTGCCCGGTTCCACATCGCCGTAGTAGTGCATGTTCGAGCTGACGAAATGCAGGCAGAAGGTGCGCAACACGTTCGGGCCGATGATCACCACCGCCGCGATGTCGATCACCTGCATCACCGACAGCGTGGTCGCCGACCATTCAATCGGCGCACCCAGTAAATGAGCGATGCCGTTGGCCGCGTGAAACCCGAGAAACACGTACCACGCGCCCCAATGCACCAACGCCAGAGGCGCGTAGGCCTTCAGGGTGCGTTGGATGATGCTGAATTTTAGGGCCCATGTTTTCGCCCGCAGCATGCGGATGAACGCTGACATGATGTTGTCGCCAACCATCAAAAGCCGTGCGATACCCCAAGGCTCGCCGTTGGTGATGGCGCGTTCTTCCACATCGGTCTCGGAGCCGGAGACCTTATGGTGATTGAGGTGCAGATGGCGGCGGATCCACGGGTTGATCGTGCTCGGCCGCGCCAGCCACACCAGCCCCATCATCAGGTTGTGCGGCACGCGCTGTTTGCGGAAGTACATGCTATGGATCAGGTCGTGTTCCAGCTCATGGGTCAGTGAAGCGAAAAACGCGTTGAGCAACAGGCACACCCACCACGCCATATGCCCGGTCAGGTAGAGCGCCGCCGAACCGATCATCCCGGCCAATGCGAAGGCCAGGATGCCCGCGCCGAGGGCGTCCTGATGATTGAGTATCGGGTAGCGCTGGCGCAATTCGACGCCCTTGGCCAACACCACTTCGCGAATATGCGCTGATCGTTGCGCTGCATTCAGTCGCTGGGGACTTGCAGAAGTACCGTGCATGCTTCCATCCTCTGGTTATTGATGTTCGCATCCTGCCCTGAGTACCCTGCCAGAGCGGTAGCCGTGAACGCCAACCTGTTGACCGGAAGCGCCAATCAGCATGACTGAACCGACCTCCCTCGCCAGCTGGACCCGCGCCTTGCGCAAGCAACTTGATGCGCTGGGCCTCGACAGCACCGCCCTGTGCCACCAGGCGGGGCTTGACCCGCAATTGATGGACGACCCGAACGCCCGTTACCCGTTGTCGGCCACCACGCGCCTGTGGGAAATCGCCGTGCAGGTCAGCGGCGATCCGGCGATTGGCTTGCGTGTTTCACGCTTCGTCAGCCCGACCACCTTTCACGCGCTTGGTTATGCGCTGGTGGCCAGCGGCAGCCTGCGAGAAGTTTTCGAGCGCATCGTGCGCTATCACCAGGTGGTCAGCGATGCCCTCGAACTGGAATTGACCCGCGCCGAGGATCGCTACCGCTTCAGTCTGAAAATCCCCCAGGGCAACCCGGCGCCGGCGTTCGAAGCGATCGACGCGTTCACCGCGATTTATGTCCGCACCTGCCGCAATCGCCTGGGCCGCGAATACGCGCCGATGGCGGTGTACCTGCGCCGCCCGGAACCGGCGGACGCGCACCAATGGCACAAAGTCTTTCGCTCACCGGTGTACTTTGGCGCCGCGGAAGACCGACTGGAATTCGCCCTCGTGGACTTCGACAGCCACCTCGACGACGCCAACCCGGAACTGGCCGAACACAACGAAACCGTGCTCAAACGCACCCTCGCGCAACTCAAGCCGCTGACCTGGGAACGCAAAGTGCGCGATGCCATTGAAGAACAACTGCCGGAAGGCGAGCCCAGCGCCGAACACATCGCCCAGACCTTGCACCTGAGCTTGCGCAGCCTGCAACGGCACCTGGCGGACGAAGGATGTCGGTTCGATACGCTGCTCAATGAGAGTCGCGAAAACCTGGCACTGCTGCACCTGCGAGATCCGCAATGTTCGTTGAGTGAGATCAGTTATTTGCTGGGGTTTGCCGATACCAGCAGCTTCAGCCGTGCGTTCAAACGCTGGACGGGGATGACGCCGGGGCAATTTCGGGATGGGTTGCGGTGATCAGCTTTTGACCAAGCTGCGCGCTATGCCAGATGTCCATTGTTCTATCATCGCAACCCCAACCTCGGCGAAGGCGCCGTTGGCCTTGATGTAATCAGCCATTTCCGCCATCGCTACATCCATGCCATGAGCGACTTGCGCCAGCAGCTCATTGCAGCGCCCCTCGGTCAAGTTGCAAGCCGAACGGCCAAAACGCATCAGCATTTTATGCTTAGGCCATGCCTTCGATCCGCCCAACAACAACGCCATGCTGTCAGCCTTGATATAGACCGAAGTCGTGACGATGTCATAGGCCGGAGCCAGTCTGATTTGCGCATCAGAACCGCAATGTTCGTACAGCACACCGAAGTTCTTGAGGTGTGCGTCGCCATTCTTCAAACCGGATGAGAGCGCAACGATCTTGAAAAAAGACTCAAGAGCCAGATTGAGCGATGGCGGGGAAACAAACTCCTTGATCTGCCTGGCGGCGCCTTCGTAGGAGCCATCGTACTTGGCCTTCGATGGCCAGGCATTGAGTACGCAGAAATCCTCAAAACCCAGATAACCGGTGTCATTAAGATCAAAGCGTTCGACGATCAGAAATTTACCGCGCTCACTGAGTTCGAAATTCGGAACCTCAAGACCCGAATGTAGCGCGGCCCGCATACAAAAATACTCGTTGGCCGCCAGTTCAGGGTATTCCTCTGGGCGAAATGACTTGACCAGATGGGTGGCGCCTCGATGCGTCAGTCTGTCGACGTTTGTCGCACTGTCACGGACAAGCACCTTGGGCTGCACGCCGGAAACGCCCGAGTATTGGCCATAGGTGTGCAACAGATCATCGAACAAACCTTGCGCACCGTCATGAACCAAAAGGTCCGCAAGGCTGGTTTCAGGGGGCCGGTTGCTTGCGTCTTGCGCGTTTGCAATCCCGACTCTTCCAAGCTGATGCGGGCCGACAATCGCCAGCATCGCGAAATCGTCAAACCCCCGAACTGCCTTGCTGAAACGACGAACCAATTCATCGCGCAGAGTGCCCTCTGGCAGGTTCATTTCAAAAATCGGCGGTACACCTTGCTCCCACGTGTAACTCTCGAGGCGAGCCGGCATGGTCAATGAAACTGCGTTTATCTCCAGCGCGTCTTGTGCATAGGTAAACACAGAATCAATGCGAGATTGCCCACGGCCAAGGGTGCCTACTGCTTCGCCGGAAACGCTGATATGCAGCCTGTCCTTTTCCAGCGGCTCAACCATGGAAGTTGACCTTTTTCAGGGTGTCCAGAGTCGGACGCGTCGATTGCCGAGGCACAGCAGTGAGTTCGAATCCAAAGCCGTTGAGGATCGCCTCAACCTTGCGCAGACCGATTTCAGAGAGAGTGTTGTTCTCGATGCCCGAGATCGTGGCCCGGCTCATGCCGAACTGTTTTGCCAGTTGCTCTTGAGACATCTTTCGCTCTTTACGCAACAACCTGATCAGTTTGCCAAGGCTTTCCATTGAATTAACCTGCATCGTATACAGTGCAATATTATGAAATTGATACTTATGCATTGTATTTAATGCAGATTTAAAGTGAAGTCCAGCTCATTTTTTGACCAAACCTTTAGCAATCAGCGCCCCCGATCCCGCCGCAACACCTTGCGTACCCGCTTCACCAGTTCACTCACGGCAAAAGGTTTGACCAGGTAATCATCCTCATGCAACTCCAACCCGCGCAGGCGATCTTCGATGCCGTCCCGGGTGGTGAGGAACAGCACCGGCGTTTCGCCGAGCTTGCGGATCTGTTGCAGCAACTGCCAGCCGTTGAGCCCCGGCAGCATGACGTCGAGGATGATCAGCTCGTATTCGCCGGTCTCGATGAAGCGCCGGCCGTCCATCCCGTTGACCGCCACGTCTACCGCATAGCTCGCCTCGCTCAGGCCCTTGGCCAGGAGCTTGGCGGTTTCGGGTTCGTCTTCCACTAACAGCACACGCATGGCACACCTCGATTGTCGTCTGCACAGGCTAGGCGCGTTCGCCAAGAAAGCCCAGCTATAACAACACCTGCGTTCGGTGTTTAAACGATCGCCAACGCTCGCAACCGCTCGGCGTCCAGAATTTCGATTTCGCCGTAGCTGAGGTCGAGAATGCCCTGTCCCTGTAAATCCTTGAGGATCTGGTTGGTGGTCTGGCGCGACAGTGAAAGCATCGACGCCAATTGCTCCTGGGGCAGTTGCAACACGCGGCGTGGCGGGGCGATTTCGCCGTAGCCTTCGGCGATCATCAGCAAGCGATGGGCCAATCTTGCGAGGGCCGGCATCAGGCTCAGTTGTTCGAGATTGATGAAGGTCAGGCGCAGTTTGTGGCTCATCAGCAATGCCAGTTGCCGCCAGTACACGGGATGTTCATCGAGCAACGCCAGCAGCGCGGTTTGCGGGATGTGCAGCAGCGTGCACTGGCCCAGACCGAACGCATCGTGGGTGCGCGGCTGACCATCGAACAGGCAGATTTCGCCGAACCAATGAGGTGGCTCCACAAGGCTCAGCAGCGCTTCTTTGCCCTGTTCACTCACCGCGCCAATACGCACCGAGCCTTCGAGTACTGCATACAAGCCGCACGGCGGATCGCCGCGTTTGAACAGGCGCTGGCCCGGTGACAACCGTCGCACCCTGGCGGCGGTCAGCAGACTATCCTGTAAGGAAACAGGTAAGTGGCTGAACCATTGCCCCGTCATCAGGCGCGCACGCCAGACCTGCATGTCCATGAAAACTCCTGGAGATTGTCGCCTGCCTGACAGAGCGAGAGGTGAACCCGGGGCATGATGGATCACCCTACAGGAGGAATAACAATGAAAAAAAGCCTCGTTGACCATCTCAGTCAATACGCCGCGTATCACCGTGACCCGCGCAATATTGCCACGCACTTTATCGGTATTCCGCTGATTGTGGTGGCGGTGGCGGTGTTGTTGTCTCGTCCGCAATGGGCCGGTGGCTGGCTTTCACCGGCGGTGCTGGTCGCGCTGGCGTCAGCGTGGTTTTACCTGCGCCTGGAGTTACGCCTCGGGATGCTGATGACGGTGTTGCTGGGGCTGTGTATTTGGGCGGGCCAAGTATTGGCTCAGCAAAGCACGCTGGTCTGGCTGGCCAGTGGCGTGGGGATGTTTGTGCTGGGCTGGGCAATCCAGTTTGTCGGTCATCATTACGAAGGGCGCAAACCGGCGTTTGTCGATGATGTGACGGGGTTGATTGTCGGGCCGTTGTTTGTGGTGGTTGAGTTGGCGTTTTTGCTGGGGTGGCGGCATGAGCTGAAAGAGCAGATCGAGGCGCGGGCGGGCGGGGTGCGTTTGCGTCAGAAAGGGGCTGCTGCGTAGGACGCCTTCGCGGGCAAGCCTCGCTCCTACAGGAGATGTGTGAACGACACACATCACCGTAGGAGCGAGGCTTGCCCGCGAAGCTTTTGCCTTTAGATGTTGGCGACTTTCTGCCAGACCTTCGGCTTGAAGAACAGCGTCTCGCCCTTCGCCAGTCCGATCAGGCTGTCGTGATCCTTCACCACTTCCGCTTCGATCAGTTCGCTCTGGCCTTCGACCTTCAACGTCACCCGAGTCGTCGCGCCCAACGGACGGATGTCCCGCACCTCGGCCGCATGATGATCATCCAGTTCATGCCGCGACAACGACACTTCGTGCGGACGGAACAGCACGTGATTGTCTTCACCCAGATGCAGACGGTTCGAATCACCGAGGAAGTGATAAACGAAATCGCTCGCCGGGTTTTCGTACACGTCGCCCGGTGAACCGATCTGCTCGATCACGCCCTTGTTCATCACCACGATCCGGTCGGCGACTTCCATCGCCTCTTCCTGGTCGTGGGTCACGAATACCGACGTCAGGTTGATGTCTTCGTGCAGCCGCGCCAGCCAGCGACGCAGTTCCTTGCGCACCTTGGCATCGAGTGCACCGAAGGGTTCGTCGAGCAGCAGCACTTTCGGCTCCACCGCCAAGGCGCGGGCCAACGCGATGCGCTGACGCTGGCCGCCGGAGAGTTGTTCCGGGTAGCGGTCCGACAGCCAATCCAGCTGCACCATGTTCAGCAGTTCGTGGACTTTCACCGCAATCTGGCTTTCGCTCGGGCGCTGGTTTTTCGGTTTCATGCGCAGGCCGAACGCGACGTTGTCGAACACCGTCATGTGGCGGAACAGGGCGTAGTGCTGGAACACGAAGCCGACGTTGCGATCCCGCACGTCATGCCCGGAAACGTCTTCACCGTGGAACACGATGTTGCCCTGATCCGGGGTTTCCAGGCCGGCGATGATCCGCAGCAACGTGGTCTTGCCGCAACCCGACGGGCCGAGCAGCGCCACGAGTTCGCCGCTTTGAATGTCCAGGCTGATGTTGTTCAGCGCCTTGAACGCGTTGAAATTCTTGCTGACGTTACGCACTTCGATCGACATGAATTATTCCTCCGCGGCGCTGGCGCGCAGGCGGTTAATACGGTTTTCGCTCCACTGCTTCAGCAGCAGGATGAAGAGCGCCATGATCAGCAACAGGCTCGCCACGGCGAACGCTGCCACGTGGTTGTATTCGTTGTAGAGGATCTCGACGTGCAGCGGCAAGGTGTTGGTCACCCCGCGAATGTGCCCGGAAACCACCGACACCGCACCGAACTCACCCATCGCCCGCGCGGTGCACAGCACCACGCCATAGATCAGGCCCCATTTGATATTGGGAACGGTGACGTGCCAGAACATCTGCCAGCCATTGGCGCCGAGCAGGCGCGCGGCCTCTTCTTCCTGCGTGCCTTGTTCCTGCATCAGCGGGATCAACTCACGCGCCACGAACGGCACGGTGACGAAAATCGTCGCCAGCACAATGCCCGGCAACGCGAAAACGATCTGGATGTCGTGATCCTGCAGCCACGGCCCGAACAGGCCCTGGGCGCCGAACATCAGCACGTAGACCAGGCCCGCGATCACCGGCGAGACCGAGAACGGCAAGTCGATCAGGGTCACCAGCATGCTCTTGCCACGGAACGAATACTTACTCACGCACCAGGCCGCGCTGACGCCGAACACCACGTTCAGCGGCACTGAAATCAGCACGGCAATCACCGTGAGTTTCAGGGCTGACAGCGCGTCGGGTTCGAAGATCGCGGTGAAGAACGCGCCCAAGCCGTTTTTCAAGCCCTGGGACACCACGATAAACAGCGGCAACACTAAAAACAGCGTGAAGACCAGCCAACACAGGCCGATCAGGATTCGCCGCGAAGTGGCACTGCCACGGCGGGCAGCGTTGGCCGAAGAGGCGGCAGCAATAGACGATTGGGACATGGTTCGCGCCTCCTTATGGGGTTTCGATGCGCCGCTGCAGCAAGTTGATCAGCAGCAACAGGACGAAGGAAACCACCAGCATCAGCACGCCGATGGAAGTGGCGCCGGTGTAATCGTACTGGTCGAGCTTGACCATGATCAGCAACGGCAGGATTTCGGTTTTCATCGGCATGTTGCCGGCGATGAAAATCACCGATCCGTATTCGCCGACACCGCGGGCAAACGCCAGCGCGAAGCCGGTCAGCCAGGCCGGCAGCAGCGCGGGAACCAGAATGTAGCGGAACACTTGCAACGGTTTCGCACCGAGACAGGCCGCCGCTTCTTCGACTTCACGCGGGATATCGGCCAATACTGGCTGTACGGTACGTACTACGAATGGAAGTGTCACAAAAGTCAGGGCAAGGGTGATGCCCAAAGGGGTATAGGCGATCTTGAAACCCAGATCCGCTGCGAACTGACCGACCAAACCAGTGGGGGTGTACAACGCGGTGAGTGCGATACCCGCCACGGCGGTGGGCAATGCGAAGGGCAAGTCGATCATCGCATCGATGATCTTGCGGCCCGGGAACGTATAGCGCACCAGCACCCAGGCCAGCAGTGTGCCGATGATGCCGTTGATGATCGCGGCGTACAGCGCGGTGCCGAAGCTCAGCTTCAACGCCGCCAGCACCCGTAGCGCCGAAATAATCGCCCAGAACTGATCCCAGGTGAGTTGGGCGGCATGCACGAACATCGCCGCCAGTGGTATGAGCACAATCAGGCTGAGGTACACCAAGGTGTAGCCCAGCGTCAGCCCGAAGCCGGGTATGACGGGGGAGATACGACGCGACATAAAAGTCCTTGGTTAAAAAAAAGCGGTCAGCTAAACGCATTCATGTGGGAGCGGGCTTGCTCGCGAAGAGGGAGTATCAGTCAACATTTACGTCGCCTGACACACCGCCTTCGCGAGCAAGCCCGCTCCCACATTTTACGTGCCCAGGCATCAGGCTCGGTTGATGGCTATTTAAAACTACTGCGCCTGATAAATCTGGTCGAACACGCCGCCGTCATTGAAGAATTTCGGCTGCGCGGTTTTCCAGCCGCCGAAGTCCTTGTCGATGGTCACCAGGTCCAGTGTCGGGAACTGCTTGGCGTACTTGGCGGCCACATCCTTGTCGCGTGGACGATAGAAGTTTTTCGCCGCGATTTCCTGACCGGCCGGGCTGTACAGGTGTTTGAGGTAGGCTTCGGCGATTTGCTCGTTACCCTTTTTCTCGGCGTTCTTGTCGACCACGGCCACCGGTGGCTCGGCCAGGATCGACAGCGAAGGCACGACGATCTCGAATTTGTCGGCGCCGCCGTCTTCTTTCAGGGCCAGGAAGGCTTCGTTTTCCCAGGCCAGCAACACGTCGCCCTGACCGTTGTTGACGAAAGTGATGGTCGAACCGCGCGCACCGGTGTCCAGCACCGGAACGTGTTTGAACAGGGTTTGTACGTACTCTTTGGCCTTGGCTTCGTCACCGCCGTTGGCTTTCAGGCCATAGGCCCAGGCCGCGAGGAAGTTCCAGCGCGCACCGCCGGAGGTTTTCGGGTTCGGCGTGATCACCGACACGTCATTCTTGACCAGGTCGCCCCAGTCCTTGATCCCTTTAGGGTTGCCCTTGCGCACCAGGAACACGATGGTCGAGGTGTATGGCGTGCTCGATTCCGGCAAACGCGTCTGCCAGTCGGCTGGCAGGGTTTTGCCCAGCTTGGCGATTTCGTCGATGTCACCGGCCAGCGCCAGGGTCACCACGTCGGCGCGCAGACCGTCGATCACTGCCCGGCCCTGCTTGCCCGAACCGCCGTGGGATTGCTGGATTTTCACGTTGTCGCCAGCGTGGTCTTTCTTCCAGAAGTTGACGAATTCGGCGTTGTAATCCTGGTACAGCTCACGCGTCGGGTCGTACGACACGTTGAGCAATTCGTAATCCTTGGCAACCGCGGAACCCGCAAACAGTGCACTGGCCAGGGCGGCCAAAGCGAAATGACGAATCGACGACATGGTGAAAGCTCCTGGAATTCTTTATGTGTTGGCTTTTCTTATGGGTGTGTTGGAATCGGGTTGCCTGTTCAACGATTTCGCTTCAGCTCGGCTTGTTGGCCGGGTTCTGCAAACGGAATTTCTCTTTGCGTTCGATCTGGACGACCTGGGCGTTATGGACGGTGATTTCCACGGCGCCAAAACGCAGGTCGCGCAACGCGCTCTGGATCTCGCGCAGGATGGTTGCTTCGTCTTGGCCGTCAACGCTACGTAGGGATGCGCTCATGGTGCTGCTCCTTCAACTAGAGGTTGCCTGGCAGTGGCGGCACTGCTTGCGGCGTGAGAGCAATAGTAGAGAGGCGCGGATATTCTTAAAAAGACTATTTAAGAATGTTTATATAACCAGAAACGATTATCTGATGGGACAAGGGCTTGCGCGGCGTTAACGGCCCAAAAATCAAAAGATCGCAGCCTTCGGCAGCGCTTGCAGGGGAATGCGTACCCCCTGAAGGCTGCGATCTTTTTGTGTTTAGAGAATTTTAGGGGCTCGGGTCCAATCCAGCTGATGCGCCGGCACCGGCCGTCCGAACCAGTAGCCCTGCCCCAGATCGCAGCCCTGTTCGAGCAGGAAACCCGCCTGCTCGACCTGCTCGATCCCTTCGGCATGCACCTGCATGCCCATGCTTTGCGCCAACGCAATGATCACCCGCACGATCGCCGCGTCATCCTCATCCCACGGCAGCCCCGCGACAAAGCCCTGGTCGATCTTGAGCTTCTGCACCGGCAAACGCTTGAGTCGCAGCAACGACGAATAGCCGGTGCCGAAGTCATCGATGGCCAGGCGTACGCCCAGTTCGCGCAGCCGGTGCATCTGTTCCAGCGCGACCTCCGGATCGTCCATCACCGCGCTTTCGGTGACTTCCAGTTCCAGACAGGCCGGGTCCAGCCCGGTTTCGCGCAGCACCTTGGCCACCTGCTGAAACAGCTCACGGCGAGCGAACAATCGCGAAGACACATTCACCGCGACAAACGACAGCAGCACCCCGACCTGCTGCCATTGGCACATCTGCTCACACGCCTGGCGCATGACCCAGGCATCAATTTCGGCGATCAGTCCGGTGCGTTCGGCAATGGGAATAAACTCTGCCGGCGACACCAACCCACGCTGCGGATGCTCCCAGCGCACCAAAGCCTCGACCCCTATCAAGCGACGGGTCTCGAGGTCGTGAACCGGCTGGTAATAAACCCGCAACTCCTGCTGCTCCAGCGCTCGGCGTAATTCGAACGCCGTCTCGACCCGTTGCTGGGCATGGGCGGTCAACTCTTCGGTATAGAGGGCGTAGCCGTTGCGGCCGGCACTCTTGGCCTTGAACAGCGCCGAATCGGAGTTGCGCAACAACTGTTCAGCGCTCAAGGCATCGCTTGGGAACAGGCTGATACCGACACTGGTGTTGATGAACAATTGATGCCCGTCGATCTGAAACGGCTCTTTGAGGCCATCGATGACCCGCTGAGCCAGCGCGGCGGCATGCACTAATTGCGGACAGCTTTCAGCCAGCACGGCGAACTCGTCGCCGCCGAGACGCGCCAGCGTGATCCCCGGACCAAACATCGCCTTCAAACGCTCGGCGACGGCTTTGAGCAACTGGTCCCCAATGGCATGCCCAAGGCTGTCGTTGATCATCTTGAAGTGATCCAGATCGATCATCAGCAACGCGCAGCCGCGCTTGTGGATCTGCGCCGAAGCCAGGGTCTGCTCGGTGCGATCGGTGAACAGCAAGCGGTTGGGCAGGTCGGTCAGCGGATCGTAGTGAGCCAGGTGCGTCAGCTTATGCTCGGAGTTCTTGATTGCGCTGATGTCGGAAAACACCGCCACGTAATGGCTGCGGCGACCCAAATCGTCGTCGATGATGCGGATGGTCTGCCATTGCGGGTAGATTTCGCCGCTTTTTCGACGGTTCCAGATTTCCCCGCTCCACTCGCCGATGCTGTTGAGCGTGGCGAACATCGCTTGGTAGAAATCGGGCGAGTGACGGCCGGACTTGAACAGACTGGGGCGCTGACCGAGCACTTCTTGACTCTGGTAGCCGGTGATTGCCATGAAGGCTCGATTCACATGGACGATCAGGCCATCGCTGTCGGTGACCAGCACGCCTTCACGGGTGCAATCGAACACTGCAGCCGCCTGGCGCAACCGCTCGCGATCTTCATGGCGTTCGCGCAGTTTGGCGCCGATACCCAGGCAACGAAACAATCGCGCCCGAGCGAGGAAGATCAACCCGGCACTGAGCACCACCCAGGCGTAACCGTTGATCAGTTGCCACTGCAGCCGCTCGGGTGAGCTATCGAAGAAACTGTTCAATAAATAGCCACTGATCTCCAGCCAGACGACGGAAAGCAACAGGTAGAGCAGCGCTGCGCGCAAGGCATCGCGATAGGTGGCAGACATTCGGCCGTCCATGTCCCTTCAAAAAGGATGGAATTATAGTTTAAAGAAACATTCAGCCACTCTTATCTGAAAGGGCGACTGGTTTTATCTGTGGGCATGGTGATAATGCAGTGGCTGTTTATTTCTTTATCGAGGGCCCAATAGCCTATGTGGTACGAAGGTTTTCTCGGCTTGTCGCCCTGGTCACTGGTGGCAGTCACCCTGCTGATGACCCACGTTACGATCATCGGCGTCACGGTCTATCTGCATCGTTATTCAGCCCATCGCTCGCTTGAGCTCAATGCTGGCCTGAAACATTTCTTCCGCTTCTGGCTGTGGTTGACCACGGCGCAGAACACGCGTGAGTGGACTGCTATTCACCGCAAGCACCACGCCAAATGCGAAACCGTCGATGACCCGCACAGCCCGGTCATCAAGGGCTTGTCCACCGTTCTGCGCAAAGGCGCCGAGCTGTACCGCGCCGAAGCGGAAAACCCCGAGACGCTGCGCATCTACGGCAAGAACTGCCCCGAAGACTGGATCGAACGCAATCTGTACAGCCGCTTCCCATTGCTGGGCGTGGCGATCATGGGCGTCATCGACCTGCTGCTGTTCGGCACCATCGGTATCACCATCTGGGCGATCCAGATGATGTGGATCCCGGTCTGGGCCGCCGGCGTGGTCAATGGCCTGGGCCATGCCATCGGCTACCGCAACTTCGAATGCCGTGATGCCGCGACCAACCTGGTGCCCTGGGGCATTCTGATCGGTGGCGAAGAACTGCATAACAACCATCACACCTACCCGAATTCGGCAAAACTGTCGGTGAAGAAGTGGGAATTCGATCTCGGCTGGGCCTGGATACAAGTCTTCAGTTTCTTGCGCCTGGCCAAGGTCCAGCGGGTTGCACCGATTGCCCACCGGGTCGAAGGCAAAGGCAACCTGGACATGGACACCGCCATGGCCATCCTCAACAACCGCTTCCAGATCATGGCCCAGTACCGCAAGCTGGTGATCGCGCCACTGGTCAAGCAAGAGCTGGAGAAGGTCGATCATTCGGTCCGCCACCAGTTCCACCGTGCCAAACGCTTGCTCTCGCGGGAAACCAGCCTGCTGGATGACAAACACCACGTTCGCATCCAGACCATGCTCGAGCACAGTCAGGCGCTGAAGGTAATTTACGAGAAACGCCTGGCCTTGCAGCAGATCTGGGTCAAGACCAGCTCAAATGGTCACGACATGCTGGCGGCCATCAAGGATTGGGTACACGAAGCCGAAGCCAGCGGGATTCAATCCCTGCGCGACTTCGCCGACCAGCTGAAAACCTACTCCCTGCGCCCCGCCGCCGTCTGACGCCGTTGATCGGTGCGCCCCGTTCGTGGGCGCACCCTCAGGAACTAAGCTTCAAATCCCTTATCTCAAAGACACTTCGCCACCCCGGCGGGCCGGGGCCTGTCATCAACTATTTCCTGCACCTGCCCCATCGCTTCCTCTGGAGCGCATGCAGGAAATAATTGATGAAAGGCCCACGTTGCGACCGCTGTCGAACACGCGGCACGCCCTTTGAGATTTGTGTCGATGGTCAATAAAAACCTCCAGGACTCATCCCTTCCGCAGTGGCCCGAGGCCGCGCAAACCCTGATGGCGCTGATGCACGCCCAAGGCGAGGTCGCACGCCTGAGCGAGCGCGAACAGCTGTTCAGCTCGCTGCTGGTGAGCGTTAACGCGGTGCTGTGGGCATTCAACTGGGAAACCCGCCAGGTGCTCTACGTCAGCCCGGCCTATGAACGGATTTTCGGCCGATCTGCCGGCCTGTTGCTGTCCGACTACAACCAATGGCGCGACAGCATCTACCCCGACGACCTGGAATATGCCGAACGCAGCCTGGCCGACGTGCTGGTCAAAGGCGCCGTCGAAGACCGCGAGTACCGCATCATTGCCGCCGACGGCCAGGTGCGCTGGCTCAGCGACAAGTGCTTTATCAACCGTCAGGCCGAGCCGGGGCAGCCGGTGATCATCGTCGGCATTGCCGAGGACATCACCGAAAAGAAGCAGATGGAGACCGAACTGCAACGCCTGGCCACCACCGACGGGCTGACCCAGAGCAGCAATCGCCGGCATTTCTTCGACTGCGCCCACCGCGAGTTCGAACAGGCACGGCAACAAGGCGCGCCGCTGGCGTTCCTGCTGCTGGACATCGATGACTTCAAACTGATCAACGACACTTACGGCCACCAGGAAGGTGACAATGTGCTGCAACGGATCGCCGAGTGCGGACGCGGGGCCTTGCGTCGCGGCGATGTGTTCGGGCGGATCGGCGGAGAGGAATTCGCCGCAGTGTTTCCCGGCTGCGCGCCCGACATGGCCATGCAAGTGGCCGAGCGCCTGCAACGAGAGATTCAGCGGTTGAGCTTTAGCCATGGCGACCAGACCTTCGGTATCACCGTCAGCCAGGGCCTGACCAGCCTCACTGGCGAGGATGAAAGCATCGACAACCTGTTTGCCCGGGCGGATGCAGCGATGTATGAAGCCAAGCGCCAGGGCAAGAACCGCATCATCTCCGCCTGATTTGATTGGTAGGAGCGAGGCTTGCCCGCGAAGGCGGCGTATCAGTTAACAACAATGTTGACTGATACGCCGCCTTCGCGGGCAAGCCTCGCTCCTACAGGTTTTGCGTGAAGCCTACTTTTTGCGCAGGCGCATCAACTCCGGCAAGCCAATCTTGAGCAACCGCGCGGTTCGGCTCTTCGCCAGTTCCTCAATGCCGTCATGCTCGGTCAGCCGCGCCATGTGCGCGGCCATGTTCATCACCAGCGCTTCACGGGAGTAAACCCCGCCACCGAGCTGGTAGACGGCGGCAATCAGCTCCCGCAGCTCCAGCGGCAAACGCCAGCGGGTGCGAAGCGCTGAACCATAGGCCGCGCCGAATTGGGCCAGGGCATCACCGACCTCTTCCCATTCATCCAGCGCACCGCCGGCCTGTTTCCATTCCTGCAAACACCGCAACAACGCCAGGTCGCCGAGGCGATGCAGCATGCCGGCGCAATAGCAGCGCTCCTGATCCAGATCGAGCAAGCGCGCCAGCGTCCGCGCGTATTCGGCGGTGTGCAGCGACAGGTCCCAGTAACGCTCGGCGTAGTCCGCCAGGAACGGATCGCTGAGCCGGGCACTGCGCTTGAGCGCCAGCCCCAGAATCAGGTTCATGCTTTGCCCGGTACCGAGACGGTGAAACGCCTGGGACAGGGTCTGCACCGTGGCACCCAAGTGATGGGCCGCGCTATTGGCTGCGGCGATCAACACGGCAGTGACCTGCGGATCGGTACGAATCTCGTCTTCCAGTGCCGTCAAATCGAGACCGTTGGGGTTGAGGCTGCGTTTGACCGCCAACTGCACGTCGGTCATCAGCGGTGCGCCGTCCGCCAGTTCTCGACGCCGTTCCAGGTACACCGACAAGGTCATGCCCGGCGCCAGTGACGGCGCCTCGCACGACACTTCTTCACCGGCGTTCAGCAGCAATTCCTGCAAGCGGTGGGTCAGGCTTTCCATGTTCAGGGGTTTGGTCAGGTAGGCGCTGGGCGCCATAGGCAACATTTCGCGCACGCTGGCACTGTCGTTGCGGCTGCTCATCAAAATGAACGGCAGCGGCGGATTGCGTTTGCGCTGACGGACACTGCGCAAGACATTCAAGCCATCGACGCCGTGCAACTCCCAGTCAACGATCACCAGGTCGTACGGGTTCTCCGCCAACAAGTGCAACGCTTCCTGGCCATCGGCACACAGATCCAGTCGCGCGTCACAGCGCACACTCAACAGCACCTGTTTGAGCAAGTCGCGAGACCAGGGGTCAGCCTCGGCAATCAGCACACGCGGTACAGCAGGTAAAACCACTGCGGTCATCTGCACCCTCCATTGGCAATGCCTGCACCTTAGTCAATGCTGGCCATTCGAAACAGTGGGATGTGTTCCGGGGACACAAAAAAACCCGCCGAAGCGGGTTTATTTGTCGATCAAGTCACAAATCGATCAGCGCCTGGAGATCACAGCTCCGAGAAGCACTCTTCGATGATGGCCAGGCCTTTGTCCAGTTGCTCGTCCGGCGAGGTCAGCGGTACCAGGACGCGCAGAACGTTGCCGTAAGTGCCGCAGGACAGCAGGATCAGGCCCTTGTCGCGCGCCTTGGCCACAACGGCGGCCACGGCTGGAGCGTTCGGCTTGTGGCTGTCGCCATCAACGAACAGCTCGACCGCGATCATCGCGCCCAGGGCACGGACTTCGCCGATCACCGGGTACTTGGCTTGAATGGCTTTCAGGCCAGTCACCAGACGCTCGCCGACTGCCTTGCAGCGGTCCAGCAGGTGTTCTTCTTCAAACACTTCCATCACGGCCAGTGCCGCGGCGCAAGCGATCGGGCTACCGGCGTAGGTGCCGCCCAGGCCGCCTGGAGCAATGGCGTCCATGTATTCGGCTTTACCGCACACACCGGCCAACGGGAAGCCGCCAGCGATGGATTTGGCGAAGGTGGTCAGGTCGGCAGCAACGCCCATCTGTTCCATGGCGAAGAAAGTACCGGTACGGCCAGCGCCCGTCTGTACTTCGTCAGCGATCAGCAGAATGCCGTGCTGGTCGCACAGTGCACGCAGACGCTTCATGAATTCTTTAGGCGCGACGTAGAAACCGCCTTCGCCCTGAACCGGCTCGATGATGATGGCCGCGATGTCACGCGGCTCGGCGTCGTTCTTGAAGATGCGTTCGATGCTGGCGATCGAATCGTCGATGCTCACACCGTGCAGTTCGTTCGGGTACAGCGCGCGGAAGATGCCGCCTGGCATCAGACCCATGCCGGCCGAGTAAGGCACGACTTTACCGGTCAGGCCCAGGGTCATCATGGTGCGACCGTGGTAGGCGCCAGTGAACGCGATCACGCCGGCACGGCCAGTGGCGGCACGGGCGATCTTGATCGAGTTTTCCACGGCTTCGGAGCCGGTGGTCACCAGCAGGGTTTTCTTGTCGAAATCACCCGGCACCTTGGCGTTGATTTTTTCGCACACTTCTACGTACGGTTCGTAAGCCAGTACCTGGAAGCACGTGTGGGTCAGCTTGTTCAGTTGCTCGGTCACGGCGGCGATGATTTTCGGGTGCACGTGGCCGGTGTTCAGCACGGCGATACCGCCGGCGAAGTCGATGAACTCGCGACCTTCAACGTCGGTCACGGTGGCGTTCTTCGCGGACTCGGCGAAGATCGGGTGAATCTG
Organism: Pseudomonas sp. NPDC086251; assembly: GCF_044746405.1. Lineage (NCBI taxonomy): Bacteria > Pseudomonadati > Pseudomonadota > Gammaproteobacteria > Pseudomonadales > Pseudomonadaceae > Pseudomonas > Pseudomonas sp. NPDC086251. Next base: position 163,773 of record NZ_JBIVBY010000009.1, read on the forward strand.
GCCAACACCGCGTGGTACTGCGGCTTCGCGGCGTTTCATCAGGGATGCGTTAGTCTTGCTCATAAAGTCCTCATTCACCGCTCATCGGGCGGCGTGGTTCAAGGAGAATGCGGCGGGGAGGCAACTACGGCAGCATGCGATGATCGACTGCCACAGCTTTCCCAACCACAGAGAAAATTCCGTTTGAAGCGCAGAAAGGGACAGCGCTCTCGTGCCCTTTCTGCTTGAAGCAAAACGCTTTGCCGAGCTTAGATGCCCAGGCAGAGGTATTTGATTTCCAGGTAATCTTCGATGCCGTACTTGGAGCCTTCACGGCCCAGGCCCGAGGCCTTGATGCCGCCGAACGGCGCGACTTCGTTGGAGATCAGCCCGGTGTTGACGCCAACCATGCCGTATTCCAGGGCTTCTGCCACACGGAACACACGGCCCAGGTCGCGAGCATAGAAGTAAGAGGCCAGACCGAACTCGGTGTCGTTGGACATCGCGATCACTTCGGCTTCGTCTTTGAAGCGGAACAGCGGCGCCAATGGACCGAAGGTTTCTTCCTTGGCCACGGCAGCGTTTTTCGGCACGTTGGTCAGGATGGTCGGCTCGAAGAAGTTGCCTTCCATCACCTTGCCGCCCGCCAGAACGGTCGCGCCTTTGCTGATCGCGTCAGCAATGTGTTCTTGAACCTTGGCCACGGCTTTTTCGTCGATCAGCGGGCCAGTGGTAGTGCCTTCTTCCAGACCGTTGCCGATCTTGAGTTTGGCTACAGCCACTTTCAGCTTCTCGGCAAACGCGTCGTAGACCGAATCCTGAATGTACAGGCGGTTGGCGCAGACGCAGGTCTGGCCGTTGTTGCGGTACTTGGAAATGATCGCGCCTTCGACGGCCTTATCCAGGTCCGCGTCGTCGAACACGATGAACGGCGCGTTGCCGCCCAGCTCCAGGGAGACTTTCTTGATGTCCTTGGCGCATTCAGCCATCAGCTGACGACCGATTTCGGTCGAGCCCGTGAAGGACAATTTACGCACGATCGGGTTGCTGGTCAGCTCGCTGCCGATGTCGCCGGCGCTGCCGGACACAACACTGAACACGCCCGCAGGAATACCGGCACGCTGGGCCAGCTCAGCCAATGCGAATGCCGAGAACGGGGTTTGCGAAGCAGGCTTGAGCACCATGGTGCAACCGGCGGCCAGGGCCGGGCCGGCTTTACGGGTGATCATCGCGGCCGGGAAGTTCCACGGAGTAATGGCTGCGGTCACGCCGATTGGCTGCTTGATCACGATCAGGCGCTTGTCTGGCTGGTGGCCCGGAATCACGTCACCGTAGACGCGCTTGGCTTCTTCGGCGAACCACTCGATAAAGGAAGCGGCGTAAACGATTTCGCCCTTGGCTTCGGCCAATGGCTTGCCTTGCTCCAGCGTCATCAGGCGAGCCAGGTCGTCCTGGTTCTCGATGATCAGCTCGAACCAGCGACGCAGCTTGTTCGCGCGGTCCTTGGCGGTCAGTGCACGCCAGGCCGGCAGCGCTTTGTCAGCGGCTTCGATGGCACGGCGGGTTTCGGCAGCGCCCATTTTCGGCACGGTGCCCAGAATTTCGCCCGTTGCCGGGTTGTTGACCTTGATCGTCTGACCATTGTCCGCATCGACCCAAGCGCCATCGATAAAGGCTTGCTGGCGGAACAACTGGGTGTCTTTAAGCTGCATGTCGGCTTTCCTTAACAGCACCGCGGCCAGCGCGGAGCGAATTATGATTGTAGAAAGGCGCCTCAAAGGCTGCCGTCAGGGAAATCATTCACCGGGCTGAAGCACATAAATAGCGCACGGATTGGACTCGTGCGGTTCAGCACCCAGACAAGAGCGTTTGAAATCTCAAACGAATCCTAGGATCAAAGGGGGTAAAGGACAATAGCCTGTTCGAAAAAAAGAACGAAAACGCCGCATTTGCCCAAATTTTCTGATCAACGTAGCAAACGCAGGTTACGCTTTGGAAAAACACAGACGATTCAGCAGCATGGACGCCCGCGACGCATATGAGTATCATGGCGCCCGCATTGCACCAGTAGCTCAGCTGGATAGAGTACTGCCCTCCGAAGGCAGTGGTCGTGGGTTCGAATCCCGCCTGGTGCACCATACGCAATACCGAAAAGCCTCAGATCTTAGGGTCTGGGGCTTTTTTGTGGGTGCTCGATTCTCCAAACCCACTGGGCGAAGCCGGTGAAATGTTCAGTTGTTCGGTTTTTCCGAACACCTGCCACTGAATAGACGGCCCACAAAAAAACCGCCGAAGCGGTTTTTTTCACTCAGTCGTCCAATCAAACTCATCGTATTCATCATCATCTTCTTCGTCCTCGATCAACTCATCATCAAGCACGTCTTCCTCCAGAGCTTCTTCTGCCTGCTTGGCCAGCAGAAACTCCTTGCGACTCTCGGTCACTGCTCGCCGTAGTTCTTCGCCCTTCACAGGGCAGTTGAGCATTTGGGCGATGCGGTCGATTTTTTTTGCCACGGCATCCTCCAACGCATCGGCTATAGGCTGATAGTGCGCGCTTTCGGGCATTGATGCCAAATGACTGACTGCCTTGTCTCTCAGTTTTTCTGCAAATCCTTGAGTCTGGCCGTGAGATTTTCCTTGGGAAAGCGTTTGTGCAATGTCGCCATCAGGTCAGCGGCCGCTTGAGCCTGACCAGCCTTTTGCAGGCGGATCACTTCCCTTAATTGATCGTCGATAAACTTTGCCGGAGCTATCGCCGGGCGTTTGCTGACCTTCGTTTCGTCAGCCATTTCAACGCTGATCGATTCGCTCTGCGCTGGGGCCGCAGGCGCGGGGGCGGACATCGCGCCGGCCGGGGCAGCCAGAGAGCGCGCAACCGATGACGGTGCTTCTTTTTTCGCGACCGGCGCAGACACTTTGGGTGCAGGCGCGAAGTCGTCACTCGGCGGTTGCTCCTCCGTGCGTTGCACCAGCGCCAGCATCAGGGCCACGCCGACAAGGCTGGCAAATGCGACCTGCCAACGGGGTTTCTGGCAAGCCTGGACCCAGCGTTGCCACAGGCTTGGCTTGCGCGCAGGGACTTCGCGGTGCGCGGTGGCGAGGATGAAGGCGTCGAGATGGGCCGGTGGTTCGCCGGTCGCGTGTTCACGAAAGTGCTTCAGCACTTCCTCTTCCGGTGTAGGACGGGCGTCAGTCATGTCAGTACCTCCTCGGCCAGCAGCCGACGCAGTTTTTGCTGGGCGTAACGCAAGCGGCTTTTGACGGTTTCCAGCGGTGTCTCGGTGAGGGTGGCGATCTGCGGCAGGTCGAGATCGCCGTGAGCGCGCAGCAGGAACACTTCGCGCTGGTCGGTGGGCAAGGTTTGCAGGGCGGTTTCGAGGCGCTGGGTGTCGCGGCTCAGGCTTAGGAGTTGCGCCGGATCTGCCGCGTCATCGCTCAGGGCATGGATCTGTTCGTCATAGCTGTCGTGCAAGGGATTATGAATTCCGTGTTTGCGCCAGTGATCGATCAGGCGGTTGCGGGCAATCTGGTAAAGCCAGGTACGAAAATTCGCCCGGCCTTGTGGCTGGCTGGTGCTGCGGATCAGGCTCAGCCAGGTTTCCTGGTAAACCTCTTCGGCCAGTTCGGACTTGCCGCTGAGGCCCAGCAGGAATCGATAAAGTCCCTGGCGATGGCGGGCGTACAAGATCTCGAACGCCGGTCCGTCGCCCGAGCGATAGCGCGCCAGCAGCGATTCGTCGCTCAGTTCAGGAGCTGACATGTCAGTTGTAGCCTCCTTTAGGCGGCTCATTATTCGACGCGGTCGTGGTTCGCAGGCTCTGCGCCAACTCCACCAATTGCACGAACTCAGCTCGCAGACCGAATCGATCGTCACCCCGCGCACCGCGAGCCAACGCCTCGGTGTCATTGAGGCTGAACTCACCGGTATAACGCCCGTCCTTGAGCTGCTGGGAAAACGCTGCCACGGCCGCCGCAAATCGCAGGTCATCGCTGGCTTTTCCGACATCACTGCTGACGATAGGCCGTTCGATCAAGCGACTATTCCCACCTTCCGGCAACTGATATCGCACGCGCAGCATGGCCAATTCACCCGTACTCCCGGAAACAACCGCCCCGGAATTGCCATAACGCAGCGGCTCCAGCCAGCCCTTCTCACCCTTGGGCACAATTTCGTACAACGCCGTCACCGTATGTCCTGCTCCAATTTCACCGGCATCGACTTTGTCGTTGCTGAAGTCCTCACGTTTCAACGCCCGATTCTCATACCCCAACAGCCGATATTCGCTGACCTGCGCCGGGTTGAACTCCACTTGCAGCTTCACGTTCTTCGCCACCACCGCGAGGGTCGAGCCAAGTTGGTCCACCAGCACCTTGCGCGCCTCGCGCAGGTTGTCGATGTAGGCATAGTTGCCGTCGCCAGCGTCGGCGAGTTGTTCCATCAGGTGTTCATTGTAGTTATCCACACCGAAACCCAGGGTGGTCAGGGAAACGCCGGTCTTGCGTTTATCCACCGCCATTTGCTTGAGGCTGTCGAAGTCGCTGATGCCGACATTGAAGTCACCGTCGGTGGCCAGCAGGATGCGGTTGATGCCTTGGGGAATGAACGCCTGCTGCGCCATTTGATAAGCCAGTTCAATGCCCGACGCGCCGGCAGTCGAGCCGCCTGCGGTCAGGTGATCGATGGCGGTACGAATTTTCGCTTTTTCCCGTCCGGAAGTCGGCTCGAGCACCACGCGCGATTCGCCGGCGTAGACCACCAACGAAACCCGGTCCTGCTCGCGCAATTGCTCGACCAGTAATTTCAGGGTGCTTTTGACCAGCGGCAGACCCTCGCGACGGTCCATCGAACCGGACACGTCCACCAGAAACACCAGGTTCGCCGGAGGCAGCTCGGCGACCGCGCGGTCCGAAGCCTTGATGCCGATGCGCAACAATCGGGTATGCGGGTTCCACGGCGACGGCGCCAGTTCCGTGGTTACGCCAAACGGTGAGCCATCGCTGGGCAAGGCGTAATCGTAGGGAAAGTAATTGACCATTTCCTCCAGCCGCACCGCGCCTTCGGGTGGCAAGCGGCCCTGATTGAGCAAGCGGCGGACATTGGCGTAGGCGCCGGTGTCGACGTCGGCGCTGAAGGTCGAGACCGGTGCTTCGACCACGCTGTGAATCGGGTTATCCGCCAGCGTTTGATACTGCTCGCGCTGCTCGTCCTGATACCCGGGCGCCGGGGCTTCAGACATTGGTGCCGGACGCACACTGCGTTTGGCCATCGACGCGTCCGCCATGACCGCCTCGGTACGCACCAACGCCTCGGTCTTCAACTCCCCCTGAGCCGGAGGCGAAACCGAGGCGGAATCGGGCTTGGATGAAACGCCGCAACCGGCAACGGTCAGCAGCAACCCGGCGGCGAAAGCCTGGGCGGCCGGGCGGAGGAAATGCAGTGGGAGGGACATGGGGCTGACCTCAGGACGAAATTGATTCATTCATCCTCTGAGACGGAATGCCCCCGGGTTCGGGTTAATTCACCTGAAAAATTCTTCAGCGGTGATAACGCCGTACCACGCTGCTGTTTTTCAGCACATGGCCTTGGATTTTTTCCAGCAGTTGTGCGCGCGTCAGGCCGGCGGGCAGCGCCTCTGGCGCCAGATCCAGGGCATACAGCTGAATAATGTAGTGGTGTGCACTGTCACCCACCGGAGGGCAAGGCCCGACATACGTCGTGGTGCCTTTGCTGTTGGTGCCGCCGACGCCTTCGAGGCCCGGTTTGGCGCCGACGCCGGCCGGGATCTGGTGCGTAGTGGCTTTGATGCCGTAATGCACCCAGTGGTCGACCCCTTGTCCTTTCTGGCCATCGGGGTCGTGCATGACAATCGCGTAACTGAGCGTGCCTGCGGGGCCGGTGTTCCAGTTCAATGCCGGCGAAACATTATGCCCGCCGCACCCCGGGGCATCGCTGGCGGCCACCGACGTGAACAGTCGGTCATCCGAAACACCTGGGATGTTCAGGGTGAAACGCTCCTGGGCCTGCGCCGGAAATTGCACGCAAAGGGCGACTGCAACGGCCGCCAGCCAAGGGTTCAGAGAGGTCAATCGGGTCATACCGGAACACCTTTTGCGGGTAGGGCCGTCGTCGGCGTGCAAACTATAGCCGGACCGTTCGTGCGGTGGCAGTGGGAATTGGCTGAACCTCGAGATAAGCGCCAAACTCTTAACTGAAACGCCTGCCAGGAGAGCGATCATGGCACTGCACCGCGTCGCCCGTTTCACCGATGTGCCCGAGCACCGAGGACTGGAAGTTCAGATCGCGGACACCAAAATCGTCTTGCTGCGGGTCGGCGATCAGTTGCGCGCCTATCAGGGCGAATGCCCCCACGCCGGGGCGCCACTGGCCGAGGGTGCGCTGTGCCATGGACGGCTGATCTGTCCGTGGCACAAGGCAGCGTATCGGATTGAGGATGGCGCGCTGTGTGAGCCGCCGTCTCTGGACAGCCTCAAGCGCTATCCCCTGGAAGTGCGCGATGACGAGGTCTGGGTCGACGATCATCCACTTCCGGATCCCCACACCCCGCCGGCCGACGATGAGCGAACGTTTGTGATCGTCGGTGCCGGCGCCGCAGGCACGGCGGGTGCGGCGGCCTTGCGCGAGAAAGGCTTTGGTGGCCGCGTGGTGCTGATCGACCGTGAAGCCGAGGCTGGATACGACCGCACGGTCTTGAGCAAATTCGTGATCGGCGGGGAGATGCCGCCGGAAGAAGTCCCGCCGCTGCGTGATGAAAGCTTTTACCGCGAGCAGCGGATCGAGCGAGTCATCGGTGAAGTGACGCGCCTGGATGCCGAAAACCAGACACTGCAACTGGCCGACGGTCAATCGCTGGACTACGACGCCGCATTGCTCGCCACCGGCGGCACACCCAAGCCTCTGACGCTGCCCGGCGCCGGCCTGCCGCAGGTGTTCGTCCTGCGCTCGAAAGACCAGGCGCAGCAGATTCTGAACGCGGCAAAACCCGGGCAACGGGCGGTGATCATCGGTGACAGTTTTATTGCCCTGGAGGCCGCGTCGTCCCTGCGTCAATTCGGTCTGGAGGTCACCGTCCTGGCTCGCCATGCGGTGCCTTTCGCCAAGCAGTTCGGCGAAGCCGTCGGCAAGGCCATTCGGACGCTGCACGAAGCCAAAGGTGTGGTGTTTCATACGGAGGGCGAAGCAACACACATCGAAGGCACAACCCAGGTCGAAGCCGTGCGCCTGGACAATGGCCAACGGTTACCGGCGGACCTGGTGTTGGTCGGCATTGGCGTCAGCCCGGCCACCGGCGCGTTCACCGACCTGCCCATGGCAAAGGATCAGTCGCTTGAGGTCGACGGCGGGATGCGCGTAACCGATGGGCTCTGGGCCGCCGGCGATATCGCGACCTTCCCGCTCAACGGCCAGCCGCAACGTATCGAGCATTGGCGCCTGGCCCAGCAACAGGCGCGGATCGCGGCGGCGAACATGCTCGGCGGCGACGAGCATTACCTCGACGTGCCGTATTTCTGGACCTGGCATTTCGGCAAGAACTACGACTACCTCGGCCACGCCGATGCCTGGGATGAAGTCGAGTTCAAGGGCGACCCTGACCATCCACCCTTCATCGGCCTGTTTGGCAGGAACGGTGTGGTGGTGGCGGCGGTAGCCTGCGATGAAGAACGGGCGATGGCGATGCTCGCGGAACGGATGAAACAGCCGCTGTCGGTGGACGAGGCCTGGCGCCTGGTTCGGGAGTGAACTGACCCAAACGCTCAAACCCCTGACAGCAAAACGCCCGGCATCTGCATGACACAGAGGCCGGGCGTTGCCCTGTAAGCCTAGGTTTTACTGGACCTGTTCAGGGCCACTGAGTTTGCTCATCACGAAGCCGACAAATTGTTCGACGGTCATTTTCTGGCCATTGAATTCCACCTGATTGTTGGCGTAATGCAGTTTGGTGACGATGTTGTTGCCGTCCAGTTTTGCGAACTGTGTACCGACCGCCATGCCGCCAAACATATCGGCGGTGGCCGTGGCTTGTTCGGCGATGAGCTTGGCGTCGGTCTGACCGTCGATTTCACTCTGCACGGTGAACAGGTCGACGAGCATTGGCTTGGACACTTGCACATTGATGTCCAGCAGCGCGATCAGCTGTTGGGTCAGCTGGTCTGGCGGCAGGTCCATGGATTGTGGTTTGGTCAGGTCGAGCACCAGGTTGGCGCGGCTTTCGCCGTTGGCGGTGTTGAACGAGAGGTTTTCCAGGGCAACTTGCGGGCCGGCGGCCAGCAGTTTCTCCAGGCCGGTTTTCACCTGCGCCTCTTCTTCCGGGGTCAAGACCAACTCGGGTGCCGGTTGACCCGCGGCAGCAGCCTCGGCGGCCGCCCGCTCGTACGGCTGCAGTTTGGTCTGGTAAACCTGCATCAGCGACATCGTTGCGGGGATGTCGAGGTTCTTCAGGCTCATGGCCATCTGCGCAGAGCCGACGGTCTTGCCGTTCAAGGACACTTCGCCGATCTTGTAATCGGCACGCCCCGAAGCGCTGGTGCCCGATTCTTCGGTCTGGTTCTTCATTTCAAACTTCTTCACGCCCAGCACTGACTGCTTGGCGCCGAAAGTGGTCTTGCTGTCGGTCAGCTCAAGCGTGTTCTCGCCAGTGTAGTAACCGTAGGTACTTTTGCTCAGGTTGCTGGCCACGGTCAGGCCGGTCAGCTCGATCTTCACCGGCGTCTGATCTTCGGCGACCGTGCTCAGGGTCAGGCTGTCCATGTAACCGTTGGCCTTGATCTTCTGTGCTTGAGCGTTGGCGGCGACATCCAGGTTCAGCCCGGAAAATTTCAGGTTCGACTTGGCGTCCAGCGCCAAGTCCAGCGGCAGCAATTGCAGGGTGCCGTTGGTGGAATTGTCGTAACCGATGTTGACCACGCCGGTGAGCGGCGATTTGTCCTTGGCGGCGGCGAACCACTTCTCGGTGATCGGGGTTTTTTCCAGCTCGTAGTGACTGGTGGCCAGGACCGGCAGCAATTTCAACGACGTCAGCCGCGAGAATGGCAGCGGGCCGTGTTCGATATGGTCGACGAAGAGCAATTCGACGGGCGCCTCACCGAACATCTCACCTTCACCCTTGAGGCGGTAATGCGCGGTGCTGCTGAATACGCTGCGCTCCAGCGACACCAGTTCCAGCGACGCCGTGCCGTTGGAACCGACCAGCGCGGCTTGCAGCTCTTTGTTGGCGTCGGCGATCGAGGTGTTCAGCACACCTTCGAGTTTGGTGCCGGTGTACCAGGCACCGCCGGCGCTGATTGCACCGATGGCAACGACGATTCCAAGAAGCACGCCTGCTGATTTATTCATGAATGACCCGATCAATGTCCGTTGTTGAAAATGTGGTCGTCTTCCCTGAACCCTTGACGGGGTTGCGGTCGCGACTGCGCTGAAAGTGCGGTGGAGATTAGCATCAGGCGCACGGGGCGACCCAATGTTAAAAGGTTAAAGAGTGTCTATGGACCGCACAGGGAGGGCGAGAGTTCGGCGGGCATGAGATCGCCTTCGCGGGCGAGCCTCGCTCCTACAGGATTTGGGTCGTTCACCATGGCGCACGACGATAACCCTGTAGGAGCGAGGCTTGCCCGCGAAGGCGTCCGTCCAACCAACACAGAATCAGGAATACTGCATTTCAATCTCATCAAGCTGATGATCAAAGCTTTTCAGCCGCGCGGTCCAGGTATACACCAGCACCTCGAAATCCCGGTTGATCACCGCCCCGCCCGTCACTTCCGCGCGTGGGTCGCAGAAGTCCAGTTGATAGCGTTCGCGGGCCATGGCCGTGGCGACATCGGAGAGTTCGCGGGCGTTGTTGAGCCAGTGGCGACCGTCTTCGGCGATCTGCTTGTCCAGCTCCAGGCATTGCTTCTTGAGCGCTTCGAGGCTTTTTTCCAGTGGCGTGCCGGTCAGTTCACCCATGACTTCCTGGAACGTGCGCCCGGGTTGCCAGTAGCTGCCCCAGAAATACCGGTCAAACACTGTTTCGACACGGCGCAACGCCACTTTGGTGTCCCAGATCAGCACCAGGGTCTTGCCGCGTTCGCACTGTCTTTTTTTGACGCGCTGACCCTGCACCGTCGCCACCGCCACCACGACGATCGCCATCACGGCAATCAGTGCGGCGGCGCTGTCGAGAAACACCAGAGCCTTGTCGATCTGGTGAGCCAGCATGATGCCGTAGAAATAGGTGGCCGACAGCAGGACCAATGCCGTAATTGCGCACCAGAAGCCGGGAGCATAAGGGTTTTTCATTATTAGAGTCCCCATGACCAACGCGAGCCTTGATTGATGAGTTTGACGCGCGATCTCATCAAGTCAAAGCATAGCAACGGCCTCAGGGTTTGCCGGAGTTCGAGGCTTGCGTTCGTCCGCTTTCCCAGCCACCGCCCAATGCCAGGAACAAATCGATCTGGCTCATGGCAACTTGCGTATTGGCCGAGGCCAGTTGCGCCGTGACATCGGTGTAGGTGCGAGTGGCTTGCAGGTCCGCCAGGAACGACGCGCGGCCGGCCTGGAAGAAGCGGTGGGTCTGGTCTGCCGCCAGTTGCGCCGATTGCTCGGCGTCGGCCAACGCATCGCGGCGCTGCAGCAACGCCGAGTATTGGGCCAGGCCGGTCTGGGTTTCGCGGATGGCGTTGAGCACCACGCCATCGAAATGCGCCAGTGCGCCCTGAGTCGTCGCTTCGGCCTCACGGATTCGTGCGCGGGAACCGTTGGACGGCACGGTCCAGGTCAGCAATGGGCCGAAACCCCAGCGGTTGGTCGCCGGCTTGCCGAGGTTTTCCAGGATGCCCACGGTACCGACGGTCGCGCCGATGCTGATGTCCGGGTACAACTCGCCAGTGGCGATGCCGATGCCGGCGGTCGCGGCGGCCAGTCGACGCTCGGCCTGACGGATGTCGGGGCGGCGCTTGAGCAACGTGGCGCCGTCACCCACCGGCAACAATTGGGCAATTTTCGGCAGCTCCGCGCAATCGCTGGTGCCGGCCGGCAATTGGTCGACCGGTTTGGCCAACAGCATCGACAAACGGAACACTCCGGCCTGACGCGCCGCCTCATAACGCGGCAGGTCGGCACGCAAGGATTTGAATTGTGTTTGCGAACGGGTGACCTGAGTTTCATCGCCACGCCCGGCGTCGCGCAAACGCTGGATCAGCGTGGTGCTCTGGGCTTGCAGGTCGAGGGAATGCTGGGCGATTTCCCGTTCTTCGTTGGCCGCGCAGACCTGGGTGTAAGCCCGGACCACGTCCGCCACCAAGGTGATGCGTGCGGTATCCGCCGCCGCTTGCGTCGCATCGGCATTGGCTTTGGCCGCCTCGATGCCGCGCTGCAACGTGCCGAACAGGTCGAACTGATACGAGGTGGTAATGCCGATGTCGCCAACGTTGGCCACCGGCACTTTTTCCGGCAGCAAGAACGCTTCGCCAGACTCCTGCAAGCGCTGGGCGCCGATCTTCACGCCGCCGCTCCAGCCGCCCGCCGCCTGCGCTTCGTCGACCTGGGCGCGTGCCCGGGACAGGTTCGCCGCCGCCACGCGCAAGTCGGTGTTGGAGGCCATCGCCTGCTGAACCAATTGGTCGAGGCGCGGATCCTGATACAGGCGCCACCAATCGCTGGGCACTGGTGCGGAGACGACATTTTTACCGTTCACCGCCAAGTCGCCCTGCAAGTCTTCGCGGTGCACGGCGGCTTCGTCCGGCAGGTGATAATCCGGCCCGACCACCTGGCAGGCCGACAGCAGCAAGCCTAATCCGGCGACCGCCAAACCCGAGGCCCTGCTCATTTCGCCGGCTCCTGCTGGTGGTCATCCATAATAGAGACCGTCGCCGTGCGCCCGGCAATCATGCGGAAATCCGCGGGTACGTCGTCGAAGGCGATCCGCACCGGAATCCGCTGGGCCAGCCGCACCCAGCTGAACGCCGGGTTGACGTTGGGCAACAGGTTGCTGCCGCTGCTGCGGTCGCGGTCTTCGATGCCGGCGACGATGCTTTCCACGTGGCCGCGCAGTCGCGCGCGGTCGCCAATCACCCGAATGTCGACGCTCTGGCCGACGTGAATGCCGTCCAGTTTGGTTTCTTCGAAATAGCCGTCGATGTGAAAGGAATTGCTGTCCACCACCGACAACACCGGCCGCCCGGCCGAGACGAATTCCTGGTTACGCGGCGCACGGTCGTTGACGTAGCCGTCCACCGGGCTGCGGATGGTCGAGCGGTCGAGGTTCAGCTGAGCGCTGTCCACCGCCACCTGGGCTTCCATCAACGCCACCTCGGCGCGGGCAACCCGTGACTGGCTTTCTTCCAGTTGCTCGCCGGGTACCAGGTTGCCCAGGCCACGGTTACGCTTGGCTTCGCGCTGCGCCTGAGCCAGGGTTTCCTGGCGGTCGGCGACGGCCGCTTTCGCTTGGCGCAGGGCCAGCTTGAAACGGTCCTGGTCGATGCTGAACAGCACCTGGCCGCGCGTTACCAACTGGTTATCGCGCACTTCCACATGCTGGATCAGCCCGGACACGTCCGGCGCAATCTGCACGATGTCGGCGCGGATGTGCCCGTCCCGGGTCCAGGGCGCGAACATGTAATACATCACCATGCGCCAGACCACGACAACGGCGAAGGTCACGATCAGCAGGGTCAGGACCACGCGGCCGATGGTCAAAAAAGGTTTTTTCATGTCATCAGGTATCGACTGAGTGAGTCCACAGCGCCGAGGAGCAAGGCGTAGAGAGCCACGTTGAACAATGCCCGGTGCCAGACCAGACGGTAAAAGTGCAGGCGCGTGAGCAACCCGTGCACCAGCAGGTAAAACACATACGTGATGCCCATCAGCACCAGCAGCGTGGGCAGGAACACCCCGCTGATATCCAGATCACCGATCATAAAGGCGCTCCATCGATGCCATGGGGCAACGGTTCTTCGAGGTCGCCCGTGCCGAGGAATTCCACCCCCGGCAGCAGCGACAGACGCAGCCCACTCAAGGCGTGCAGCAAATGCAGGCGCGCGCCGTCATCGCACTCGCGGTTCAGCGCGCGTCGCGCACGGTCCATGGTCATCAGCAATGGGCTCGGTGCCGGTAGACGCTCGCCAGCCTTGAGGCAGGCTTTGAAATAGTCGCCGACTTCGGCCACCACTTGATGCAACAACGCTTGCGGAGCGCCCAACACTCGCGGCGTATACGCGAGCAAATCCAGCAGGTTCAGCGCCGTGCGCACTTCGCGCAGCGCAATGCCGGTGTCCTGGCCGGTGATGGCCAGGCGCGGCAAGTGCTGCATCAGGCGATCGAGCATCTGCACGCCCAGGTGTCGGTGCTCGGACAGCGTGGCCGGTTCGGTGAGGCTGACAATGTCGCGCCAGCTGAAACGGGTCAGGCGCTTGGCCGCCAGTTCCGCACCGAACGGCCGGGCGATCAGGGTCCAGACAAACGCGAACAGCAACCCGACCGGACCGGCCAGGTTGGAGTTCACGAAACTCAGGAAATCCGCGTCGTAGACGCCCTGAATGCTGATGAAGGACGAGGTGTTGACCAGGGTCAGCAGCATGCCCAGGTAAAACTGCGGTTTGACCGTCAGGGTGCCGACGCAAATGAACGGCACGGCGAACGCCAGCACCAGCATCGGGAAGTCATGCAGGTTCGGCAGGATCAGAAACAGGTAGAGACTGGCGAACAACACCGACATCGCCGTCCAGAAAAAGAACCGGTAAATCTGCGGTGCCGGGTCGTCCATCGAGGCGAAGAAACTGCACGCCACCGCCGCCAGAATCACTGCGGCGCCACCGTCGGTCCAACCGAGCAAAATCCACAGCACCGAGGCGACGATGATCGCAGTCACCGTGGACGCCGCCGAATAAAGCATCAGCCCACGATCGAGAAACGGTGACAGCCGACCGAGCCGCCAGTGCCGATACACCGCCCGCCAACTGTCCTGGCTTTCGCACTGGATGGCGTATTGCAGGCTGCGGCAGTCCTGCCACACATCGATCCACTCGCCGAGGCGATACAGCGCGTTGGAAAACAGCAGTTGCTTGCGATCGTCCAGCGCCTCGGCACTCGGTTGCAGGGCTTCGAGCTGATCCTTCAGCGCCTGCCAGCGCTCGATGTCGGCATCGGTGTGTTGGAGCCATTCACTGGTTGCAGTCAGCAGCGGCGCGAACCTGGCCACAAGTTCCGGCGTGCGCCGCTCAAGGGCATAGAGCGCATCGTCTAAGGCGTCGATCACCGGCAACAGGTGAATCATTCGCCCGCGCAACTCCTTGGTGTTGCGCACGGTTTGTGGCCGCGCACCCTCGTGGGGCAGTTGACCGATCATCAATTCCAGGGTGTTGAACGTCGCGACCATCGACGACCGCAGCGCACTGACTTCGTCCGGCTGTACGTTGCGACTGAGAAACCGCAGGCTGTAGGTCGAAGCGTCGGCAAACCATTTGTTCACCGAATCATTGAATACTGGCGCCAGCCGTCGCGGCCAGAACATCGCGCCGACCACCGCCGCCACGGCGATGCCGAGGAAGATTTCTTCAGTGCGCGCTTCGGCGATGTCCCACACCGCCAACGGGTTATCCACCACCGGCAGGGCAATCAGCGGCAAGGTGTACCCGGCCAGCATCAGCGCGTAATTGTTAGCGGTACGCAGGTGCATTGAGAGGAACAACAACGTACCGGTCCACAGTGCTATGACCACCACCAGCACATAAGGGCTCTGGACAAACATCGGCACGAAAAAAACCGCCGCCGCGGCGCCGAGCAAGGTGCCGACAGCGCGGTACAACGCCTTGGAACTGGTCGGGCCGACAAACGGGCTGGAAACGATATAAACCGTGGCCATCGCCCAATACGGCCGGGGCATTTGCATGAGCATGGCGATGTACAACGCGATCATCGATGCCGCGAACGTGCGCACACCGTAGAACCAGTCCCGCGCCGGGGGCATGCCGGTCAAAAATCCGTTCAAGGGTGGGCCACCGGCAAATGATTGGCCGCTTCAAAGGCTCTCAACACCCGCAGCGCCGCTTCCAGATCACCCTGGTCTATGCCTTCGAGCACTTCATGACGCAAGCGCACCAGCTCAATCTCGACGGCCTGCACCAGTTCACGCCCAGCCTCGGTCAGGCTCAGGCATTTGGCGCGTCGGTCGTGGGCGTCTGCGGTGCGACGGACGTAGCCGGCATGACACAGCTGATCCAGCAGTCGCACCAACGACGGACTCTCCATCCCCGCCGCCTGCGCCACCGTCACCTGCCGCACACCCTCGCCCAAACGCCCGATCATCAACAACGGAACGGCGCAGGCTTCGGAAATTCCATAGTTGACCAGCGTGGTCTGGCAGATCTTCCGCCAATGCCGGGCGGCCACCACCATGGAGCTGCTGATGTTCATCTGGAGAGCGTCGAGATTCTTCGGCACGGGGGGAATGCACACACTGTTAGTTTGCTAACTATCAATATCGCATTGGAGGGGATTTTCAGTCAAGTTTTGAAACAAATTGGCAGCCATGGCCGTGCCTACCTCGGAAGGAAACGCCATAGCATTCGAAACTGCGTAATGATTTCGCCTATACCGAGACTTTAAAAATGATCGAGCGTCCTGCAGAACCTGAAAATACTGTGGAATCCGAAGACTCAAAGCAGTACCACAATTTCCTGCAAAGAAAAGTGGACGCTGCACGGCTATCACGGAGCAAGGGCCAAGGGAGCAGCAATGAAGAGATCGAAACGGAATTTGCTGCAAGGCGGACGCGAGGGGCAGAATAAAAAAGGTAGCTAGCTATTTAGCGTTTTTTGGCTCGGTCATAAACAGCGCTGCGCTCACGCTTACCCACTGCTACAACGGAAACGACTACACGCTCATCAATTACTTCGTATACCAACCTATACCCCGCTGACCGCAGCTTGATTTTGTAACAGTCAGGCATTCCATGAAGTGAATCTGATGGCACTCGCGGGAGCTCAAGTCGCTCTGCCAGTTTCTTTTTGAATTGATCGCGTAACGTATGACCTAGTTTGTCCCACTCCTTGCGTGCGGACGGCAGGAATTCGAGCTTATAGGTCATCCAGATTTACCGGGATCGACTTTTCGTGCCTGCGTGAGCGAACAATTTCTGCCAGTTCAAGGTCATCGAGTCGCTCCATCATGCTCTCGAAAACATCGGCTGGAACCATGTATCCCATGACGCGATTGTGATTTAGCACCGCAACAGGCCCGCCATGGGCACCGTTCAGTACTGCTGATGGGTTTTTCTTCAATTCAGACACGCTAACAGCGATGTCGGCCAGAACATTTTGCATAATTAAGACCTCAATTAAGGTCGTTATTCTGGTCTATTGATCCTTTCTGAGCAACTCAGAAAAATCAGATGAGCAGCTTTGTGCTTGGATTTTTCTTAACCGCCCAACAGATTTTTTACATTTACTCCTCTTCCTACAGATTTTTTAAACCCCTCGCCCCTTCCTCAACAACACATCCAACTGATCCACCACCTCCGCCCAATCTGCGTCATCCAGAATCTCATCGCGCAAAAATGCCGCCTGGCTCTCGGTCCAGAAAAACGCATCCGCCAGGTGCAATTCAGGCTTTAGCGGTGAATGCGTGGCGATGAATTGATCGATGCTGACCGGATCGTTGTCCAGGCCGAGTTGTTTGAAGAGCGATGGGAGGCTGTGGGTGGGCGATTCCATGACGAGCTCCTTTGTTGTGGATGAATCGGTGACCGCTTCGCAGTCATTCGCGGGCAAGCCTCGCGCCTACAGGGGAACTGCGGTCCATTGTAGGAGCGAGGCTTGCCCGCGAAGGCGTTGTAACTGACACCGAAAAACTTACTGACTCAACTCGCAAACTTCCGCATGCGGCACCAATTTCAGGAATTCCGGCATGCTCATGTGCAGCAGATTGTTGTGGTTGCCAGCCTCCAGGTAGATGTCTTTCTGCCGGGTCAGTAATGGGTCGATGACCATGTCCAGGCCATAGGATTCGCCCAATGCAGGCACGGCACCGCGTTCGCAGTCCTCAAACAGGTGCGGCAGATTGCTTTCCCGGGTGACCTGCCATTCACCGCTGCTGCGTACTTTGCTCAGGTCCAGGTGACGGCTCGCTGGCAGCACGGCCATCAGGTAATGACCATGGTGGTCATCGAGGATGACCGATTTGGCCACCCGTTCGGCAGGAATGCCCGAGACCCGAGCCGTTTCAAGGCTGCTGGCCGAATGTGGGTGGGTAACGATGTCATATTCGCATTGAGCCTGCTCGAGGCTTCTCTGCAGGGTTCTTGCCATACGCATGATGCACCTCGGTGTCCGCGAACAGCTTGGGGCGGACGATGGTTAAACCTTTTGACTCCACTAAAAGTCTAGGCCCGCTGGCGCCATTGCGCGTGAAATCTGCCCGTCGGCCGAGGTCGACAATTGAGCAAAATTCATACAACCCACAGCTCGACTAAACTGTATGTAACGTGGATTGCCTGAATTGGCACGGTGCTCTCAGGTTTATCGCGAGCAGGCTCGCTCCTACAGGAGGGTCACGTGAACATTCGTTGCGGTGCAGTTGCGCTGTTGCTGGCCTTGAGCGGATCGGTTTTCGCGGCGGACACCGTTGTCCTGTTGGTACCCAACCCCATCGGGATCTGGCTGATCACCTTTGGCATCGCGTTTCTGATCGCCGAAGCGGCGTTGCCCAACTATGGCGTGATCGGTTTGGGCGGCATTGTGATGTTCGTGATCGGTGCGGTGATCCTGACCAACACCGAAGTGCCGGTTCCGATGATGATCGGCCTGGGACTGATCAGTGCCCTGCTGCTGATTTTCCTGCTCATCCACGCCCTGAAAACCCGACCGCGCGAAAACGTCAGTGGCGATGCAGGACTGGTGGGCAGCGTGACCCCGGTGATGTCGCTGGCCGGCAATGCCTACAACGGTTGGGTGCACCTGCAAGGCGAAAAGTGGCAAGTACTCAGTGCCACGCCACTGCAGCCCGGGCAACGGGTCCGGGTGGTGGCTCGCAAGGGATTGTTGCTGGAAGTGGCCGCGGCTGACGCGGCGCCGGGTGGAGAATAAACCATGGGCCTGCAACTGGGTTTTGCCGCGCTGCTGTTACTGGTGATTGCACTGGCGGGGTCGACCTTTCGCATCCTGCGCGAATACGAACGCGGGGTGGTGTTCCAGCTCGGGCGCTTCTGGCAGGTCAAGGGCCCCGGCCTTATCCTGCTGATTCCGGTGGTCCAGCAAATGGTCCGTGTCGACTTGCGCACCGTGGTCCTCGATGTACCGCCGCAAGACGTGATCACCCGCGACAACGTCTCGGTCAAGGTCAACGCCGTGCTGTATTTCCGTGTCCTCGACCCGCAGAAGGCAATCATCCAGGTTGAAGACTTTCTCATGGCCACCAGCCAACTGGCGCAAACCACCTTGCGCGCGGTGCTCGGCAAACACGAACTCGATGAGCTGCTGGCCGAGCGCGAACGTCTGAACATCGACATCCAGCAAGTGCTCGACGCCCAGACTGATGCCTGGGGCATCAAGGTCGCCAACGTCGAGATCAAGCACGTGGACCTCAACGAATCGATGATCCGCGCCATCGCCAAACAGGCCGAAGCCGAGCGGGAACGGCGGGCCAAGGTGATCCACGCCGAAGGCGAACTGCAGGCCTCGGAAAAACTCATGCAGGCCGCCGAAATGCTCGGCCGCCAGCCGGGGGCCATGCAACTGCGCTACATGCAGACGCTGAGTTCGATTGCCGGGGACAAGAGTTCGACGATTGTTTTCCCGCTGCCGATCGAGTTGCTCAAGGGCATGGCAGACCTGTCGTCGAAACCTTGAGCCATCCGCGTATCTGGGAAACCGTTCAAGCCGTCGGGCAACGGCTCAATGCAGCACGAACAAACGTGCGTTGGCGCCTCCGGCCCGGGTTTCGCCAACGTTCTGCCAGCCGCTAGGCAATGGCGCGAATTCGTCCGGCACATCCACAGTGCCAATCAACCACACGCGACCCGTGCCTTTGGGTAAGCCGTCGAGGTGATCCAGGTAAATATCCTGAGTCACCAGCGTGCCGAAGCCATAGGCATTCGGTCGACTCGAAGCACCACTGGCCAATGGCGGGGTGTAGAGCAACGGTTTGGCGTTGGTGCGGTTGTAATAGACATAGCTGAGGTACCAGAGCATATCGCTGGTGACGATCCGGTCGCCGCTCACATAATGCTGATTCACGTAGTCGACCATGACGCTGATCTGGTCATTGGTATCCACCGTCGCGTTGTTCTTCAGGCCCACCAGTTCAACGCCGACAAACAGCACCAGCACCGTCAGTGCCAGCACTCGGAAGCCCGAATACAGGCGATCGATGGCCAGCGCGACAATCATCGGCAGCCCCAACGCATAGGCCGTCAGGTAACGCTCGATAAACACCGGCGTGATAAACGACACCGCAAACACCAGCAGTAACGGCAGCCCCGTGTAGATCACCAGCAGAACGCTGCCGCGAAAGACGCTGCGGTCCCGCGCCAGCGCCACCCCCGCAATGGCCAGCAACGCCAGCGGCAGCGCGATAAAGATCAGCGTCGGCAGGTTCTCGCCGTCGTCCTGGGTGAGGAACGACCAGATCATCGAGGGCAGCGAGCCAAACGTGACAGGCGTCTCCCAGCCCACATCGCCATTGGCCTTGAGCTGATCCATGTGCTGGATCAGATCGATCAGGCTCGGCACCCACGGCAGGTACAGCAGCACAATCGCCACGTTCGCCAACCACCAACCGGGACGCTGGATATGCCGCAAGCGATACCCCGGCTGTACGCGGATCAGCCCCAGGTACAGCCAGTGACACAGCACGCACAGCGCAGTGAAGTAATGGGTGTAGAACGCGGCAGTCATCAGCAGCACATACGCCACCAGATACCGCGTGCGTTGGGGGCGCCTGATCCAGTAGGCCAAGGCAATCGTGGCGCCGATCAGCCACAGGCCCAGCAGCGAATACATCCGCACTTCCTGGCTGTAACGTACCGCCGTGGGCAGCAGCGCCAAGAGGAAACCGGTCAGCAACGCGGCACGCCGGGTAGCGAGCAAGTCCATCAGCCAGACGCCGAGCCACACCGTGACGATCCCGGGCAGTGCGCTGAGGCAGCGGATCGAAAAAATGCCGTCGCCGAACAACTCGACCCAACCATGCAGCAGCATGAAATACAGCGGTGGGTGTACGTCATGCGCGGCGTGCACCCAGATGTCGGCCAAAGAATAGTGGCTGAGCAGCAGGCTCGATCCTTCGTCACCCCAGATGGCCGCCGCCGTCAGGTCGTAGAAACGCACCAGCGCGGCCAACGCCAGGATTGGCATCAGCCAATGCTGCTGCGCCCAGCGCAACCAGCGCTGAACAATCGCCCAGACACCGGGCGCCGCGTGCGGGCCCTCAGCGCCATCGAGCGGCGTTTCTCTGCGCGCCTCCATTGCCCCTCCCCAAAACGGCCCGACCCACAAAGCCTGTTGATCACTTTAGGGCGACGCAAGTTCGTCGTCGATGCTGATTTGCGACCGACGACATTTGGCACTACAAGATCTCAATGTGCGAGCCTGCTCGCGAAAGCGCTGGATCAGTCAACATTGATGTTGGATGTGATGACTCTTTCGCGAGCAGACTCGCCCCCACAAAGGTCAGCCCTGCGGATACACCGACTCCCATCCCCCACCCAACGCCTTGTACAACCCGACCATCGCCAGCGAAACCCCGGTCGAACTCTCCACAAACTGTTCCTGGGTCGCCAGCAATGCGCCCTGCACCGTCAGCACGTTGACGAAATCCACCACGCCTTCCACGTATTGCTGTTGCGCGGTGCGCAGGGCGATCTGGTTTTGGCGTACGGCTTCGGCGAGGCTGTCGCGGCGTAGTTGGCTCGCGTTGTAAGTGGTGAGTTGATCGTCGATTTCATGCCAGGCGCGCAGCACGGTTTGCTGGTAGGCGATGGCGGCTTCCTGTTGTTGGGCTTCACGTAAGTTGAGGACGCCGCGCAAGCGTCCGCCGTCGAACAGCGGCAGGCTGAATTGCGGGCCGATGCCGAACGAACGTGAGCCCCAGGAGCCGAAATCACTCAGCTGCATGGCTTGTGAACCGAGGTTGCCCGACAGGGTAATCCGTGGATAAAAATCGCTCTTGGCCACGCCAATGTTTGCGGTGGCGGCGTGCAGACGGGCTTCGGCCTGACGGATGTCCGGCCGGCGTTCGGCCAGTTGCGACGGCAGGCCGATGGCGACTTGACGCGGGGTTTGTGGGACTGGGGCGTCTGTGGATAACTCGGCAGACAATGCCTGGGGTGCCTCGCCCATCAGCAGGCTCAGCGCGTTGATCAGTTGCGATTGGCGCTGCTCCAACGCCGGCAGGCGTGACTCGATGGCCGCAACTTGCGCGGCAGCCTCGGCGACGTCCAGGTCGGTGGCGACACCGTCGGCCAGACGCAGCTGCGAGAGTTTCAGGCTGTGACGGGCGACCTCGAGGTTCTGCTCGGTGACCGCGCGTGTGCTTTGCACGCCACGCAGCTGGATGTAGTCCTGAGCGGTTTCGGCGAGCACTGACAAAAGCACGCTGCGTCGGTCGTTTTCTGCCACTTCCAGGGTCGCGTCGGCGGCTTCGGTTTCCCGGCGCACGCGGCCCCAGAAATCCAGTTCCCAGGATGCGGAGAAACCAGCGTCCCACAGGTTGAACGCCGAGTTGCCATTGTTCCCGGACGGATCATTCAAGCCTTCACCGCTGTTGCGTTTGCGTCCGTAGCTGCCCGTGGCGGCGGTGGTGGGATAGCGCTCGGCGGTGATCACCTGACGCACAGCGCGGCTTTGCTGCAAGCGGCTGCTGGCGAGTTGCAGGTCGAGGTTGTCGGTCAGGGCGCGTTGGCTCAGGGCCGAGAGTTTCGGGTCGTGGAAAACGCCCCACCAGCGTTCGTCCATGGTTTCGGCGACGGCTTGGCTGGGGGCGACTTTTGCCGGTTTTGACCACTCGGCGGCTTGATGTGCTTGAGGCTTCTGGAAATCGGGGCCGACGGTGCAGGCGGAAAGGCTCATGACGAGTACGGCACAGTAGGTTAGTTGAGGCAGCCGGCCTCTTCGCGAGCAAGCCCGCTCCCACATTTGATCTGCTGGGCGCCCACGTTTTATGTTCAAAAGGAGATCAAATGTGGGAGCGGGCTTGCTCGCGAAGGCGTCAGATCGATCAACAAAAATCCTCATCGTTGCGCAACCTCATGCTCACCGGCACTGCCCGTATCAATACTCGCCTCCACCGACATCCCCACCCTCAACCGCTCAGCCAACCGCTGCCCCGGTTCCAGCACGATCTTCACCGGAATCCGCTGCACCACCTTGGTGAAGTTGCCGGTCGCATTGTCCGGTTTCACCGATGCGAAGGTCACGCCGGTGGCCGGTGCAATGCTCTCGACGCGCCCCCGCAGGGCTTCGCCGCCAAGGCTGTCGACGCGCACCTGTACGTCCTGCCCCGGCTGCACATCGGTCAGCTGGGTTTCCTGAAAATTGGCGACCACATACGCCTGCGCCAGCGGCACCACTGCCAATATCTTGCTGCCCGGCGTGACATACGCGCCGACCCGCACCGCGCGCTCACCAACCATGCCGTCCTGCGGCGCGACGATCCGCGTATAGGACAGCTCGAAACTGGCGATTTCCAGCGCTGCTTGCGCTCGTTTCAGCTCACCTTCGGCCGCGTCGCGCTGGGCGGTAAGAATCTCCACCTGCTTGCGTTCCGCCGCCAAAACCGCCGTCACGTTGGCCAACCGAGCGCTGGCTTGATCGATGCGAGTCCGTGCTTGCTGAGCGTTTTGCACCGTGCCGGCACCGACGCCGGCCAGGTGGTTGTAGCGGTTTAGTTCATGCGCGGCGAAGTCCATTTCAGCCTTGGCCGACACCACGCTGGCTTGTGCCTGGGCGATCACCGAGCTCTGGCGTTCAAGTGTCGCACGAGCATTTTGCAGGTGTGCCCTGGCCACCAGCGTCTCCGCGTCAGCGGCTTGAGCAGCGGCGCGTAAATCCCGGTCATCGATCAACGCCAGCAACTGCCCGGCCTTGACCTGCTGGTTGTCTTCCACCAACACCTCCTTGATGAACCCGGCCACGCGCGGCACCACCAGGGTGAAGTCCGCCGAGACGAAAGCGTCATTGGTGTTTTGTTGTGTGCGCTTGCCGAAAAGACCGGGCGCCAGCAGGTAAACCAGTACGCCGATGGCTAACGCTGTGGCAACGCCGACAGCCACTTTTTGCTTTGCATGAGTCGTCATAAAAACCTTCAGTTTCAGTGGAGCCATCAAGTCGGCGCACGCGGCGGATACATTCGCGTCGGCAGCCAGAAAATCAGCAGGATCAGCGTCAGGGCGACGCCCGCCATGCACAGATAAAGATCCGAGGCCGTCAGCACCACGGCCTGCTCATGCAACCGATGAGCGAGGCCCGCACTCTCGCTGTCGGCCAGCGGTGAGTTGCCGAGGCTGTCCACCAACATGGTCGAATGAAAGTGCAGTCTCGAGGTGGTCAACGCCTCGATCACACCGGTGGCAATCACCGCCGACAGACCTTTTACGGTGTTGAACCACGCCGACGCGAACGGCCCTTCCAGCGGGCTGATGCTGCCGGTCGCGAGCATCAACAGCGGCAACACCGCCATGGGCTGACCGAAAATCTGCAGCAGTTGCAGGCCGTAGAAATCGTCGCGAATCCACACCGAGGTCAGCTGCGAACCGCCGATGCACGACAGCGCCAGCAGGCTCAAACCGATCCCCAGCACACAGCGACAATCGACCCAACGCAGGTTGCACAACGCGGCCACCAAGGGCAGTGCGATCAACTGCGGAAGCGCGGCCAGCAGCATGATTGGCGCTGTTTGAATAGGGCGATAACCCTGGACCTGCGCCAGGTAACTCGACGGGATGATGATCACTGCCAGCAACACCACCAGCACGCCGGCCAGGGTCAGCAACGCGAACGACAGATTGCGGATGCCGAGCATCTGCATCTTAAAAAACGGCACCGGCTGCGACCACTCGTTGAGCAGAAACAGCACCAGCAACAGCAGCCCGCCGCCGAGCAATACGCCGATCAGGTTCGATTCGAACCAGTCCAGCCGATTGCCCTGCAGGATGCCGATCACCAGCATGCAGATCGCCGGAAACCCCAGCAGCAAACCGCGCCAGTTGAACTGTTTGAAGCGCTCCAGCCGCATCGGGTCCTGAGGCAGACCGTAAGCCACTGCGAGCATGGAGATCAGGCACGGCGCAATGATTTGCCAGAAGGTCCATTGCCAGCCGACATGCTCCGTCCACAACCCGGCGAGCGGCGTGCCGAGGCCGGGACCAAACGTCGCCGTCAGGGCATATCCGGCCAAGCCGTAAAGCTTCGCGTTGGCCGGCAAAAAGCGTAGCGCGACGGTCATCAACATCGGTGGCAACGCGCCGCCCGCCAGGCCCTGTAAAGTGCGCAGGAGCAACAGGCTTTCGTAGTTCGGCGCGAATGGGCAGAGCACGCCCAGCAAAGTGAATGCACCGATGGCGCACAAGGTGAAACGCCGCAACGAGAACGTCACCGCGCACCACGGCGCGAAGGCCATGGCCGCTACCGAGGTCGCGGTGTAACTGGCGACCAGCCAGGTGCCTTCGTCGTAGCCGATGGCCAACGCGCCGCGAATGTCGGCGAGGGCCACCTTGGTCACCATCTCGTTCAGGCCCGACACCAGCACCGCCAGCAAAACGCCCACCAGGCCGATGATGATCCGCAGACCGAACACCGGTGGCGCAACAGCGACGGGGCTGGCCGCAGCGAGAGGTGCCGGGGCCGTGAGGGAAGTCATTGACTGCAAGCTCCGGGCTTTGAATACCGGAGCAGTTTAAGAAGCGCGTGGCCTGACGAAAATTGACTTATCGGCAGCTTATAAGTGCGTCTGATGCAGCAATACAAACCCCTTGTAGGAGCGAGCTCGCTCGCGAAGAGCCATCATCCAACACTTTCACTGACTGACACACCGCTTTCGCGAGCAAGCCCGCTCCCACAAGGGATCAGTGATCAGCCTGAGCAGGCTGGGTCGCCAGCCACGTCTCATCGCAACAGCTTTTGAGCGTCTCACGCATCCAGCGATGGGCCGGATCCTTGTCGAATCGCGGATGCCAGGATTGAGTCAGCATGATCGTCGGCAATGGAATCGGCAGGGTGAACGAGCGCAGCTTCAAGCCCAGGCGCCGGACACTCAACAGCGCTTCCTTGGGCACCGGCAAAATCAGATCGGAATCAGGCAAGGCAAACATCGCCGCATGGAAACTCGGCGCAATCACCGCCACCCGCCGCTCCAGCCCCAACGCATTCAGCGCCGTATCGATCGGCCCGCGAGCAATACCCCGGCGCGACATGCTGATATGAGAAAACCCGGCGTAACGTTCAGCCGTGATCTCTTCATCGAACAGCGGATGATCCTCGCGCACCAGCCCGACAAAGTGCGTGGAAAACAGATTCTGCACCTTCACTTCCGGCATCACCGGCCGATTGTTGCTGACGCTCAAATCGATCCGTCCTTCGCGCAACGCTTCGTCATCCCCATCGCCCTCCGGCACGAAGCGCAGCTCACAATGCGGGGCCTGGCGCTCCATCGTGTCAAACAGCTTGCCGCCGTAAACACCGACAAAGAAATCGTTGGCGCGAATGCTGAACCGCCGGCGCAAGGTGCCCAACTCCACCTCATCCGCCGAGCGGAACAGCAGCGCAGCCTGTTCCACCACCTCCCGCACCTGCTCGCGCAGCGCCAGCGCCTTGGGCGTCGGCACCAGACCACGACCGGCGCGCACCAGGATCGGATCGCCGATGGCCTCGCGAATCCGCGTCAACGTTCGGCTCATGGCGGCCGGGCTGAGGTTCATCCGCCGCGCCGCACCCACCACACTGCCCTCGTCGAGCAAGGCGTCGAGGGCGACCAACAGGTTCATGTCGGGGAGTTGCATAGCGAGCACTCTTGTCGGATCGGGGCTGATTCAGACGCAATGCTAGCAGCTCTTTCAGAGACTGGCTTTTGGCGTGCTGCACACTGCGAACCTATCAGTTCTGATAGTTCTCAAGCGTGAGTCAGGCGAGTAAAACTAAAAGCCCACATTCTCTTGCGCCCCATTCCTGCGGAGCTCTTTGTATGACGCAAGCCAAACCGGTTGATCAAGAGAACATACGTCGGCAACGCACAGTGCTACTGGCGGTGGATCTGAAAAACTCGGTACTCGCCGAGCTCGACGCCAGTAATCCTAATCGCATGGCGTACTCGCCTTATGGTTATCAATCGGCACAGCGGGGGGGCAAGACACGGCTGGGGTTTAACGGTGAGCTGCTTGAGATGAAACCTGAATGGTATTTGTTGGGCAACGGTTACCGGGCTTACAACACACTGTTTATGCGCTTTCATAGTCCGGACAGTTTGAGTCCGTTTGGTAAGGGTGGGTTGAATGCGTACGGGTATTGCGGCGGGGAACCGGTGATGAATTCGGATCCGACGGGGCAATCGATATTGAGTGTTCTGAAGCCTTTCACCGAACAATTGACAAATGTCGTCACAAAAGTTGTTGGCTCGATGGCAAGTGTGACTAAAAAGGCCGTGAACAGTACCGCGAGCCTGATCGGTAGCAAGATGTCTGGAGTCTCTGAAGCGTTGGGAAGAGCCAAAAAATCCTTGATTGCTATCACGGTGGGGAGTGAGCCGTTTCCTGTTCGACCGAGCGTACTAGTCAAGTCGAGCGCAGCCCATGGTGAACTTCCAAGCCAATTTATTCCCCCCTGGCAACCGATCAAGTCAGCTCGTTTTAGCGGCCAAAAACCGGTGAGTAACTTTCGGTATGAGCTTGCTTCCGGGGATTACCACGTACGAGCATCTCACTCCGCTCGCCAGCACACGCCGTTACTCAATAAGGAAACTGGAAAAATCGTCGCAGTTGTTCGCACCGGTATTAGCCCCCCAAAAAGCACTATTCCCGCGAAGGTTTCAAAATGACTCAAACTAAACAAGAGATCCCGAGCCTTCAACGCGTAGTGCTATTGGCGACCAACAGCAGCCATTCAATCATTGGCGAAATCGTCGATGGCAAGACAAACACCATCGCTTACTCCACCTACGGCGAGCAATCCGCGCAGCAGGACGTCGCGACACGAATGGGTTTCAACGGTCAATTGCGCGAAGGGAATATCGGCTGGTATTTACTGGGCAACGGCTACCGCGCCTACAACCCGCGATTGATGCGGTTTCATAGCCCGGACAGTTGGAGCCCGTTTGGTGGGGGTGGGTTGAATGCGTATATGTATTGCGTAGGGGATCCGGTGAATCGGTCGGACCCGACAGGGCATAACCCTTTTGTCGCGGTGGGACTTTATGCGAAACATAAACTGTCAAAAGCGTACTCTGGATATAAACCCCACCCAGATTTCAACGTCAACCTCGACAGTGCCACCTCCGGTTTGTACGAAATGCAAAAAATCCTGAAATTTGAAAAAACACATGGAGCGTCGGCTGCATCTAAGAGCGCCAGTTACATTTTCGGGCCAAAACCCGGAAACAAATTTATAGGTAAATATCCATCACAGGGTGAAGGAAACAATAATACTTCGGGATCGGTTTTCAGCAGAAATATCTCGATTCCAATGGCAATCGTCGCTACTGCACGGCGAAGTCATGCGCCTCGAAGGCCCCTCCAGGTGGGTAAGGTTGCAGCAAGCCTGACGACATCAGATTTACCACCGACGTATGAGCAGGCTACGTCAGGGAAAAAATACTGGACTTATGACACTCTTGCAGCAGCGATGCAGCCTAACGATTCTGAGGTTAACAGAATGGCCGTAGATCACATGGACAATTTGGGAGCTGCTGCACCCTACCAGGCACCAGCAGCACTGCCACCGACACCGCCACCGACACCGCCAAGGGCGGTGCCACCACCAGGGCCTATGGGTGATGAACTACGCCAAGCTCTTGCAGAAATAGAAGCCATGGAACGGGACATGCTTGCACTTCGGCGCGGCAACTGAACTAAATGTTGAAACTGCTGGGGCACTGCAAGCAACACGATGTCGCGCTTCGATTGTCGGCATTGGCTGACGTGTTAATGGCCTTTCTCGCCAGTACTTTCACCTCCCTCACCGCTGCATCCCCCACCGCTTCACCGTCACCCGCTCCAACGAATCAAACACCAGATTCTCCACCAGCAACCCGATGAGGATCACCACCGCCAACCCGGCAAACACCTTATCCGTATACAGCTCATTCCGATTCTGAAAAATGTACCACCCCAACCCACCTTTGCCGCTGGTCGCACCAAACACCAACTCCGCCGCGATCAACGTACGCCAGGCAAACGCCCAGCCAATTTTCAGCCCGGCAAGGATCGACGGCAGTGCGGCGGGGATCAGGATGAACAGCACAAAGCGCATGCCCTTCAGTCCATAGTTGCGCCCGGCCATGCGCAGGGTTTCCGAGACGCCGAGAAACCCGGCATAGGTGTTCAACGCCAAGGCCCAGAGCACCGAATGCACCAGCACGAAAATCAGGCTGTTCTGCCCCAACCCGAACCACAGCAGCGCCAGTGGCAACAGCGCAATCGCCGGCAGCGGGTTGAACATCGAGGTCAAGGTACTCAACAGGTCGCGACCGAATTGCGTCGACACCGCCAACGTGGTCAGGGCAAACGCCAGGACGATGCCGATCAGGTAACCCTTGAGCAATACGACCAGTGAAATCCACACCTTGCCCAGCAACTCGCCGCTGAGCAGGCCGTCATACAGCG
The DNA here is from genome assembly GCF_044746405.1 of Pseudomonas sp. NPDC086251. Taxonomy (NCBI): domain Bacteria; kingdom Pseudomonadati; phylum Pseudomonadota; class Gammaproteobacteria; order Pseudomonadales; family Pseudomonadaceae; genus Pseudomonas; species Pseudomonas sp. NPDC086251. Next base: position 192,551 of record NZ_JBIVBY010000009.1, read on the forward strand.
CGCTGGCGGTTTGCAGAAAACCCGGCAGCAGCAGGTCGTTGTTCTGAATACGCGCGACCACTTCCCACAGCACGGCGAGCAGTATCAGGATCAGGCTTTTGCGCAACCAGCCCTGTTGCCACAACCGTTGGCCGAGGGGCAGTTCGCGCTCCAGCGGCACGCTGGTGAGTGGCTGCAATAGGGTTTCGAATTCTTCACGCGGGGATGATAAATGGCTCATCGGGCCCTCCTCTCAACGGGGTCAATAAGCGATGCGGATGTCGGCGAAATCCAGCTCACGCTCGGTTTCCGCTGACTGGCCTTCATCGAACAGCAGCCGATGAATCCGTCGCGCCGATTCCTGAAACGCCACGCCGCCGAGGCTGTGCAAATCGTATTGATGACTGTGGACTTCCGCACGCACCCGGCCCGGATGCGGCGACAGCAGGAGGATGCGATTACCGACCACCAGCGCCTCTTCGATGGAGTGCGTGACGAACAACAGCGTGAAGCGCACCTCTTCCCAGAGCAGCAGCAATTCTTCCTGCATCTTGCGCCGGGTCAGCGCGTCGAGGGCGGCGAAGGGTTCGTCCATCAGGAGGATTTTCGGCTGCATCGCCAGTGCCCGGGCAATCGCCACACGCGCTTTCATGCCGCCGGAAAGCGTGTGCGGATAGGCATCGGCAAACGCCGCCAGACCGACTTTTTCCAGGTAGTGCAGCGCCCGCTCTTCAGCCTCTTTGCGCTTGAGTGTTTTCGACGCCAGCAACGGAAACATCACGTTCTGTTTGACGGTTTTCCACGGCGGCAGTTGATCGAACTCCTGGAACACCACGATCCGGTCCGGCCCCGGCGCGTTGACGGTTTGGCCCTGAAGACGAATCTCGCCTTCACAAGGCTGAATGAACCCGGCAACCGCCTTGAGCAGCGTCGATTTACCGCAACCGGACGGACCGAGCAGCACGAAGCGGTCGGCCGGATCGATCTCGAAACTGACTTGATGAGTTGCACGAACCACTCGCTGTGGCGTGCGGTATTCCAGGCTGACGTTGTCGACAGACAGCAGCGCTTGGGCTGCCGCGATCGGTTTGCTGGCCGTGTGGCCTTGCAAAGGGGCGTTCATCTCGGTCAGCTCCCTTGCAGCGGTTTGGTGTCCTGGAAGAAGTAGTCCTTCCACGAATCCGGTTTGTTTTTGATCGCACCGACGCGGTAGAGAAACTCGGCCAACGGGTAAGTATTTTTCGGCGTGACGCTGAATTCGAACTGCGGGTTGTCGATGATTTTCAGCAGCGCGGCACGATCAATTTTGGCCTTGGTCACGCGAATGTAGGTGTCGGCTGCAGCGCCTTTATCGTTCTGGGCAAACTGCGCCGCTTCGGCCAGTGCTTCGACGAACGCCTTGTAGGTTTTCGGGTTTTCGTCGCGGAATTTTTCGGTGGCGAACAGCACGGTCGGCGAATTCGGGCCGAGCAGGTCGTAGGTGTTCAGCACCACATGCACGTTGGGATTTTCCAGTGCCTGATCCTGGAACGGCGGGTTGGAGAAATGACCGCTCAACTCAGTGCCGCCAGCGATCAGCGCAGCGGTGGCGTCCGGGTGCGGCAGGGCGATGGTGTACTTGTCGAGGCGATTGAATTCCTTGTCGCCCCACTGCTTGGCGGCCGCGTATTGCAGGAAGCGCGACTGCACCGACACGCCCACCGCCGGCACCGCGATGCGGTCCTTCTCGGTGAAGTCGGCGATGGTTTTGACCTTGGGATTGTTGCTCACCAGGTAGTACGGGAAGTTGCCGAGGGACGCCACGGCCTTGACGTTCTGCTTGCCGTGAGTGCGGTCCCAAATGGTCAGCAACGGACCGACGCCCGCGCCGGCAATGTCGATGGAACCAGAGAGCAACGCGTCGTTGACCGCCGCACCGCCGGAGAGCTGAGTCCAGTCGACCTTGATGTCGATGCCTTCCTGCTTGCCGTACTTCTCGATCAGGTTCTGATCGCGCACCACATTGAGCAACAGGTAAACGATGCCGAACTGCTCGGCGATGCGGATTTCACCTTCGGCGTGGGCTACGGTCGGCGCCACCAGGCTGCTGGCAAGCAAGCTGAAGCCCAGACCGATGGCCGCGGCCAACGGTGCCAATGAAAGACGTTTGAGCATGATGAATCTCCGACAAATCAGAAAGGCGCGTCGCCCTGGATGGTGGTGCGATACAACTTGCGGCGCAGGTAGCTGGGGCACCCGGCGGCGAGGTGGATCAGCGAGCGGTTGTCCCAGAACACCAGGTCGAGGGGCTGCCATTGATGGCGGTAGATGTTGTGCGGCAGCACGCTGTGGGCGTAGAGCTCGTCGAGCAGCTGCTTGCTCTCGTCTTCCGGCAAGCCAACGATGCGGGTGGTGAAACCCTCACTGACGAACAACGCCTTGCGACCGTTCTCCGGGTGCGTACGAACAATCGGGTGAACCACTTCGGCGACCTGGGCGAGCTGCTCGGGCGTCAGGGTCGGGCGCCAGTTGCCTTCGAATTTGGTCTCGCTGTAACGCGCCGTATAGGAGTGCGCGGCCGAGCGGCCTTCGACGGCTTTGCGCAGTGCTTCGGGCAGGTTGTCCCAGGCTTTGTGCATGTCGGCGAACAGCGTGTCGCCACCTTCGGACGGCAGCTCCTGGGCGTGAAGCATCGAGCCCAGGCTCGGCAGTTCTTTATAGGAAAGGTCCGAGTGCCAGAACTTGCCAGCGTCACCGAGGCCGACGGACACGCCGTTCTCGATGATGTTGGAAACGATGAGGATTTCCGGGTGCCCGGCCAGCAGGAACTGCTTGAGCACGTGGATCTGCAACACGCCGAAGCGGCGGCTGAAGGCGATTTGTTGTTCCGGGGTAATGCGCTGGTCGCGGAACACCACGACGTGATGATCGAGGTGCGCACGGTGAACGCGGGCGAAATCCTGATCATTGATCGGGCGGGACAAATCGAGACCGATGATTTCGGCCCCAACGGCGCCGCTGAACGGGCGGATATCGAAGGTTTGCGGCGCGATGTTCGCGGCGCTTGAAGACGCAGAGACGGCTGACATGACAATCACTCCCACGCACGGCACGCTCAAGGGCGCGCGCGTCGATCAGAAACTCACGGAGGTCCCGTGTTGGTTCGTGTCGTGCGGCGCGCCGATTGGTCGGCAGGTACGCAGGGGAGTGACTTTATAGGTATAAGAATTAGAATTTAAATACCGTTAGTGAATAACGATATGGCTTTTGATGTGTGTTGTTTTTGAGGCCGCCTTCGCGGGCAAGCCTCGCTCCTACAGGGAGTTTGTGTTGATCAAAAAATGCGTTCGTTACGCAGATCCCCTGTAGGAGCGAGGCTTGCCCGCGAAGAGGCCATCAGCCGCACCTTACTTCGCCCAATCAATCACTTCGCTATACGGCGTCTGCAAATCCCGCTCAGGAATTTCCCAGACAATCAGTTTCGGCGGGGTTTGCTTGAACGCCGGGTTATTGAAATACCCATTGGCCCCGCCGGAGAACTCACCACCGTCCTTGGAGAAGTCGCCGATCGGCGCGCCCAACGCCTGTTGCAGGAAACCCAGGAAGTTGGAATTGCGCGAAAACGAAGTCCCGATCAGCGCCACGTTCGGCAGGTTGTCGTCGCCGAACAGGTCATCGAGGTTGTCGCCGCCGCTTTGCGCTTCGGCAGCCTTCTCGCTGATCTGAGTGGCGGCCACGGTTTCCGGTGTCGGCTGCCAAGCCACTGGCAGCCATTCAAGGCCGGCGAGCCTGACTAGATCGCCAGGACGGCGGACTGGGTCTTGCGCCTTCACCTCGAAGTTTTTCTGCGGCGTGGCGCTGATGCCCATGGCCTTAACTTGCCCGGCCAACGCTTTGGCGGCGGCGGCTGAGCCGGTTTCGCTCCAGTGGGTGTCGGTGCGCAGGAACGCGTCGGCGCCCAAGGGTAGCAGAGTCGGCGCCAGGTCCACGGCGGTGACACCGGCCTTGTTCAGGCCATCGACCCACGTCACGACACGGTCCTGCAGCTGGGCCGGGCGACGCAAGTCACACAGCTGCGCGCTGGCGATACGACTCTTGTCCGGCACCACCGCCACCAGCAGCGTAATGCCGCGCTTGGCCAGGCGTTGCTGGATATCACGCACCACATTGGCCTTGGTTTCAGCGTTGGCTTGAGCATGGCGATTGATCTGCATTTCACTGGTCAGGAACAACCAGCCCGGGCAGCCTGAACGCACACGCGGGCCGGTATCGTGCAGCACCAGCCAACTCGCGCCGCGCTCCAGGTCCGCCGCCCGCTCGGGCACCGCTGCCTTGGACAGTTGCTTGGCGATCTTGTGGGTGACATCGCCTTCGAGTGCGGCCTGACGGGTGAGCTTGGGCGGCAGCATCTCGACTTTTCCGCTCAACAGCAGCCAGGAGCAGGAGGCGAAACCAATCGCCAGAAAAGTCACGAACACAACGCCCGATACTTTGCTGATACGGGCAGTCAGTTCGCTGGGTTGAGCCGGTGCAGGGGACGAGGAAGTCATGGGCGCGGTCATCAGAACTGGAAGTACAGGAAGGGCACCGCTTCACGGCTCGCGATCAACGCGAACGAGAGCAGGAAACCCGCCACCGGCCACACGGCCGCCATCGGTGCAAACAGCGCATGGCCGCCAAATCGTTGCTCATAACGGTTGTGCAGCAACGGCGCGATGATGCACACCACACCGAGTAGCGCCGCGATGCCATGGGCCGGGCGCAGCGTCACCGCCAGCGCATCACCCAATGCAAACCCGTGCAGGCCGAACTGTCCGGCATACATCGTCATCGCCGAATGGAAATCCGGCGCGCGGAACAAGGTCCACGCCAGGAACACAAACAGCAGCGTCAAGGTGTGCGACAACACGGATGGAATCCTCGGCAAGCTTGAGCGCGACCAAAGACGATCGGCGCACAAGGCAATGCCGTGGGCCGAGCCCCACAACAGATAGTTCCAACTGTCGCCGCCATGCCACAGACCGGCGATGGCCATGGTCAGGAACAGATTGCGATAGGTCTTCCACGCGCCCTTGCGGTTACCGCCGAGGGCGATGTACAGGTAGTCACGCAGCCAGCTCGACAGCGACAAGTGCCAGCGCCGCCAGAAGTCCTGAATGCTACTGGCCAGGTACGGCCGGTTGAAGTTTTCCGGGAAGTGGAAACCCAGCATCAGGCCCAGGCCGATGGCCATGGCGCTGTATCCGGCGAAGTCGAAAAACAGTTGCAGCGAGTAGGCCAGGCAGCCGATCCAGGCGTCGACGAAGGAGGGATTTTCCAGGTGGAACGCGACGTCCACCAGCGGCGACAACGTGTCCGCCACCAGCACTTTCATGCACATGCCGATCATGAAACGCCGAGCGCCCAGCGAGAAATTCTGCCAACCGAAGTAGCGCTGCGTGAGCTCACGGCGCACCCAGTCATAACGAATGATCGGCCCGGCAATCGAGTGCCCGAACATCGAAATGTACGTCGCGTAATTGATGAAGCTGCGCTCCACCGGCACCGTGTGGCGGTGCACGTCCACCAGGTAGGAAATCGCCTGCAAGACGATGAACGACAGGCCCGCCGGCAGCGCCACCCGCTGCCACTCCAGCGGCATCGCACCGTAGTAAGTGATCAGCTCGCTCCAGGTCCCGGCCAGGATGTTGGCGTATTTGTACCAGCACAGCACGGCGGTGTTGAACACGATCAGCGCGATCAACAGCCGCACGCGCCCCTTCGAGTCCTCGCGGGAACGGTCCACCAGCAAACCACCGACCCAGGCAACGATGGTCAACACCACGTGCAGGGTCAGGAACAGCGGGCTCAGCCAGCCATAGAACAGCCAGCTGCCGATCAACAGGATGACGTTGCGCCAGGCCGGTTTGCCCAGGGCATACACCAGCAAAAACGCAGGCAGGAACAGCGTCAGGAACTCGAGTGAGGCGAAGACCATGGCAGCGGCAGAATCCGATCAGTGGGACAGAGTGTCCGTGGCGTTCAAAAGACGCGGCCCGGTGGCCGAAGGCACCAGCAGCACGCTGTAACGCTCACCCGCTTTGAGTTCGCCCAGGTCCAGCGGCGCACCGACGTTGGCGTTCGCGCACACCAGCTGCACCGACAGGCTCACCGGATTGATCGAGCGACGTTGCAAGCTATCGACCGGCACTGCCTTGAACAGGTCGGCGGGACGCCCGGCAGGCCGCAGGCTCGCGTCGGCGCACGAAGCGTCGACGTTGAAGAACGCCAGCGACGCCTTCAACCCATTGAAATCGTCCGGCTGCTCGCGCACGGCGATTTGCTTGATGCCCGTGCCGTCCGGCACCGCGACCACGGTGGCGAATTCACCGGGCTCGATTTTCAGGTCCATGGCCAGTTTTTGCGCGCCGCTGACCAAGGTGCCCTTGACCGGACTGCTCGACTGCACCGGGAAAAACAGCGACACCGGTTGCGTCGCTTCCAGGCGCATCGGTGGCTGGCCGGCCTGGGCGATCACGTCCAGCGGCGCCGTGCTGGCATTGACGAAACGGATGAACGCCGCGTCCTCACTCGGGCCGGTGGGGTACAGCGCGAATTCAGCAGCCAGGACGCTGACGCTGGAGAACAACGCCGCCACGGCGCAGACAGCAGACAGACCGCGCATTACTGCTTCGCTCCCTTGTTGCTGACCGCATCGGCCGGCAGTTTGGCCAGTGCGCCGCCGATGGCGTTGGCCCAGGATTTATAGCCGGCCACGGTGAAGTGCTGACCGTCGGTGGTGACCCACTCGCCCGGTTTGGAGAACGTCAGCGAGTCGATGTAGGTGCAAGGCGCCACGTTGGTCGACAGGAACGCCGACATCAGTTTGGTCCGCGCATCGTTCTTCTTGTACATGCCGCCTTCCTTGCCCCAGGCCGGCCCGACCCACGCGCATTTGGCGCCGTTGGCGGTGATTTCCTTGGCCAGTGCGGTCACGTTCTGCCAGGCCCAGGCTTTCGGGAACACCGGTTTGTCATAGGACGCCATGGTGTCGCCGATCACCAGCACCACCAGGTCAGGCTTGTCGGCGGCAATCAGGTCTTTGATCGGGGTGGTGGTCGCTTCACGGCCCTTGATGACGATCTTGCCATCGCCTTTTTGCTCGGCGCCGCAATCGACTTTCTTGGTGATCAGCCAATCGCCGGCGCTGGCGCCGCAGGCACCGATCGAATGGACGATCGCGCCTTGCTGGGTCAGGTTGGCTTGCAGTGGCTCCATCAAGTGGTCCGCCAGGCTCATGTGGCTTTCACCCAGAACCAGAAGGGTCATACCGGCAAGAACGGAAGAAGGCATTTAAGTCTCCAGGAAATCAGTTGGAATAAGGGGAACGGTAGGGGCTGACCGGCAGTTCCATCGCGCCGTTCATGTCTTCGAACATGTAGCGCAGGTACATGGCCCCAGTGAATTGCTTGTAGTCCTGAGCGTTGTCGAGGCCGAGGTTGGCGCCGAGGAAAAAGCTCGAACCGAATTTGTATTCGCCGGCACCGCTCAGGCTGTAACCCACGCCGGTCTTGTTCTGGCCTTTGTATCGCTGGTTGTTGGCCGCTTGCAGGTCTTTGTCGTTCGGGAAGTAATCAACCGCGTCCTGCTCAAAGTACTGAACGCCCACCGAGCCCTTGACCTGATAGGAGAACCGTTCGGTGCGCTGCGCCCACGTCACCGGCACACCCAGGGCGAAATAGCTTTGCGGGCTGAAGTAGCCGCCATGGCCGTAGGTGAAGAAGTCCTGGTTGTTCTCGAAGCTCAGGCCGGTGGCACTGAGGCCCAGCGTCAGCTTGCTGTCCTCGGCATTGCGCAGGTACCAGTACACGCCGCCGCCCAGTTCGGTACGGCTGTTGGATTCGACGTTGTGGCCCAGCAACTTGTGCCACGAACCGTAGCCATAGCTGCCCACTTCCTGGTTGTCATAGCTGAGCTGTGCACGACCGCCGTTGGCCGTCACACCGCCCCACGACTGGCCGGTGCGTTCGTCGGTGGTGCCGGCGAACGACGTGACGCTGTCGGTCACCGGGCGCCGTGAAACGGCGACGCCGTAACGCATGTTGGAGTTGTCGGCGAACGGCCGGTCAACACTCACGCCACCCGCTGCGGTGCTGTACTTGAAACCGATCGGCGTGGTGCCGATGTCAGCCTTGATGCCTTCGTCCGGTCGGGCATACGCCACGCTCAGGCCGACGCCTTTGTCGCGCTGGGAACCGATGCCATCGGAGGAAGCTCCGCCGCTGCCGAAGCGCGTGGCGGCATCGCTGCCGACACTGCCGGCATTCAGCGACACCGGGGTCACGCGCACGGCGTAACGGTTATCGCCCGCGGGAACGTTGATTTCCAGCGGCGTTTCGACGTCGGTCATCTTGCTCAGGCCGGACTCGCTGTCGTTGCTGCGAATCGTCACGCCTTGGGTCACGTAACCGCTGCGTTCCTGAAGAATATTGTCCAGGGCGCGCTGGGCCGAACTGGCTTGATCGACCGCCACGTTGACCGTGGCTTGCGGTGCGAACGGGTTACCCGTGGCACCGGCGAAGCGTCCGGCCGGCAATGCTTGTCGCTCCACACCCGAGGCGATCATGCGCGGCTGCGCCTGACCTGGGTAAGCATCGACGGGCAGTGCAGCATTGCTGGCGACCATGACCGGTGCGGCGTCAAGTTGTGCCAGCGCCGGTGCCGGAATGCTATCCACGGGCGTGCGGCTCACCTGATTGCGCTGGCCCGGCAACCCCACGAACGGGTTCGGCGCGACATTCAGCGTATTGGCCTGGGCCGTCAGGCTGCGTTTCTGTTCATTCTGTTCGATGGCCACGGCTTTGCGCAGCAACTCGGTGGCCTGGCTGCTCTTGCCCATGCTGCGGTAGATCCGCGCCGCTTCGGTCAGCGATTGCGGGTCGTAGGTTTCCAGCTTGAGGAATTGCTCCAGCGCCCGATCGGCATAGCCAATGTCGTGGGCCTGAACCGCTGCATCCGCGGCATTCAGCAAGATTTGCGGATCGTTGGGCTGATGCTGCAACAGCGGTTTGTACAGTTCAAACGCCTTGGCATTGTCGCCGCTGCTGGCATACATCCGCGCCAGCGCCGAGACCGCGCCCGCATCCCCCGGACGCGAAGCCAGCGCCGGTGCCAGCGTGTCGTAGGCCGCCGCCAGATCGCCGTTTTCGCGCAGGATATCGGCCTGACGAATACGGTATTGGTACAGCACGTCGTCGTAGCGTTTGCGCGTGGCCACGCTCATCTGCTGATTTTGCAAACCGCGCAGGATCGAGTTGACCTGCGCGTCGTCGCCCGTCTTGAGCTGCAGGTTGGCGTATTGCAGCATCAGGTCTGCGGACGGCGTCGGCGTCCGCGCGATCACGTCGCGCATCATCGATTGCGCGCGAGCCGGATCACCGGCGTCGACATAGGCGGCGGCCAGGGTCGCCATGCGCTCAGGGCTGCGACTGGCGACGGGCTGCAAGCGGTCGAGCAGGGCCAGGGCTTCCTGACGCTGGCCACGCTTGGCGATGCTCGCTGCCAGTTTGATCTGCACGGTGAGGGTGATCTGGTCGGCCAGTTCCTGCATGTCAGCGGTGCGACGCTCGACCGGAATGCGGCTGATGGTCGCTTGCGCGGCGTTCCACTGTTCCATCTCGACCGAGAGCAAGGCGCTGGTGTACAACGCATCGATGTTGGTCGGATGGGCTTTCAAATAGCTGTCGATCAGGTCGCGGGCTTTTTGTGATTCGCCGGTCTTGAGGTACAGGCGCGCCAGGTCGAAACGGGTCCAGACGTTATCCGGGTCATCCTGAACGGCTTGCACCAAGGCTTGCTGCGCACCACGCGTATCTCCGCGTTGCTCGGCCAGTTTGGCCGCTTGCGTTGAACGCAATGCGCGCAGGCGAGCGCCACCGCCCATCTCGGCTTGCTGGGCTGCGGGCAAGGTGTCGAGCAAGCGCAAGGCCTCGTCGGCCTGACCGGTTTGCGACAGCACATTGACCAGGCCCTGAGCGGCCTGAACATTGCCGCGCTGCACGCTCAACACCTGACGATAATTGGCCTGGGCGGCATCCAGTTGCCCGGCCTGAGCCTGAATGTCAGCGAGGGTCAGGCGCGCATCGATACCGTTCGGATTCAGGCGCATCGCCTGAGCGATGGTCGCTTGCGCCTTGGCCGGTTGCGTCTTGGCCTGGTCGCGAGCCTGTTGCAGCAAGGCCCAGTAGCGCACGTTGTCGAGGGCCGGCTTCCAGCGTGTACCGCCATTGGCGATGGCACGGTTGAGCAGCTGCTCGGCTTCGCCAAAACGGTTCTGTTGCTGACGCACTACGCCGAGGCCGCCGAGGGCATCGGCGTCGTCGGGTTTGTTTTTCAAGCGGGCCGCGAATGCCTGCTCGGCACCGGCCTGATCGCCCTTCTCCAGCGCCTGAAGTCCGCGAGCCACTAACGGATCTTGCTGCCACGCCGGCGCACCCGTGGTGCTCGACTGCGACTTCCCTTTGTTCATCAGGTCACGGATTTCCTGATCGTCCGGATGCACCTTGAGGAACTCTTCGAACAACGGCACTTGCGCCGCCGTCGGCGCCCCGGTCCAGACCAGCGCCAGGCGCCAGCTCTCGTCGGCGTCACCGGCGATATCGGTACGGGTCGACAACTTGGCCAGGGCACGAATGCCATCCGGGCGGCTGTCTTCGTGACGCACCAGATGCTTGGCCAGGAACAGCGCCAGGATCGAGTCATTCGGCGTCTCGCGCAGCAAGCGCTCCAGGCCTTTGCGGGCCTCGGGCCAGCTGGCGTCATTGAAGGCCAGGTTGGTGTAGAACTCCCGGCCGACCTTGCCTTCGGGCGTACGACCGGCGAACAGCTTACGGAACACTTCGGTGGCCTGGTCACGCTGGTCACCATCGGCCAGGCGTCGGGCTTCATCGAGCAGGGCGATGTTTTGCGGCTGGGCCAGGGCGATGTCCTGTTCCAGCTGCGCCGCCAGCCATGGCCGCGGCGCCAGCGCCTGCAAGCGCGCCAGGTATTGCTGCGCCTGCTCGGGTTTGTTCTGTTTGACACCGATCAGGCCCATGCCGTAGAGCGCATCGGGCTGGTTAGGGTCCAGGCGCAGGACTTTTTCCCAGGCTTCTGCCGCGCGCGCAGCGTTGTCCCGGGTCTGCCAGTATTGGCCTTGCTCAACCAGACGCGCTTGCACGTCAGTGGTTTCAGCGTGCGCAGCGGTGCCGATGAGGGCTGTGAGAATACCGATAGCTAGCGTGTGACGGCGCGGACGCATGACGTCTCCCAAGACAATTTGAGTGTTCCGTCATCACGAAACTGATAGCGTTTTTCAGCCCAGCCGAGTGCGAACAGACTAAGCATGGCGTTGTAATACAGCGGTTCGGCACTTGCACCTTCGGCTTTAGCCAGCGCCGCGTTCAAGGCCTCTTCGGCCCGACGTTGCTGCTGCTCGGCCAGCCACGGCTGCCCCTTGGCCTGGAAGTACGGAATCAGCGCGGCAGAATAGCCGAACGGGCCCTGGCCTTCGAGGGCACCACTGAGGACCTGGACTTTTTCCGGCGGAATGCCGGTGGACGCGGTGCTGCCCGACATACCGTCCAGCCGTGCCAGCAACGGCGCCGCCAACGGGTCGGACTTGGGCGTCATGCCGGCCCACAGGTAGACGCGGATGGCGTCATAACTGCCCAACTCGCCCTTGATCGGATCGACCACGAACAACCCGGCTTGCGGCGCGGTGGCGCGGTAGCCGATCCAGTCGGCCACGTAGCCTTTGGGACTGGAGGCACTGACCATTTTCACGCTGTTTGCAGCGATTTCTTTCCAGGGCCCGGTCGGCGCTTCCTTGGCCAGTCGACGCAGCAGCGGCAGCGGCAAATAGCTTGGGTTCAGGCGCCACAGGTGATCGGGCTGCACGAAACCTTCCGGCCCCGGCAACACCATTTTGCCCAGGCCCGGCAGGGTGACCACCAGTTTGGTTTCAATGTTCTTGAGCAGGCGCAGGGCGTCTTCGCGATAGTCCGGACGCTGCCACAGCCGTGCCGCTTCGAGCAGCGCGTAGGTGATCCACAAGTCCGAATCGGACGCCGAGTTGGCGTCCTGCAATTGCCATTTGCCGTCCTTGCCCTGCCCCCACAACCAGCCCGGCAGACGCTGGCTGACGTCGGCGCCGGCCATGTTGGCGGCGGTCCATTTCCACAACGCATCGAAGCGCTCGCGGTCGTTGCCGATCAACGCAAACACCATCGCGTAGGACTGGCCTTCGGAGGTGCTGTGATTGGGCTCGACGCTGGACTCCAGCAGGCGCCCGTCGTTCTGCACGTAGCGTGCGGCATAGGTTTGCCACAGCGGCCAGTCGGCGCTTTTGCACGCTGTCGCGTCAGCCATGACCGGCGCCAGGCTCAGGGACGCCAGCGTACCGGCCAGCCACAGCACGGCCCGGCGCCAGCGGCGCGCGGGGGTCAGGTCATAACGGTTGATCCCGAGGCTATTCATGGTGGACTCAGTGACCCAACCGCTGTTTGGCCCGCGAGCGCAGCGCCAGATAGGCCAGGCAGCTGAGCAACAGCACACCGAGGCCGGTCAGCAGCAGCGTCAACAGCACATGGCGCGACATCAGCCATTGCAGGTATTTGATCGGGCCCAGGTTACCGACGTAGTACTGCTCGTCCGCCACCAGCGGTTCGATGGTTTTGCCGCGCACCACCACCAGGCTGCCCTGGATCGACTGGGTGTAATCTTCGCCACCGATCAAGGCGTTGGTCGCTTCCGCCAGACCAGCCGGCTGACCGCTGGCGATCACCACCACACTGCGGCCACTTTTCAGCGGCGATTCGAAACCGGTCAGGTAGGTGCTGCGCTCACCACCAGAGAACGCCATGGCCAGACGCGCCTTGCGCTGATTGGCGTCCGGATCGGGACTGAACCAGTCACGTACACGCATCGGCAGGTCAGACAAATGGAAGCTCTGCTGGCCACCGGTATCGGCCGCCGGCAGGCGATCCGCCCACTGGGTCAGCAATGGCTGGTTAGCGCCGGAAGCCAGCACCAGCAAATCTTTATCCGCCGCCGCCTGGACCTGCGCCGCCTGCATCACCTGCACGCCTGTGGCCGGATAACCGGTGGACTGGCCAAAACGACCGAGCACGGTCAGGTAGGTATCCAGCTCGGGAGCACCGGCATTGTCCGGCAGCACCACGGCGGTTTGCGACAGGTCAGCGAGGCGCGTGAACGGGAAGCCCGCATCCTTGAACACGCCGAGGTTCGGCATCGCCATGAAGTGGTCGTAGCCGCTCAGGTCCAGGGTCGATTCCGGATCGACGCTGCCGCGCATGTTGTCGATGATGATGTCGCCACATTCGCCCTGCTTGATGTAGTCGAACATGTAGCGCAACTGCAGGCGCGATTGCAGGGCCACCGAATTCAACGGCAGGCGCACACGGGTTTCGCGACCCAGCGTGTCGTTGAGTTTCAGCGCGCTGAGCACACCGCTGTCGAGCTTGTCCTGGGACAGCAGGCTTTGCGACTGAATCAAGGCATCGTTGAAGCTGATGATGAACGATGAATTGGTCGATTTTTCTTGTGGCGTGTAGCGGTACTTGAGGTTCAGTGGTGCGCCTTCATCACGCCAGGTAAACAGGTCGGGCGGGAAGTTCAGCGGCACGGTGATGTCGCCCGGGTTGTAGCCGGAGACGTTGAATTGTTTGGCCGGCAGCAACTCGCCGAGCTTGACCGGGCGATCGCTCGGCAACCAGTTCGGGGCGTCGTACGGCTTGCGCGGTTGCAGCGCATCGAGGCGATCGATCACCACGCTGCTGCCCGACAACGCCTGGCTGCCGAGTACCAGTGCAGTGACGGCACGCTTGAGTTCGGTGCTGTCGCGACCGGTGATCACCAGCAACTTGCCGTTGGCGTCGTTGGGGTTGCTCATCACGGACAGGGTCGGGCCCTTGGCCGCCGGCAAGCTCAGCCCGCCGAGTTGCAGCGCGTCGGGGCCACTCAGCACCACGACGGCGTTGCCGTGGGCCGGAATCTTATTGAAGCGCGTCGAGAACGTCGCGCCGCGATAACTGGCCTGGGCCCCGAACCAAGACGACAGTGCGCCGGCAGCTTCCAGGGTGGTGTTGTCCGGTGCGCCGGCGAATACGAATGGCAGGTTCAACGCACGGGCATCGCGACGGTCGAAGAACGGCAGCGGCATGATCGACAAGTCGTTCGGCAAGGCCAACGGCGATACTTCAATGCTCAGCTCGGTCGCGTTGCTGATTTTCGCCCACAGGCTGGAGTGCTGAGGGTCTTCACAGCCCATGGTGTAGTGACCGACGAATTGCAGGCTCAAGCGGTTGAATTCAGTGATCAGGTGCGCCGGAATATCGACCACCTGCTTCTGCAGTTGCCCGGCGTTTTCCTTGGGCAATGGCAGGCTCGCCGCCACTTCATCGTTGACGATGACGTTGATCTGCGAGAGCTCGGCCAGGAGCGCCGGCGAATAGGTGTACTGCAACGTCAGCTTGGCGCCGGTCACAATTGAATCGGCACGCACATCGAAGTTGACGCTGTCGGTGGACTCCACCCCGCGCAGGCTCATCGGATAGTTCCGGCCCAGCTGCTTGAGCGTCACGCTGTAGCTATTGGCCCCCGGCGCCACGTCGACTGGCGCGGTCTCGGCGAATGCCGTCGCGCCACCACCCAAAGCCAGAAAGGCGCACGCCAGGCGTGTCAATGCGCGGTCGCGCAGGTTACCGAAAGCGAAAGACTTCGAGTTCATCACTTGTCCAAAACGTTTTCTAGGGGGGGTGAGGTGGGGCGATGCCGGCGGAACAGGTTCCGCACTTCCATGGCCGTGGCTTTGAAGAGCTCGTAGATACCGCGAAGGCCGATACCGCTGACATCGCGCAAGGCGGCCAACGGTGTATCGACTTGACCGCTGCCCCAGGTCGATGCCCAGGTATCGGCACGCGAGAAGGTCAGGCGAACCAGTTCGCTTTGCTGGCGCAGACTCAACTGATCGAATTGCGCCCCCAGCAGCCCGTCGCGACTGAACACGACGATGGCCGGAAACACACTCAGTTGTTGATTACGGAACAGCGAGATCTGCACGCGCTCGCCTTGGGGAACGCTGACGCCGTCCGGCAACCGGAAGCCCAGGCCTTTTTGCGAAAAGTCCTGGGTCACGCCGTCGATAGTGCTGCCGTCGGCACGGGTCAGGCGCATCGGCAAGGCCGCCGCCACGCGCGGTTCGGAGCGGACCTGACGGGTTTCGCTGGCCACCGCCACCGAGGCACTGGTGATGATGATGTTGTAGACGGTCCACGCCAGGTTGATCAGTATCGTGGTCATGGCGCCTTCAGCACCTTCCGTCAGCCGCACCACGCCGTAGATCAGGCCGGCGACGTTCAAGGTCAGCAGGACGATGTAGGGACGGGCGAGTTTCCATTCAAAGAATTTCTTGTCGATCACCCCGCCCTTGTCGGTCACGTTGAAGCCACCGAACTTGGGATTGACCAGCGCCATCAGCACCGGGCCCATGATGTACCAGGCCAGCACCGTCTCGTAGACTTCGTTCCAGAACGAGTGGCGGAAACGCCCCTGAATGCTGGAGTTGGTCAAGCTGGCGTGCAGGATGTGCGGCAACACGTAAGCGGTAATCATCAAAGCCGAGGCGTGGAAAATCTGTGCATCGAAAAACAGGAAAGCCAAGGGCGCGGTGAGAAACGCCAGGCGCGGCAATCCGTAGAAAAAGTGCAGCATGGCGTTCAAGTAGCACAGACGCTGCCCCAGCTTCAGCCCTTTGCCGAACAGCGGATTATCGGTGCGGAAAATCTGCGCCATCCCGCGTGCCCAACGAATCCGTTGGCTGATGTGCCGCGACAGGCTTTCCGTCGCCAGGCCTGCCGCCTGAGGAATGGCCAGGTACGCGGTGTTGTAGCCGGCGCGGTTCAGCTTGAGCGCAGTGTGCGCATCTTCGGTCACGGTCTCGACGGCCACGCCACCGATTTCCAGCAGCGGCTCACGACGGATGACCGCGCAGGAACCGCAGAAGAAGGTCGCATTCCACAAGTCGTTGCCGTCTTGCACCAGACCGTAGAACAACTCGCCTTCGTTCGGCACGGAACGGAAGGTGTTGAGGTTTTTCTCGAAAGGGTCGGGCGAGAAAAAGAAGTGCGGCGTTTGCAACATCGCCAACTTCGGGTCCTTGATGAACCAGCCGATGCACACCTGCAGGAAAGAACGCGTCGGCACGTGGTCGGCGTCGAAAATGGTCACGTACTCGCCACTGGTGACCTTGAGCGCTTCGTTCAGGTTGCCGGCCTTGGCATGGCGGTTGTTGTCACGAACGATGTAACCCACGCCAATTTGCTCGCAGAACTCGCGAAAGTCTTCACGGCGACCGTCATCCAGCACATGCACGCGCAACTTGTCCTGAGGCCAGTCGATGGCCTGGGCGGCGAAGATCGTGACTTTTACGATGTCGAGGGTTTCGTTGTACGAAGGGATGAACACATCGACCGTTGGCCATTCGTTCGGCGGGCTGCTCATCAGTACCGGTTTGCGACGCAACGGCCACGCGGTTTGCAGGTAACCGAACACCAAAACAATCAATGCGTACAACTCGGCCATGACCAAACCGTAGCCGAACAGCATGTCGACCCAACCCTCGAATCCGAGCGTCGAGGTGAGTCGCCAGTACATGTAGCGCAGGGACGCGGTGAGTGACAGCCCGATCAGTATCAGCACCGTCAGGCGCCCGGGAATCTTGCGCAAAACCATGGCGGCTATAAAGCAGCCGAGGGCGAAAATGCACTGCGAATACAACTCGAAGGGCACGGTAATGATGAACAGCGCCAGCAAGCCGCACAGCAGCGTCACGCCTAGCGTCAGCGCCCGACGCAATGCCTTGGGCAGGTTGTCCAGGCGATCGGAGACCGCTTGTGCCCAACGCTGCGAACGAGTCAGGGTGACCGTGTCTTGAACCGGGGTGTTAATCACGAGGCGAATGACTCTGCAACATCCATTGATTTCAACTGCGCCTTGAGCCTGTCACTCAGCATCAGCATGTCTTGGCAGGCCGGGGACGACTCAGCTTCCAACAGCGGGTTTTGACCGTAGGCCAACGCCTCGCCGACGGCATGATCCAGCGCCACGACACCCAGCAGCTGTGAGCCCAGGCGACGCTTCAGCACTTCGTGCATGTCCCGGCAGAACACCCGGGAGCTGTCGAACTGGCTGATCACGTAATTGCACTGCGGCGCCTGACCGTGGGTCATGCACTCGTCCAGCAAGCGCTCCATCGGGTCCAGCGTGACGAAACACGCTGCATCGGCCGTGACCACGACCAGCACTTGATCGGCCACCATCAATGCCTGATCCAGGTAAGTCGTGCGCCCCGGCGGCGTATCGAGAATCACCACATCGTTTTCGCTCAGGTCCATGCCCGCCAATTGACGGGCCAGCCAATAACGATCGTGGTCCATGTAGCGTTCCAGCGTCCGACGCTCGTCTTCAGTCACCGAGCCGTATGGCAGCAGCAATGAACCTGCGGAGCCGGCCAACAGCAGTGAATTCCAGCTTTCACCCTTTAGGCTGGCCGTGGCCATGCCCGCCACATCTGGCTCGGCACCCAAGTGGTATTGCAAGGCGTTTTGCGGATCGAGGTCGATGGCCAGCGTGCGGCCGCCATCTACACGCAAAGCGGTGGCCAGTGCCGAGGCCAGCGTACTTTTGCCAACGCCGCCCTTGGCCGATACCAGCGCAATAACGTGGGCCCTGGTCTTGGCCGGACGCCCGA
This sequence comes from Pseudomonas sp. NPDC086251, assembly GCF_044746405.1. Lineage (NCBI taxonomy): Bacteria > Pseudomonadati > Pseudomonadota > Gammaproteobacteria > Pseudomonadales > Pseudomonadaceae > Pseudomonas > Pseudomonas sp. NPDC086251. Next base: position 210,297 of record NZ_JBIVBY010000009.1, read on the forward strand.
GGGGCAGCACCCGACGCAGTGCCTCATCGTTGCGTGCTTGCGCTTCGGCCTGACGTGCGAGTGCTACTTCCGCCAGCAAATGGCGAAGCGGCGCCGCTGGCTGCGCGGTTTTGACGGGCGGCAATGGGGTTTCGTTATCGACTGCAGAAACCACCCGCGAGGGTTCGTTGACCTGAATCGTCGACTCGACTAACTCGACGACAGCCACCGGCTCGGGCGTAGTCGGCACGAGTGCCAACGGCTTTTCCTTGTAGTCGAAATCGCTGCCGAACTCGAGATAACTTTCCGCACTTGCTCCGAACCTGTTGAACAGGTTCGATATATCGTCGGTACGATTCATAAAAAGATTATCCGAGCCGCTGGCAAAAGAGGGAGCAGGTCGCTCCAGAATTCATCGAAGCGCGCCATCAAAATGATATCGTCAATATTTTGAATGCCGCAAGTGTAATATTCGATCGCGATTAAAAAAACCTTTTTTATCGCCATAATTTTGACGACGAGCGCTATTTTAAATTTGGCGCGCTTTTCCCGCAACTGCGTCCGATTGCGCCAGAAGCGCCTGAATACGGGGCCTGAGTCGGCGGCGCGCGATTATCCAGCAAGCACCCCGGGCGCGCATATGTTTTGCGCCGGATGGCAGTCCGTTGGATGAACGGCGGTCCGCGAATGGCACAAAACATCGAAGCAATTAGCGGACCATATGAACTACGGCCATCTAAGCCATAGTTAATGACTTATACATATTGATTTAAATCAATGTCTTAGTTGTAAATAAACCGGTCTTTGGTGCAACGAGCGCTGCGTGAACCCGTTTAGTTAAATTATCCGTGCGCAATATGTAAGGCGCACGCGCCCTTAACTGGCGCGACGTTGGCTATGCTGCTGACAGCATGACGCGGGTTCATTTCAGAGGGATGTTCAATGTTCTACGTGCAACGCAATGCGCAAGGCCAATTGATGCGCGTCGAGGCCCAGGCCTACGCCGATTCCACGGAAACGCTGCCGGCCGATCATCCTGACGTCAGGGACTGGTTCGCCAGCGAAAAACTGGCCACCAACCTGAAGCTGCTCAAGCAGAGCGACCCGGAAATGATCCGGGTACTCGACGACTTGATCCAGGTGCTGATCGACAAAGGCGTGATCCGCGTCACCGACCTGCCCGCCCCCGCACAAGCCAAGCTCATGGACCGGACGCAGGCCCGTGAGGCGTTGGGTGGGTTGAGTCATCTGGTAGATGAGGATGAGGATCGATTGATTTGAGCCTGCGCTTTTTTGGTGTCTGCACTGGCGCCTTCGCGGGCAAGCCCGCTCCCACATTTGATCCCGGGTGTTCACAAATAATATGTTCACTGAAGATCGAATGTGGGAGCGGGCTTGCTCGCGAAGGCGTCGGTGCCGACGACGCATCTCAAAAGCCTACTCCCAAGCCTTCGGCTCCCCAAACAACCGCCCCTGAACCCCATACACGCCCATCTCGCGTATCACCGACAACTCTCCTTCGGTCTCGACCCGCTCGGCAATCAACGGCAGATCAATGCTATGAGCCGCCCGCTGAATCGCCTCGATAAAGAGGCGCTTGTCACTTTCCTGATCAATCGCCCGGATGTAACTGCCGTCGATCTTCAGGTACGCCAACCCCAGCCGTGCCAGGTTGCCGATCATGCTGAAGCGCCCGCCAAAATGTTGCAGGCTCAGGGAGAAACCGAGCTCGCGCAACCGTCGCGTCAGCGCTTCCAGCACCGCTTGCTCCGGCAGTTGCTCCTCGCCGATTTCCAGGGTCAACCGAGGCCCCAGATGGGCATGCGAGCGCAAAATGTCGAAGGCTTTATTCAGCGCCTGCGGGTCCGCCAGTGTCGCCGAGGACAGGTTCAACGCCAGCGACTCTTCGTGGCCGGCCATCTGCTCCAGCACTGACTCCAACATCAAGCGGTCCAGCCGCGCGGTCCAGCCAAAACGCTCCAGCCACGGCAGGAAACGCCCGGCGGTGATGCTCTGGCCCTGGTCGTCGATCAAGCGCGACAGCACTTTGTAGTGCAGCACCAACTGCGTGTCCTGGCTGGCCACCACCGGTTGGAAAAACAACTGGAAACGCCGCTGGTTCAACGCCTGATCGAGCAAGGTGTGCCAGGCATGATGATCATCGCCAACACTATCCGCCGCACTGTGATCCAGACAGACCCAGTTCGAATCGCCCTGGCCTTCGGCCTGCGCCAAGGCTTGATCCGCCAGGCCGAGTACCGCTTGCGGCGAGTCGCCGTGAACAAACGGTGCCAGGCCGATCGCGGCGACCGATGCCACGTCGGTGGCACCGGTCGCATGCAGGCTGATCAAGGCACTGTCGAGGTTCTGCGCCAGATGCAGCGCTTCTTCACGCACCAGCCCCGGCGCCAACACGGCAAATTCGCCACCGCGAATCCGGGTGACGAGGTTCAGCGTTTCCGGGTATTTGGCGCACTCTCGGGACAGTTGCTCGCCGACCGCGATCAATAGCTCATCGGTGTGTTGACCGCCCAAGCGCTGGTTCAAACCGGCCAGATCCTTGACCCGCAACAGCAGCAGGTAACCCGAACTGGCCTGCTCCGGGTTGCTCACACGCGCGTTCAATTGCATCTCGAAATAACGGCGGTTGGCCAACCCGGTCAAGCTGTCCTGATAGGACTCGACCCGCAGTTTTTCGCTGCGCTCGGCCTGCTCTTGAAACAGCGCCTTGAGCTTCTCGACCATCTGGTTCATGGCTTGGACCACGCGGCGCAGTTCCGGGGTGCGCGGTAAGTCTGGCAGGCTGAGGAATTCGCGGCGGGCAATGGCGTGGGACTGCTGGACCATGTAGTCCAGCGGCTTCAATTGCCGGCGCAGCAACAGCGCGCCCAGCACCGCGCTCACCGCGCCGCAGATCAGCAACCAGACCAGGCTGCCCAACGCACTTTGCCAAAGCTTGGCCAACGCGAACATCGGGTGGCTGACGACTTCGACCCGTGCGGCCTGCTCCCAGCCCCGGCTGACGATCGCATCGCCGCCCGCGGCTTCGAGGCCGATCAGTTTGACGAACCAGTCCGGCACGTTGGTGACGGCCGGAATGCCGCTGCGCTCGACGATCGTCTGGTCGTTCGCCAGATCGACCACGCGGATGCTCGCGTAATAACCGCTGTCGAAGATCGAGCTGACGAGCAGTTCCACCATCGCCGGGTCATCGATGTTTGGCGTCAGGGACAGCGCCAGCGCCGTCGCGGCGTCCTGGGCATGGGAGCGCAACTGATTGACGTACTGGGTGCGCGAGCTCTCCAGGCTGACCATGAAGCTGCCAGTGAAGGCGACCACCAGGAACAGACAGATTGCGATCAACAGCTGTTTGAACAAAGACATCTGGGCGCGTACTCCTAGTGGTTCGTCTCGACCGGAAATCCTTCGGCCTGCATTTTCTTCAACACATCCTGCCAACGGGACAGGCGTTTGGTGTCGCCGACTTTTTTGTTGCCCTGGGCGCCCGGTAACCACAACCCTTCGGCATTAAAAGAGTAGACCGGCAATAAATCGGTTCGTTGGCTGGCGGGTTCTATTGCATCGATCAGGCTGTCGAGAACCAATGGCATCGCTTCGGGGCTTGAGTAGTAGGTGAGCACCATGTGCGCACGGTTCAGGCGCAAAGCTTTTACGTAGGTGATGCGCAGCTTGTCGCTGGACACACCGAGATGACGCAGGCTGAAATACTTGGCGATGGCAAAGTCTTCGCAGTCACCGGCGCCTTTCCACAAGGCTTCGATCGGGGTTTCCCAGTAATCGACCTGGTGCCACAGGTCGATGTCCTCTGCGTAACGCACTTGCCTGTTGAAGAAGTGGTTGACCACGTTGAGCTGTTCCAGCTCGCTGACCTGCTTCTGCGAGGCCAATAAATGCTGCCAGGCGTCGATGCGCTGCTGACCTTCGCCCAAAGGTCCGTACAATGCCTGCGCCCGGCGGCTGATCAGGGAGAAATCCCAGTCGGCTTGCAAACCGCCCAGCATGACGCCGGCCAGCAGCAACGCGCAGCCTAGCCAGCGCACAGTCCGAGGGATCGCGAGACGTACCGCCAATGCGTGGCATCCAGGATAGGCAGGTGGAAGTCGGTTGATGGTGGAGCTTAGCCCGGCAAAAGACAATGGCACGGTGAGATCACCGCGGGCGGCTAAACTTTGTATGGCAGGTGTCATAAAAAATATCGTGGCGCGTCGGACCTGGATTTTTGTCGGTTTGACAACCTGTCAGGCAGTGCCTAGTGTCATCTTGGATCCAAAATTATTTCTATCAAACAGGGTGCGTAGTTGTGACACAGAAGCCCAATCCTCTGAACAGCATCAAGGTCAACGGGCCCATTCCCGCTCATCTGGCACGCTCGGTGATTGAAGAAACCCTGCGTTCAGCCATTCTCGACGGCCGCATTCCCTGCGGTACCGCCCTGCGTCAGCAAGATTTGGCCGACCTGTTCGGCGTCAGCCGCATGCCGGTACGCGAAGCCTTGCGCCAACTTGAAGCGCAAGCGCTGCTCAATGTCATCGCCCACAAAGGTGCGGTGGTCGCACCGCTGGTCCAGGGCGATGCCGTGGAAACCTACGCATTGCGGATCCTGCTGGAATCCGAAGCGCTGCGCCTGTCGATTCCATTGCTTGATGCGGCAGATCTCGAAACGGCTGCCCGCTACATCGACGAACTGGAAACGGAACACGACTACACCGAGATTGGCCGGCTCAATCGCCTGTTCCACATGTCGTTGTATTGCAAGGCACCGAACCGACGGTTATTGAGGCTGGTTGAAGACGGCTTGAACGAGGAAGAGCGCTTCCTGCGTTTCAACCTGGAAGCCATGGGCCTGGGCAAGCTGTCTCAGGAAGATCACCGGGCGCTGTTACGGGCGGCGGAAGACCACGACATCGAACGCTCGGTGAAGCTGCTCGAAAATCACCTCAACCGCGGCGTAGAGGTCATAACGCGCTACCTCAACAGCCCTGAAGGCCAGAGCAAAAAAACCTCGACGTAAAACCCGTCAGTTTATCGTGAGACCTGTGGCCCGCGCCCGCGCCACGGGTTCCGCGCCACGCCGATAGCCGAACCATCCGCTTACATTTCCCCCTCCCTTGCGTCCAGCCCCGAACCCCACACTTCGGCGATAGCGGCTGCCTTGAATTACGCTCACTCTTGGGTTGCCAACGAATAATGAACGGGTGACGCGCCGCCTGAGCGGCGCAGTCCCCGCATCAAGGACCTACGGAAGGAGTCTTGCCACGGGAAAGGAAGAATCGGCGTTGCTCCCGGCCAACTTCCCCCTCAAATCACGTCAACGATCCTTATTTGAAAGTTGCTTCGAGTGAGGCATTCACTCTTTATTAAAATTCCGACTTATATAAGTCGGAAGGAGCAACTACGCCCCAATAAAACCTTATCCAAAAGTTTTATTGAAACTTGTCACGCCCGAAAAAGTTAAACTTTTAAATAATACAAAAATAACTTGCCCCGAACTTTATTCGTGTATTAGCTTTTCTCCGCCGCTACCCAACCTGCGGCCAGGCTGTCATTCAAAGACTTGTACATCACAACGCAGATCAATTTGTTTGAGGCACCCGTTCGCCAAACGAAAACTTCAGCTCGCCGTTACTTATTGATCGCACCTTATTCCAGATCAACTTATAGGTTCGCCCATGACATCGACTAAAGACCGTCTTGATCAGAAAAAAGCGCAACTTGGTTCGCACCCGATTTTCTCCGAAATACATTCGCTGTCGGTACTGCAACGCTTCATGGAGTCCCATGTATTTGCGGTGTGGGATTTCATGTCGCTGACCAAGCGCCTGCAACAGGAACTGACCTGCGTGCAGCTGCCCTGGCTGCCGCCCTCGGACCCTCAAGCGGCGCGGTTGATCAACGAGATCGTGCTCGGTGAAGAATCCGATGACCGTCCGGCCCAAGGTCACTACAGCCATTTCGAGTTGTACCTGGATGCCATGCGCGAAGTCGGCGCCAGCACGGTTGCCGTCGAACGCTTCGTGGCGCTGCAAAAAGAAGGCGTGAGCTACGACGTGGCGTTGCAGAGTGTGGACATTGACCCGGCGGCCGCGCAGTTCGTGCGGCATACCTTGCACACCGCGTTGCATGCGCCCGGCCACTGCGTTGCGGCGGCGTTCCTGCATGGCCGCGAGAGCGTCATCCCGCAGATGTTCCAACGCATTCTCGAAGATTGGGGCATCGGCATCGAGCAGGCGCCGACCTTCCGTTACTACCTCGAGCGGCACATCGAAGTCGACGCCGAAGACCACGGCCCGGCCGCCGAAAAACTGCTCGCACGGCTGGTCGATGGCGATCCGCAACGCGAAGAAGACGTCTATGCCAGCGCCATTGCGGCCGTGGAAAGTCGTATCGCCCTGTGGGATGGCTTGCGGCTGAGCATGAGCGAACCTGTCGCGGAGATGAACGCATGAACGCCGCCGACTACCAATCCTTCGCCGACGCCTGGGAGAGCCGCGCGACCATCCGCACTCGTCCTCGTCGCGTCCTCGAGAACGACGACAAGCTGATCTATCCCTTGAGCCGCCAGCCACTGGTGCTGAGCGAAACCTTCCTGCGCGAATGCCCGGAACAACGCGACTTCGCCCTGGTGCAGACGCTCTACAAATTCATCAACGACGTGGTGATTTTCGAAACCGAGATCGTCGACAAGACCGCTCGCAGCATCGCCAAGAACCGCTTTGCCATGACCTTCCCGTTCGCCTGCCGTTATGACGCCATGACGGTGGTGGTGGACGAGGATTACCACGCATTGGTGGCGATGGATTTCATGCAGCAGACCGTCGCCATGACCGGCATCACGCCCATTGAGCTGCCGGATGAAATCGAATTGAGCCGCGCCATTCCCGCCGCTGTGGCACTGGCACCGGAACACCTTCGCGGCGCTGTGGAGTTGATCTGCGTGGCCATTGCCGAGAACACCGTAACCGGTGACGTGGCAGCGTTCGCCAAGGACGACACGGTCAAGCAATCGATCAAGGGCCTGATGGCCGACCACTTGCTGGACGAGGGTCGCCACTCAGGATTCTGGTCGCGGATGGTGCGCATCTACTGGCACACCGCGAGCGACGACGACCGCCAGTGCATCGCGCAGATCCTGCCAGTGTTCATCGGCCATTACCTGACCAACGACATCCAGAAATCGTTCGACTTCCGCCTGATCGAATCCTTGCACATCAGCGATGCGGCGCGCCGTGCACTCAAGAGTGAAGTGTCGGGGCTGGCCTTTCCGATCAACCGCCATCACCCACTGGTTGCCAACATCGTGCGGTTTTTCCGTAGCAGTTCGCTGCTCGATTCGCCGTGTGTGCAAGGCGCCTTGAGCGACTACCTGATCTGACGAGGAGTACATCATGAGACGTCTCGACATTCTGCTCATCGGACACAGCCAGGCCCTGAGCGACCTGGCGCTGGAACTCGAACAACACGGTCATTCCCTGGCGCGGCTGACGGCCGTCGATGAGCAACCGCTGGGCCAGTTTGATTTGCTGATCGACGACGCCAGCCTGGCGCTTCGCAATGTCGGCACGGCGCCGAGGCTGATCGTGCAACTGGGAGTCGGACTGCCGGGCGCGGGCGGCCTGCCGTCGCTGAACCTGCTGTGCACGCACAATTCGACACCGCTCACCTGCGTGCCGATTGCCGACGAACCTTCGGGCAACGGCCAGTCCTTGCGCCTGCGGGCGGTGGCAGAGCTGGTGGATCACGTGGCGCTGCTCGTCAGTCGCTACTCCCGGGACGCCGAGTATTTTCTGCTCACCGAACCCGGCGCTCCGGTTCACTTCGAACGCGTGGAAAATCTACGGTTTCTGGAAAGCCTGGCCTTCATCCATCAGCGCAATGTGACTGCTGAACCCTGGTTACTGCAACTCGCGCAGGTTCCGATGATCGAGCGGCTCGAGCAGCGCTTCATCCAGTACGCCGACCGACCGGCGCTGAACATGGCTGGCACGTCCCTCAGCTATCGCCAATTGCATGCCTACAGTCGTGCGATTAGCCAACGTTTACAGCCATTGCTTGATCAACATCCAGGCTCGGTGGTGGTCGGGATTTGCCTGCCGAAATGCGCCGCGTTGTATGCGGGGATTCTGGCGACTCTCGGCAGCGGTGCCGTGTATCTGCCGCTGGAGCCGAGCCATCCATTGCCGCGCCAGCAATACATTCTGTCGAACGCTGCAGCGGTGTTGTTGCTGCATGACGGACAGCATCCGCTCGCCTTGGATATGCCAGGGCTGGATATCACCAGCATCGACTTCGACGAGGTGAATCTCGATCAACCGTTGATGCGCCAGCGCCCCAATCTCGATGCGCCGTGCATGGTGCTCTACACCTCGGGCACCACCGGTCACCCCAAAGGCGTGTTGCTCAGTCAGGCCAACCTCGCGCACTTCACCGCGTGGTACGCCGACTATGTGCAGCTGACCGAACAGAGCCGCGTGTTGCAGTTTTCATCGTTGAGTTTCGACTCGTCGCTGATCGATATTTTCCCGACCTTGCTGCAGGGGGCCGAGCTGATCGTGCCCAGCGACGATCAACGCCGCGATCCGCTGCAACTGGTGGAATTGATCCGACACCAGCAGCTGAGCCACGGGTTTTTGCCACCGGCCTTGTTGAGCATCTTGCCGCTGGATCAGTTGCAGTGTCTTGAGCACATCATGACCGGCGGCGACGTCTGCGAGCCCTGGGTCATAGAGCAGCTCACTCGTCAGGGCAATCTCTACAACCTCTATGGCCCGACCGAAGCCACGGTGCTGATCACCGCGCGGCAACTGCGTGCAGGTGACAGCAATCGCGCCCTCGGCGCGCCGATTGCCAACAGCCAGGTGCTGATTCTCGATGAGGATTTTCAACCGGTGGCCGAGCAGGCCGTCGGCGAGTTGTACATCGTTGGGCCGGGCGTGTGCCTGGGTTACCTGAACAACCCCGAGCAGACCGCCGAACGCTATCTGAAGCTGAGCTTGCCGGACGGCCAGACCCTGCGCGCCTACCGTACCGGCGATATGGCGAAGTGGACTACCGACGGCATCGAGCTGTGCGGACGGCGCGACCATCAGGTGAAGATTCGCGGCTTCCGCGTTGAGCCGGAAGAGATCGAGCGTTGCCTGCGCGACAGTCAGTTGTACCGTCAGGTGGCGGTGGTCATCGACAGTCAGCGGCGGATTCTGGCGTTCCTCAGCCAACCTCAGGAGGATCAACCCGGTGCCGCGCGTGAAGCGCTGAAAGCCCACACGGTGCAGTTCCTCCCGGATTACATGCAGCCCAGCGCCTGGACCGAACTGACGAGCATGCCGTACGCCAGCAACGGCAAGGTCGATCGCAACGCGCTGCTGGCGTTGCCCGTCAATGTTGTCGAGAGCACCTTGCGGCGACTGCCCGCCAGTGCCGATGAAGCGCTGTTGCTGGAGATCTGGGCCGAGCTGTTGGAACTGCCCGCCAGTGACATTTCCACTGATGAAAGCTTTTTCAATCTGGGCGGCCACTCGATCCTGCTGTCGCGCATGCTCCTGCGTTTGCGTGAGGAATTCGGGCGCAGCATCTCGATCAACCGCTTCATCGAACTGCCCACCATCACGAAGCTGGCAACGCTGGTGCGTGGCTCAGGCACTGAAGAAGTACTGAGCGAGCAGGCCATGGCCGACGCCTTCCGTGACCTGGATGTGCAGCCATTGCCGGTCAGTCGCATGGGCGATGTGCACAAGGTGATCGTCACCGGCGCCAACAGTTTTGTCGGTGTGCACATTGTCGAGGCGCTGCTGGCGTGGGGGGCCAGCGAAGTCGCTTGCCTGGTACGCGATGGCGGCGGGCAATCGGCGGCAGAACGCTTTGCCCAGGCATTGCGGGAGAACCGCCTGGAGCATCTGGACCTGAGCCGGGTTCAGGTTTACGCGGCGGACATGACTCGTCCTCAACTGGGTCTGACTTCGCAGGTATATGAGCGACTGGATCGAGCGTTCGGTGCGTTGGTGCACAACGCCGCCAACGTCAATCACGTCCTCGATTACGAGTCGTTGGCACGGGACAACGTCGAGCCGATTTTCGAGTGCCTGCGACTGTGCGAAGGGCGCAGCAAAAAGATCTTCAACTTCGTCTCGACGCTCTCGGCGTCCAGCACGATTTCCGCCGATGGCCGGGTGCTTGAGTTGCCCGCCGCGCAGACCCCGCCGATCTACATCAAGAACGGCTACAACCTCTCCAAATGGGTCGGCGAGCGAATCCTCGAACGCGCGCGTGAGCGTGGGGTGCGGGTCAATCTGTTTCGCCCCGGCAACATCAGTTTCAACAGCCTCACGGGGGTCTGCCAGCCGCACAAGAATCGATTGATGCTGATGCTCAAAGGCTCGATCCAGCTCGGCCAGGTGCCGGAGTTCGCGCTGAATTTCGACTTGATGCCGGTGGACTTTCTAGCCCGCTTCATCGCCTTCCACGCCAGTCGTTATCAACCGGAAAAAGCGGTGTTCAACCTGCACAACCCCGAGCCGTTGAGCTGGGACGACTACGTCGCATCATTTCGCGAGGCCGGCCGGGAATTCTCCATGGTCAGCGTCGCCGACTGGCAGCAGCAACTGGGCCGGGTCGACAGCAACAACGCGCTGTTCGGTGTGCTCGGTTTCTACCTCAATGGCTTCGAGGAAGACATCGGCGACATCTCAATGATCGGCCACGACAACGCCCAAGACGGCATACGGCAGATGGGCGCGCACTACCCGGAAAAATCCCCGGCGCTGCTGCGTCGCGGCTGCGATTACCTCAAAGAAATCAATTTCATCTGAATCACTCAACCGGAGCAAAAACCATGAAAACCCTGCAACCCGATACCCTGATCAAAAACCCACAAGGCTGCCACGTTGTGTCTTCGGTGGAAGTACCGGCCGAGGCCACGCAAGTCTGGGCGGTGGTCGGCAACTTTGCCGGCTTCGATCAATTCATTCCGGCGCTGTCGCACATCGAGATGACGGGCGAAGGCGTGTCGTCCCTGCGCAAGAAATTCTTCAAGGACGGCAACCTGGTGGTGGAGCAACTCAACTCCCGGGATGACCAGGCACTCAACATGACCTGGACCACGATCTACAACACATTGGGCGTGGCCAATTTGTGGGCGGCGATGAGTGTTGAGCCGCTAGAGGCGGGCAAGTCCCGGGCGACCTGGACCATCATTGCCGAACCTGCTCAGGGTGGCGTGGAGGCCTTGCCGGGGTTCAAGGATTTCGTACAGGGCTTTGCTGATGATGCGATGAGCAATGTGCTGAAACTTTTTGTGTAAGGCGCTGGTTTGGCGGTGACTGGTGCACCGCTTTCGCGAGCAAGCCCGCTCCCACATTCGATCTGCGTCGTACACAAATGCTGTGTTCACTGCAGATCAAATGTGGGAGCGGGCTTGCTCGCGAAGAACGATAACGCGGTCTAACAGACGTTGAGCTCAGCAGCGGCGAGGAGCGCAATGTCTCCGAAGGTGAGCTACCCGTTCTCATCTCGCGTTGTTGCTAAAAAGCCGGCCCCTGAATTCAGGAGTCGGCTTTTTTGTGTCTGCGGTTTTTGGGTAGCCAAAACGACAAAACCCCTGTCTGCGTTAGCAGACAGGGGTTTCGGAATTCAATCTTGACGATGACCTACTCTCACATGGGGAAACCCCACACTACCATCGGCGATGCATCGTTTCACTGCTGAGTTCGGGATGGGATCAGGTGGT
>NZ_JBIVBY010000010.1:0-127553 GCF_044746405.1 Pseudomonas sp. NPDC086251
GAGTAACTTGTGATGCTGATAATCTTGTTGACTATCAGTCTGACTCCACAAGCACCCACACGAATTGCTTGATTCAGTTGTTAAAGAGCGGTGGGTTAAGAACTTCGTCTCAACCGAGGCGCGCATTCTACAGCGCCTTATTTCATTTAGCAACCTTAAAAGCATCTAATTTTTATAACAAAATCAACTGCTTAAGCTAAACCCGCATCGAACTGCTCGTCAGCGGGAGGCGAATAGTACAGGATTAAAATGCATGGTCAACCCCCGTCTAAAAATTCTTTTCCTTATAGAAGAACCTGGGTAACCACCAAGGTCCGTACAACACCTTAGGGCAGCACACACCAAAGCATCTCGACCTATCAACACGCGAGCGTGGCGAGGTGAGTGCTCGGTAAAACCCCGCAATACACAAAACACCTCGATTCAATCCACCTAAAGCCATCGCCGCAGCACCTCCCTAGACTCGATCCGGATTGCCTATGTCATCGAACCCCTGGAATGTTTTCGGTGGTTATAGTGTTGATTACAAATTACCAGTAGGTATAGTAACCACAAGCACACCACAGGGAGGTGTTGTGAATAGCCGATTTTTGATAAGCCAAATCGTTGCGGACGGCTGGTATCTGGTGCGCATCAGAGGCAGCCATCATCACTTCAAGCACCCGACCAAGCCGGGGCTGGTGACAGTCCCTCACCCGAAGAAAGATCTGCTGAAGAAAACGACCATCAGTATCTTGCAACAGGCGCTGCTCTAATGAGCCCGATGCGCTGCGTCCTCGGAGGACAATGAACATGCTTTACCCAATTGCGATTTCAATGGGCGACGACGAGCACGCCTGGGGAGTGGAAGTCCCCGACATTGCGGGATGCTTTTCCGCCGGGGAAGATCTGGATGACGCGATGGCCATGGCTCGGGAAGCCATTGAAGGCCATTTCGAGATTCTGGCTGAAGACGGCTCCCCCATTCCGCCCGCTAATAAAGTGACCTTGCATGCGGCCAACCCCAAGTACGCGGGTTGTGCGTGGGCGCTGGTGGACATCGACGTTACCAAATACCTGGGCAAGGCCCAGAAGCTGAACATCACACTGCCCGGTTACCTGCTCAACCGGATTGATGAGTACGTGCTGCACCATCCGGAAGAGAAAAGCCGCTCGGGTTTTCTGGCCTCGGCAGCGCTTAAGGTGTTGCAGCAGAGTTGAAGTGCCAACTCAGAGATGAATCAACCGGCCCCACGTGGCCGGTTTTTTTTTGCAGCGGGATTAGTGAAACACGTGCGGATTGCGCTCTGCTCGGGATTCCGAACGAGGCCGATAGGCTGAAAAAGCAACGTCCTACACGACTCTGGGAATTGTCCGTACACTTGCGTATTGCTGTGTTTTTACCATGAAGCCTATAGTCGAACTGCGCCCAAATGGCGTGTCGGGTTTGGCGACTCGACGTCATGGTACAGAAGCCTCCGAGTAGTTCTCGGAGCGCTTTTGAACGTACTTGGCTGCCTTTTTTTGGTGGCTGTGCGTGGGAGACCTTAGGGTCTGCCGGTTTTACCATGGCCCGGTTCGCCAACCCGCGTACGGCTACCACCCTATTGTTTGGCGACGATTGAGTGGTAGATCTTCCTCTCTACATGGTGATCACAAATGAAAGAGTTCATGGCCTTAACCAGCAACGCCGACGATCTACCCTCCTTTTACGTCAACACCACTCAACCGCTGCACTCACTGCTCAGCAGCGCCAGATACAGAATCGGTGCGGTGACGCAGGTTCTCGAAAACCTCGCGATGCGAGGTGAAATCAGCACTGACTCGGTCATCCTCAGCGACTTCGCATTGTTGTGCGCCATACCTTTGCGTGATGGTTGCGATGTGCTGGATGTCATCGCCCGGCGCATGGATGCACAACCGTCCTGATGTTTATCGGGCGCCTTTCGAGGTGCCCTTTACGTTTCAGCGCAATACAAAGCCCCTCGCCCATGACCCAAAACATCTACGACGATCCCGGATTCTTCCATGGCTATAACCAGATGGCTCGCTCCATTGGCGGCCTCGACTCCGCGCCAGAATGGCTTGGCGTTGCACTACATTAAGAACCTGCCGGGCCTGCTCGCTAACATCCACGCAGCCCTCAAACCCGGTTCACGTTTCGTGTTTTCCATCGAACACCCGATTTTCATGCACCGCGTAACCCCGGCTGGATCACCGATGCCGACGGCCGCAAGAGCTGGCCGCTAGATAGCTATCAAATGGAAGGCGAGCGCATCACCCACTGGCTGGCGGAAGGTGTGATCAAGCAACACCGAACCGTGGGCACGTTACTTAATAGGTTGATCGCGGCGGTATTCACCCTCCAGCACATCAACGAATGGGGCCCATCAGATGCAGAGGTCGCGGCGCAGCCGGCGCTGGCCGAAGAACGGGAACGCCCCATGATGATGTTGATCGGCGTGCAACGCTGAAGGCCGCCCGTACATTTTGCGTAAAGATCCTCGCGGCCCAGTAAAGAAGCCGTAGCAAGGCGTTTCGCCCGCAAATAGATACCTTATTCTCCCGGCTCACCCTTCGCACCGAGATCACCATGGACAGTTCAGAGTTGGGAATCATGATCGTTTCAATGATCGGGTTGTTCGGCTTTGCTTCATTTGCTTTTGAATACTTGAGTGCCAGGCGCTCCAAGAAAGGCAAGCCGCAGTGATGCTCTCAGTGGCTCAACGAAAAGGGGCAGATAATGCATCTGTCCCTTTTTCACATCAGCGCGTCGCCACCAAAAACAACCGCGGAAATGGCAACAACACCGAACCATCCGCCAGCGTCGGATAAGCCCGATCGATTGCCGCCTGATATTGTTTGAGATACTGCTCCCGCTCCGCTTCATCCAGCGGATCGAGAAACGGTCGCAAACCACTGCCCTTGAACCACTCGACTACCCCAGACGCGCCGCCCGCCAGTGGGTGATGGTACGTCGTACGCCACACATCAACCCGGGAACAATGGGCCCGCAGCATCGAGTAATAACCACTGGCACTCTCCATCTCCGTCCGCTGCCCGGCAGCGCCAGCCAGTTTACCGACCCACGGACCATCGGCTGCCACCTCGCGCATCAAGCGGTGCGACGGTTCATTGAGATTGTCCGGCATTTGAATCGCCAGACTGCCACCGGGAGAAAGCTTGTTCACCAGTGCAGGGAGCAACGTCGCGTGATCAGGCAACCACTGCAACACCGCGTTGGCGAAAATCACATCGAACGGCCCGCTGTCCTTCCAGGTATCGATGTCAGCGATATCGAACTGCACCTGCGGCAGACGTTTGCGCGCGGCCTCGATCATGTCAATTGAACTGTCCAGCCCCCGCACCGTGGCATCGGCAAAGCGCTCCACCAGCAACTCGGTCGAGTTGCCGGGCCCGCATCCAATGTCGATGGCCAAGCGCACGTCCGTGCCGGGGATGGCCGCCAGCAAGTCGCGGGCAGGACGGGTGCGTTCATCTTCAAAAGCGACGTATTGTTTGGCGGACCAACTCATTGGGTTCTCCTGTCGGTGCATTCTCTTCACGACGGATCAAGAGGATACAGCGCCAATGCCCATCTGCCCTCCCCCGAAGATGTAGACGGACATTACAGCCAGGCCTTTCAGTTCTCGATGACCTGGTTCTTATCGCGAAACTCTCGAATCTCATCACCAAACACACCGTTCGTCGAGCCAAGGCTAAAGCAGTTTTGACAGCATAAAATTGGCATCTATAGTCCAATCGCGGCCTGTTTGAAGGAACCCAACCCGTCATTGCAACGCAAGGAGCAAGGCCTGTTTGTATCCCGTCAAAACGGGTGGGTTCCAACGTCATGTGTTCACAACGGCCGCAAGGCAAGCAAGCGTTGTTGTGCCTGGTAGGTAGCCAGGCGTCCACTATGAACAAGGAGCTTCACTATGTCTCGAGTCACGGATGTACTTGTTTCCATCGACACTGAAACCATTCTGAAAAGCTACCCGAACATCAGCAAAAACCCCGCTTCGCCGACGCTGATCGATGTCAATCATGTGTACATGGTGACCAATCAGAACAACGTGGTCAGTGGGCAGGCCGGTGGCGAACTCAACTTGAGAGCCCAGGTGGGCGACTTGATTCGCTGGCGTGAAACCAGCCTGTCGCAGAGTTTCGAAACAGCAGTCATTTTCTACAAGTTCGTCGGCAATGTCGGCAACGAATTGATCTCCACACCCACGCCACGCAAGGCTACTGCCTGTGTCGCCGTCCCCAACACCAGCAATCCATCGGTGCCGAGCTGCCAGAAAGTCGATAACCATTACTGGTCTTCGGAAACACTTTCAACCGGTAGCGTGACCTATCACTTCCACTTCCTGATCGTAGATCGCGACTGCAAGATTGTCGGCTGCTGCTCGTGGGATCCGTTCATTACCATCCGTAACTGACGATGGACTGGCCCCTTGGCGACAAGGGGCCAGCAGCGTTCGTTGCCGCCTCGACGGGAACAGGATGTCTTGCATGAATCGAAGCGGCTGCCGTCACCTGTCAACATCATGAAAGGAATCCATGATGACTTCCGAACCGATCAAACCCCCTTCTTCCAGCGGTACGACCGCCAATAATGTATTGCTGATCGTCGATGCCGAATCGCTGCTTTCACGTTACCCGCAACCCAGCCTTGAACCGCAGAACCCCACCGCGATTGATCAAGGCCACGTCTTCGTCATCAGCGGCACGCCAGTCAAACAAAATACGATAAATGACAGCTATGTGACGCTACCCACCGACAATGGGACAATTTTCCATATCCGCGGTAGAACCGTCAGTTTGCTCGCCGAACACAGCGTTACTTTTTACGAGATGTCGATAGGCGATGCCGGGGTTCTTTCAACACCTGAGCTGAAAGTCCACGGCAACCTGACCGTGCCCGCCCCCGATCCCGCCAACCCAACCGAACCGGGCAGCCACGAGGCTGATGATCATTATTGGCAGTGCACGCAACTGGCGTCAGGGATTGAGAAGTGCGAATTGCGTTTCATGCTGATCGATAAAAACTGCGAGGCATTGGGGTACTTCAGCTGGACGGTTGAGGTGAAGCTAGAGAGTTGAACGAAAACCGGCCAGCAGGCAAACACACAACCCTGTAATTGGATGGACTCGCCCAAGCCTGCTGCTACAGCGTTTGAATTTCTGCCGGTTTTTCACTGCCCCCCCACTTTTAATCAGAATTTTCAGCCTGCCGGCGCTGTCACAAAATCAGGCGCATCCCTACAAGGAACACGGCAATGAAATTCGCAAAAGTCGCACAGAAACTCGCCCTATGGGCCGGCAGCCCCAAGACGTTCATGGGGGCGATTATTCTGATTTTCCTGTGGGGGCTGAGTGGGCCGATTTTCGACTTCAACGACACGTGGCAGCTGATCATCAATACCTCGACCACCATCATCACGTTTCTGATGGTGTTCCTGATTCAGAACACCCAGAACCGCGACACGGACATTTTGCATTTGAAGGTCGATGAGTTGCTGCGGGTAACAAAAGAGGCGCAGAACGCGATGCTCGGGCTCGAAGCGCTGGACCTCAAGCAGTTGGAGGCGCTGAGAAAGCAGTATCGGCAGCTGGGTGAAGGTGAAACGATTTCCCTGGACGGCACCGTCGTCGAGGAAAAAAAGGATTCGGGCCTGAATCAATGCTGATCGGCGATGCGCGGGCGGCCCAAGGTCACCCGCGCTCTCCCAATGGCTAGCGACTGGCCTGCAGCGCCCTGGCCATTTGCAGATGGTTTTGCAGTTTGGGCAGGGTTTCTTCAGCGAACGCTTTGATTTCCGGAATGTCGGTGGTCTGCGCTTCACGCTGAAGCTGGTCGATGGCTTCCTGGGTGGTTTTCACCTGGCTGGCGGCATAGGCCTGATCGAAAGACGCGCCGTCCATCACTTCCGGCATCAAGGCCTTGGCCTTGTCGACCACCTCTTCGCGCGGGGCCACCGGCAAATCGAGTTGCTTGGCTATTTTCGCCAGATGCTGGTTGGCGGTGGTGCGATCGTTGATGACGACGATCGTGTAGTCCTTGACCTCTTTGGATTCGGTTTTCTGGTGCGCCAGGCGACTGGCTTCGATGTCGGCCATGCCTTTGGCCGACGCATCATTGATGAATTCGGCGGGTGACTGGGCAAAGGCACTGCTGGCACACAGGCCCAGTAACGTGGCGAAACTGGCATTGCGTAATCGGGTGGCCATCCGGCTCATGGTCGCGCCCTCCTCGAAATAAAATTCAAACGGGAGCTTTCGCTCCCGCCTCTCAATCAAAACCACCTTCACCACTACTTGGATTTCTGGCCACCTTTGCGGCCCATATCGGGTTTGGCAGGGTCTTTATCGACAGTCGTGGTGGTAGTTTTCCCACCTTTGCGACCGGCTTCAGACGCCTTCGTTCGATCGTTGCCGAAGTTTCCCGAGTTCGAGTTTCTTGAGTTAGGCATGATTCTCTACCTCTTGGTGATGATCGCGGCGAGCAGGAGCCCGCATAGAATCAGAATTTCGATCCCTGCAAAGGTTTAGAAAAATTGAAATCCCAGCGACGAACGGTGGAGGTTTTTACACGCTCAGTCGCAGATGATGCTGGCGTTTTGCGGAGTACATCGCTTCATCGGCATGCCGGAAAAGCTGCTTTTCTTCGGTGCCGTGCTCGGGGTAATTGGCGATGCCGATACTCGGATGGATGTTCAGGCTGTGCCCGTCCAATCGCAGTGGCTGGGCCAGGACTTGAAGGATTTTGCCCGCAACGCTGTCGGCATCTTCCGCCGCGTGGATGCTGTGCAACAACACCACAAACTCGTCACCGCCAATACGCGCCACGGTGTCGGTTTCGCGCACGCAGCCCTTGAGCCGATTGGCGACCGCTTGCAGCAGCATGTCGCCGACCGCATGGCCGTGGGTGTCGTTGACTTCTTTGAAGCGGTCGAGGTCGACGTACAACAGCGCCATGCGCCCGGAATCTGCCCGCGCCAACGTCAGCGAGGCCTTGAGCCGGTCACGCAGCAACTCGCGGTTGGGCAATTGCGTCAGTTGGTCGTACTGGGCCATGTGCTGCAGTCGGGTATGCAATTGCTTGCGTTCAATCGCCGTGGCGACTTGGGCGCAAACGTACTGCAACAGTTCCTTGTCCTGCTCGGTGTAGCGCTCGCCGCCGGGCACGCTTTTGACGATCAGCGCACCGATGGTGCCGTTTTGCGAGTTTAACGGTACACCGAGCCAGCAAGGTGAATGCTGGCCCGCGACCAGCGTTTCAAACCCCACGGGAAGATTTTCCTGGCCCGGGGTCAACAGAATCGGCTGGCCGCTGCGAATCACTTCGGCGCAAAGCCGCGCGGTAATGGTCCCGGGCGCCTCGGGCTGCAATTCATGGTCGTCGACGTGATAGGGAAAATTCAGCTGTGCACAGTGCTCGTCATACAGCGCGACGGAGAAATTCAGCGCGGGCAGCCATTCACCGATGATCAAATGGACGCGCTTGAACAGCGCCAGCAAATCTTCCGCGGCGTGGGCTGCTTCGGAGATCGCATACAGCGCCGCCTGCCGGGACTCGGCCTGCTTGCGTTCGGTGATGTCGCGGGCGACGGCGATGCGCAACTGGTCAACCTCCGACCAGCGCGCCGACCAGAGGATGTTCACCACGCGCCCATCTTTACGCAGGTAACGGTTTTCGAAATTGAGTTTGGGGTCGCCGCCCATGATTTCCCGCGCGGCGTCGAGGGTGCGCTGACGATCGGCGGGGTGCACCAGGTCGATCATCGGCTGGCCGATCAGCTCGTCGGGGGTGTAGCCGAAAATGCGCTCGCAGGCCGCGCTGACAAAGACGAAGCGGCCTTGTTTGTCGACCGCACAGACGGCGTCCAGCAAAAGATCGATGTAACTCGCCAACGGCGCGGAATTTCTCGTTGCCATAGTGCGGTGAGCGTGTCCGGACAATGTAGCAATAAATAACCTTCCCTGACCGTTCAGTACAACCGACGCATCCTGCGATCAGCCTCAAGCCTTGTTCGGCATCAACCCCGGCAATGCGTGCACCAGGGCGTTGATGGCAAAACCAATGAACATCATCCCGCACAACCGGGTGATTGCCAGCTCATGACGCTGATACAACGTGCGCACCTGACGTGCCCCGACAATGCCAATGAGGATAGCGTAGGCGATGAGGCCGCCGACGAAGCTCAAGACGATCAGCCACGGCAGCATCGACCAATGCAGCAGCTCGGCGCGGCTGGAGAGCAACGCGGTGAATGTCGCCACCGCCACCGGGTACGCCTTTGGATTGGTCAGGCCAAACAGAATGCCGTGCCAGAACGGCTGCCGCGCCGGGCCTTGAGGTGTCTCGGCGCTGCTGCGACGAGCGCGAATCGCGCGCAAACCGAGCCAGAACAGATACAGCCCGCTGATCACGCCCAACACGTCGAACGCGGTGCTGCCGATTTCCCGCGCACCGACAATCGCGATCAGCGCGGTGCTGCACCAGACCACGTCTCCCAGCAAATGCCCGCACAAGAATCCCGCGCCCGCCCGCCGACCACGCGCCGCGCCGATGCCAAACACCGCCAATACCCCCGGCCCCGGCGTGATCCCGTAGATAAAGCCCGAGGCGAGAACGGCCATTAGCAGCGATGGGGTCATGGGAAATCCTGATGAACTACTGGGTGAATGGACGCAAGTCTATATCAGGTCCCTCGGCGTCGAGTTACTGATCGTCGAAGAACTTCATTCCGGCATACGGCCGTTGCCGACATTATCTTTGAGCCTTATGGCAGTGTCGCTGGAACGAGAGTGCGAAAGGTCGGTGCAACGATTAGTTACGACAGACGAACGGGATGACCTCCGCTCTATGATGACGGTGTAGTATGTTGTATTACAAATCACTACATCGAGACCATCATGTCCGTCATGTCATTACGCTTGCCAGACGAAATAGCCGATACCCTCGCCAACCTTTCCAAGGCAACGGGTCGAAGCAAGTCATATCTTGCCGTGGATGCATTGCGTGAGTACCTGGCCCGGGAAGCCTGGCAAATCCAGGAAATCCAGAATGCCCTGATAGAAGCCGATGCAGGAGACTTCGCAACGTCAGAGGAAGTGAATGCAATCGCTGACAAGTGGACAGCCAATGCGCGTTGAGTGGCTGCGTACTGCATTAAAGAATCTGGATGACGAAGCCGCGTACATAGCACTGGAGAACCCAAAAGCTGCAGCAGACTTTGTCCAAGCCATTCTCACCAGCATTGATCATCTTGCTCGCTTTCCAGCGACAGGCCGTGAAGGCCGATTGCCCGGGACTCGGGAATGGGTTTTACCAGATCGGCCCTATGTGATTCCCTATCGAGTTCGCCAAGGCCGTTTGCAAGTGCTGCGGGTCTTTCATACTCGACGTCTCCCACCAAGTGCTTGGTAAACCCCATGAAATCCGGCGGTATTGGTTAATCATCAACCGCGGCCTATTCCCTCCTCTATTCGCTTACTCAACCAGTTCAACGCCTGATCCCCACCCCGCCGTTTATGCCAAACCAGCACAAACGTAAAAGAAGGAATGTGAAATGGCGGTGGCACGACGATCAACGAACGGTCATCAATATCGCGCACGCCTCGCGAAGCGACGGTGAGGATCAGGTCGGTGCCGCTGATGAGTTCCGGGGCGACGCTCCAGTGCGGCAGGCTGATCGCCACGCGGCGGCGTTCGCGCAGTGTGGTCAGGGCGCGTTCGATTTCCGGGGTGCCGCTGCCGCGCATTTCCAGCAGGACATGGGGGCGTGCGAGGTAAGTCGGCAGGTCGAGGTCGCCGTTGGCGGGCAGGCTGTGGCGGTCTACCAGGCAGACATAGTGTTCTTCGAACAGCGGCGTACTGCGCAGTTCGTGGGGCAGCTCGGGAAAGACGCCGGCCGCCAGGTCGATGTCACCGTTGAGCACGGCATCAAGCATGCCTTCGCGGCTGGCGTGGCTGATTTGCAGGTCGATGCCCGGTGCTTCCCGGCGCAACGTGCGAATCAGTCCCGGCAGGACGATCGCGGCGCCGTAGTCGGACATCGCCAGGCGAAACGTGCGCCTGGCGGTGGCCGGGTCGAAGGCGTTCGGCGCCAGCAGCGATTGCACTTGGGCCAAGGTTTCGGTCAAAGGTGCCATCAACTCCAGGGCACGAGGCGTCGGCACGAGACTGGCGCCGGCCCGCACCAGCAGCGGATCGCCGAGCAGGTCACGCAATCGCGCCAGGGCATGGCTGACGGCGGGCTGGCTCAGGTGCAAACGTTCGGCCGCGCGGGTCACGTGTTGCTCGGTGAGCAAGGCGTCGAGGATCACCAGCAAGTTGAGGTCGATGCGCCGTAGATCATTCATCTGATGCATGTTCTGGATAGCAAATCGGAATTTAAATCTGCGTTACGAATACTCTAGAGTCCAGCAAAACCTGTTGGAGAGTGATCATGAGTACATTGCATTGGACCGGCCTGTTGTTGCTGGCCGTGATTGCCGGGGCGGTGGTGCCTTTTCAGAGTGCGATTAACGCGAATCTGGGACGCGGTCTGTGTCACCCGTTGTGGGCGACGATGGCGTCGTTGCTGGTGAGTATTGTGGTGTTGTTGCCGGTGATGCTGGCGATGCGTTTGCCATTGCCAACACTGGCGTTCATCAGCAAGGCGCCGTTGTGGATGTGGGCTGGCGGGGCGTTTGGGGTGTGTTTTATTTCGTTGGCGCTGGTGCTGCTGCCGAAGCTTGGGGCCTCAGGGTTTATGGCGTTGGCGCTGGCCGGGCAAGTGGTCGCGTCGTTGGTGCTGGATCACTTCGGGATGTTTGGCTTGGTCGAGCGGCAGATGACGGTGTCGCGAGGGCTGGGGGCTTTGTTGCTGGTGGCGGGCGTGGTGCTGATTCAGTTCAGTGCTACACCGGCAAAAACTTTGGTGACGGCGAGTTGAGCGCTAACTGACAGTGAAGTGGTGACTGTCAGGCCGCCTTCGCGAGCAGGCTCGCTCCCACAGGTGATCGGCGGCGTGGCACAGATCAAGTGTGGGAGCGAGCCTGCTCGCGAAGGCGGCCTGAACAGCGCCGCAGTTTTCAGAACTTGTCGAGCGTACGCAGCTTTTGCGGCAGTCCCCACATCAGCAGCGCAACGGCGATCAGCGCGCAGATACCGATCACGTACAACGCCGGTGTGGTGCTGCCAGTCAGGTCCTTGATCCGCCCGACCATGACCGGGCTGACGATGCCGCCGAACTGGCCAAGGGTGTTGATCACCGCGATCCCGCCCGCAGCGCCCGCCCCGGCACCGGCCAGCAGTTTCGGCGGCAGGGTCCAGAAGCTCGGGATCGACGCGATGATCCCGGCACCGAGCAGGCCCAGGGCGACGATCAGGAAGGTCGTGTGGTTGGCGAAGATCCCCGCACAGAAGAACCCTACCGCGCCCACCGCAACCAAACCGGCGACAAACTTGCGTCGCTCGCCCGTCGAGTCGGACAACCGCCCGATCACCACCATGCTGATGGCGCCGCAAATGTACGGAATCGCCGTCAGCAAACCGATCATCACCGGGCTTTCGGTGCCCGCGCTGCGGATCAGTTGCGGGGCCCAGAAATTCAAGCCGTAGGACGCCACCTGAATCAGGAAGTAGATCAGCCCGAGGGTCAGGAAACCCGGGATGCGCAGCGCGGCGAGCAACGAGCCGCCACTCTTGTGCGGTTCATGGTGGGCGATACGGCTGGCCAGCAAGGTCTTCTCCGACGGCGTCAGCCAATGGGCGTCTTCGATGCGGTCCTTGAGCAGTGTCAGCACCAGCAAGCCGAGGCCGATGCACGGCACGCCACCGAGCAGGAACAGCCAGTGCCAGCCGCGCATATCGAGGAAACCGTCGAGGTGTTGCAGCACCAGACCGGAGAACGGTGCGCCGACCAGACCGGCAAACGCCGAGGACAGGAACAGCATCGAGGTGATGCGCCCGCGATAGTGCTGTGGGAACCACAACGTCAGGTAATACAGCACGCCTGGGGCGAAACCGGCTTCCATCGCCCCGATCACGAAGCGCAGCGCGTAGAACTGCCACTCGCTGTTGACGAAGACCATGGCGGCGGTGGCCAGGCCCCACGACATCATGATCCGCGCGATCCAGCGCCGCGCGCCGACCTTGTACAGCATCATGTTGCTCGGTACTTCGAAGATCACGTAACCGACCACGAACAACCCGGCGCCGAGGCCGTAAGCGGTGTCGCTGAGGCTCAGGTCGGTCTGCAGCTGGAACTTGGCGAAGCTGATGTTGATGCGGTCGAAAAAGGCGAACAGGTAGCAGACCATGATCAGCGGCATCAGGCGCCAGGCGACCTTGCTGACCAGGGCTTTTTCTTCGTCGTGGCTAACGGACGGGTTCGCACCCGCCTCCAGTACATTCAGGCTCATGATGTTTCTCCAGGCGGACTTCCCTTGGGTGTCCGATTGTTTTTGTTGTCTGGTTGAGATGCGTTTTTTGTAGGAGCGAGGCTTGCCCGCGAAGGCGGTGTGTCAGGTGCCATCAATGTTGAATGTGATGGCCTCTTCGCGGGCGAGCCTCGCTCCTACAGGTTTGTTCGGTGTGGTCAGGACGGGCTTGGGTGCAGGTCGCAATTGCGTCCGGCCTTGGCCAGTTGACCGGGCACTTCGTGGCCCAGCAGCGCCGGTAAACCTCGGGACAACTTCAGCAACAGCGGCAGATCGATGCCGGTCGGAATGCCGATTTCATCGCACAGGTTCACCAGGTCTTCGGTGCAGATATTGCCCGAGGCCCCCGGTGCGAACGGGCAACCGCCGAGCCCGCCCAGTGCAGCGTCGAAGCGTCGGGCACCGGCCTCGTAGGCGGCCAGCACGTTGCACAAACCGAGGCCGCGGGTGTTGTGGAAATGCAGGGTCAAATCAGCTGGCGACACCCGCTGCAACACCCGCCGCACCAGTCGATCAACCTGCCGAGGATTGGCCATGCCAGTGGTGTCGGCCAAGGTGATGCCCTGGAGGCCGAGTTCCTGATACGCCTCGACAATCTGCAGCACGCGGTCCTCATCGATCTTGCCTTCGAACGGGCAACCGAAGGTGGTGGCGATACTGCCGTTAAGGCGCACCTGCGTGCCGCCGACGTAGTGCACGATCTCACCGAACGCGGCCAATGAATCTTCGCAACGCATGCGCATGTTGGCCATGTTGTGCGTCTGGCTGGCGGACATCACCAGGTTCAGCTCGTCGGCCCGGGTCGCCAGCGCTCGTTGCGCGCCTTTCAGGTTGGGGATCAACGCGACGTAAATCACCCCCGGTTGGCGGGTGATGCCCTTGAACACCAGCTCGCCATCGCGCAGCGCCGGAATGGCCTTGGGCGAGACAAACGACCCTGCTTCGATGCGAGTGAAACCGGCCAACGACAGCTGATCGATCAGCGCAATCTTGTCGACGGTTTCAACCCAGGTCGGCTCGATCTGCAAACCGTCCCGAGGCGAGACTTCCTGAACAATCAGGGTCTGGGAGAAATCAGTGATCATTGCACCACCCCTTCGGTTTTCAGCCGTTCAATGTCCGAGTCCGTCAGCCCGAGCCCGGCGAGAATGCCGTCGGTGTGCTGGCCCAACGTCGGTCCCGACCAGTTCACGCCGCCGGGGGTTTCCGAGAGTTTCGGCACAATGCCCGGCATCTTGACCGTGGCACCGCCGGGCAGGTCGGCGCTGAGCAGCATGTCCCGCGCCTGGTAATGCGGATCGGCGACGATGTCGGCCACCGAATAGATGCGCCCGGCCGGGACTTCGGCAGCTTCCAGGGCCGCCAGCACGTCGGCGATCGGCAGGCTGCTGGTCCAGTGAGTGATCGCCGCGTCGAGCACATTACTTTTCAAGGCACGACCGTCGTTGTGGGCGAATTCCGGCGCGTCGGCCAGATCGCGGCGACCGATGGTTTCCATCAGGCGCTTGTAGATCGGGTCGCTGTTGCCGGCGATCACCACGTAGGCGCCATCGGCGGTCAGGTAGGTATTGGAAGGCGCGATGCCCGGCAGAGCGCCGCCGCTGCGTTCGCGAATGTGACCCTGCATGTCGTATTCCGGCACCAGGCTTTCCATGACGTTGAATACGCTTTCGGCCAGCGACACATCGACCACTTGCCCGCCGCCCTGCCCGGTCTTGACCCGCAGCAGCGACATTAAGGCCCCGATCACCGCGTGCAGCGAGGCCAGGGAATCACCGAGGCTGACACCGACGCGTGCCGGCGGCGAACCGGGCGTGCCGGTGGTGTAGCGAATGCCGCCCATGGCCTCACCGATGGCACCGAAACCCGGACGATCGCGGTACGGGCCGGTCTGGCCGTAACCGGAAATGCGCACCAGGGTCAGGTTGGGGTTGAGAGCGTGCAACACGTCCCAGCCCAGTCCGAGTTTTTCCAGGGCGCCGGGACGCAGGTTTTCGATGAGGACGTCGGCGCTGGTCGCCAGTTGCTTGACCAGTTCGATGCCTTCCGGGGATTTCAGGTTCAGCGCCAACGACTTCTTGTTGCGCGATTGCAGGTACCACCACAACGAGGTGCCCTCGTATAGCTTGCGCCATTTGCGCAGGGGATCGCCCTGGCCCATGGCTTCGATCTTGATCACCTCGGCGCCGAACTCGGCGAGCATGCGCGCGGCAAACGGCGCGGCGATCAGCGTGCCGATCTCGATTACCTTGATTGCACTCAGGGGGGCAGTCATCGCGGGGTACCTCTGTTGTTCTTGGAATATGAGCCAAGGCTAGAGGACCGGGGGGGCAGGAATCCAACCTTCAGTTGGCAACGGGCGTTCGTGAAACGCGAACGCTCCCTTGGAAGGGTCGCGACCTCGGGTCAGTCTTCGCGGGCGAGCCTCGCTCCTACAGGTTCAGCGCGCCCCTGTAGGAGCGAGGCTTGCCCGCGAAGAGGCCCGCCCATCCACTCAAGAATAATCAGACCTGACCCCGCAACTGCTCAAACAACATCCGGCTCACCGGCGACAACGCCGCTTCATCGCGCACCACCAACACCAGCGCCCGATCCGACCAGTCATCCGTCAACGGCACCGCGTGCAACCCCAACGCCCGGCCAAACAGCTCATAGGCTTTTTGCGGCAAAATCCCGATGCCCATGTTGGCCTGGACCATCCGGCACATCGCATCAAACCCTGGCACATGAATGCGCAACCGCAGCACCTTGCCGGCCTTGCGTGCCGCCGCGTGGGTGCGCATGTTGATCGAGCTGGCCGCATGCAAACCGACGTAGTCGCTGTCCAGCGTATCGGCAAACGCCAGGCTGGAACGACGGGCCAACGGATGATCGGGCAGCATCAACACCACCAGTTTGTCCTGCCGATACAGCACGCTGCGCAGCCCTTTGACGTCGCTGTCGCTGGAGCAGATCCCGAGGTCGGCCACGCCATCGAGCACACCTTGGATCACCCCGCTGCTGGGGCGTTCTTCGAGGTCGGTCTTGACTTGGGGATGACGCTCGGAAAAGTCCCGCAGGTCTTCGGGCAGAAACTGAATGATCGCCGACAGGTTGGCGAGCATCCGCACATAGCCGCGAATTCCGTGGCTGTGCTCGCCCAGTTCCAGGCCCATTTTCTCGACGTTGAAGAGCATCTGCCGGGCATGGTGCAACAGGGTTTCACCGGCCGGCGTCAGCGTCATGCCCTTGGCTTGACGCACGAACAGGCTGATGCCCAGCGCTTCTTCCAGTTCCATCAAGCGCTTGCTGGCCGCCGACACGGCGATGGCTTCGCGGGCGGCGGCACGGGTCAGCGTGCCTTCCTCGTGGACGGCGACGAACAGCTGAAGGGTGATCAGGTCGAGGCGGCGGATCAGGCTTTTTTGCAGCATCAGGGACTCGATGATGTCGGCTCGGGCGAAGTCGCAGCATAGCGTCCTTTGCGCCCGAACCGTGTCACCGTTAAAACGCGCTGCGGAAAATCTCCTCGATCTGCCGTTGATCCGCCGCACGCGGATTGGTCAGGCCACAGGCATCTTTCAAGGCGTTGGCGGCAAGCATCGGGATGTCGTTGAGCTTGGCGCCGAGCGCGCGCAAACCGGCGGGAATGTCCACGTCCCTGGACAAGCTGCGGATGGCCGCGATGGCCGCTCGCCCGCCCTCTTCCGGACTGCCCCCGCGCGCGTCGACACCCATTGCGACGGCGATATCGGTCAGGCGATCGGCGCAGACCAACGCATTGAAGCTTTGTACGTGGGGCAGCAGCACCGCGTTGCACACACCGTGGGGCAGGTCGTAAAAACCGCCCAATTGGTGGGCCATGGCATGCACATAACCCAGGGACGCATTGTTGAACGCCATGCCCGCCAGAAACTGTGCGTACGCCATGTTTTCCCGTGCCGCCATGTCGCTGCCGTCGCGCACGGCCAGGCGCAGGTTATTGCTGATCAGGGTGATGGCCTTCAGAGCGCAGGCGTCGGTGATCGGGTTGGCGGCGGTGGACACGTAGGCTTCGATGGCGTGAGTCAGTGCGTCCATGCCGGTGGCGGCGGTCAGGCTTTTCGGCATGCCGACCATCAGCGCCGGGTCGTTGACCGACAGCAACGGTGTGACGTTGCGGTCGACGATGGCCATTTTCACATGACGGGTTTCGTCGGTGATGATGCAGAAACGGGTCATTTCGCTGGCCGTGCCGGCGGTGGTGTTAATGGCAATCAGCGGCAGCTGCGGTTTGCTTGATTGATCGACGCCTTCGTAGTCGCGGATTTGCCCGCCGTTGGTCGCGCACAAGGCGATGCCTTTGGCGCAGTCATGGGGCGAGCCGCCGCCCAGGGAGATGACGAAATCACAGCGGGTTTCCTTGAGCAGGCCCAGGCCCTTCTCGACGTTAGTGGTGGTCGGGTTCGGCTTGGCGCCGTCGAAGATCACCGAGTCGATGTCCTGCAACGCCAGTTTCTCGGCAATCATTGTCGCTACGCCCGCCTTGGCCAACCCGGCGTCGGTGACGATCAGCGCCTTGCGAAAACCGTACTTGCCGATGGCGATCATGGCCTCGTCGAGGCAACCAATGCCCATGATGTTCACGGCGGGGATGAAAAACGTGCTGCTCATGAGCGAATCTCCTGGCTGAGGCCGAACCGGCAGTGCCGATCCAGCGGGTACCCACAGGATCAACCCATCGCTTGCGCAGTAACTTGATCTGGCTCAAGTCTGGGTCGTGATAAAGTCGCCGCCCATCAGAACCCTTGCTTTGAGACGATGAACGCAATGACCGATTTCCAGGATGTCGATGCCCAACTTGAAGACTGGGACGCCTTGCGCACCAGCGCTTCGTTCAGCGGCCTGCTGTTGGGCAACGGCGCCAGTCGCGCGGTGTGGGACGATTTCGGATACGACTCGCTGTTCGAAAACGCGCGCACCGTCGAAGAAAAGCCGATGAGCCAGTCCGAATTGAGCGTGTTCGACGCGATGCAGACGCGCAGCTTCGAGCAGGTGCTCAGCGCGCTGAAAACCACCAGCCGTGTCAACAAGGCCCTGGCCGTCAGCTCCGCCGCACCGCGCAATCGCTACTACGCGATCAAGGAAGCGCTAATCAACACCGTGCACGCGGTGCACATTCCGTGGCGGCTGGTGATGCCTTCAACCCTGGCGACGATCAATCAGGAACTGGGCCGCTATCGGACGGTGTTTACCACCAACTATGACTTGCTCAATTACTGGGCGACTCAGCACACGCCTGACGTCGTCTCCGATCTGTTCCAGGGCGCCGAGCCGGGTTTTGATTTGAGCGCCACGGCGACTGATAAAACCCGATTGCTGTACCTGCACGGTGGCCTGCATCTGGTGCGTAATCAGGACGGCACGGCGCGTAAATTGATGTCGACCGAGGGCACGTTGCTCGGCAGTTTCGCCATCAACAATAGGATCAAGACGCTGGATGACGTGCCGCTATTCGTCAACGAAGGCCCGGCCCAGGACAAGCTCAAGACCATTCGTAGTTCGGATTATCTGTCGTTCTGTTATGACCAGCTATTGGGGCATGGCGACGGGTTGTGCATTTTTGGTCATGCCCTGGGTGAGCAGGACAGCCACATCATCCATGCCTTGCGGCAAGCGAAACCGAAGGTGGTGGCGGTGTCGATTTACCCGCGCAGCAAGGCGTTCATCCAGCATCAGAAGCGGCATTACGCGAAGGTGTTTGAGGGGACGGGGGTTGAGTTGCGGTTTTTTGATTCGAAGACCCATGCGTTGGGGAGTCCGAAGTTGACGGTTCCGGTCGAGGTTTAGGCGGCGACGCGACTGACGCCTTCGCGAGCAAGCCCGCTCCCACATTTGATCTGCGGCGTACACGGATCAAATGTGGGAGCGGGCTTGCTCGCGAAAGCGTCGGCCCATTCATCTCAGTCCTCGCGGCTATGCACCACCACCAGCAACTGCGCCTGCACCTCGCCCACGGAGCGAATCCGGTGTGGTTTCTGCGCATTGAAGTGCAACGCATCCCCACGATTGAGCAGCACGCGCTCGTTCATGAAATCCACTTCCACCTGCCCTTCGTGGACGAACAGAAACTCCTCCCCCACGTGTTCCTTGAAGGCTTTGTCGACGAACTCGCTCGGCGGATAAATGATGAACGGCAGCAAGCTGCGCTCGCTGACTTGATGCGCCAGCACTGCGTAACCGGGGCTTTGGTCATTCGCCGCGAGAGACTGGCGCTCATCGCTGCGCACCAGGCTGTAGCTGTCGAGGCTGACGTTGTCTTCGGAGAACAGCTCCTCGACCTTCACGTTCAACGCCTTCGCCAGTTTCAGCGCAGCCGCGATCGACGGCGTATTCAGCCCGCGCTCGACTTTCGACAGATAACTCTTGGTCATGCCGGACTTTTCGGCCAAGGCCTCCAGCGTCACGCCGAGTTTTTTTCTCAGTAATTTCAAACGGATAGACATGTCGAGCGATTAATCCATCAAGGAGGCGACGATTTACCCTTGCCAATGACACTTTGTGTCATATAGTCTCGCTTGTGTCATTTGCACTGACCCCAAAGGACACCGATATGGCCAAGACCTTAGCACTACCCAAAGAGCAACTGGTCAAGCAAGCGCTGACCCAGATGCAAAATACCCTGGCGGATAATACGTGGACCGACCGGCAAAAGCTGGCCCTGACCTGCCGTATTCTGTTCGAAAACGGTCACGACTCCGGCCTGGCCGGGCAAATCACCGCCCGCGGCCCGCAACCAGGCACCTACTACACTCAGCAACTGGGCCTGGGTTTCGATGAAATCAGCGCCAGCAATCTGTTATTGGTCAACGAAGACCTTGAAGTGCTGGAAGGCGACGGCATGCCCAACCCGGCCAACCGCTTTCACAGCTGGGTGTACCGCGCCCGACGGGACGTGAACTGCATCATTCACACCCACCCGACCCACGTCGCGGCGCTGTCGATGCTTGAAGTGCCGCTGCAGATTTCCCACATGGACCTCTGCCCGCTCTACGACGACTGCGCGTTTCTCGAAGGCTGGCCAGGCGTGCCGGTGGGCAATGAGGAAGGCGAACTGATTGCCGGCGCGCTGGGCGACAAACGGGCGATCCTGCTTTCGCACCACGGCCAATTGTCCACCGGCACGACCATCGAAGAGGCGTGTGTCATTGCGCAACTGATCGAGCGCGCCGCCAAGCTGCAACTGCTAGCGATGAGTGCCGGGACGATCAAGCCGATCTTGCCCGAACTTGGACGTGAGGCGCATGACTGGATTTCCAGACCCAAGCGCCACGCCGCCGCCTTCAACTACTACGCTCGGCAGAACCTGCGTCAACACGCCGATTGCCTGAACTGAACCCACTCATTTTCAAGAGGAGCGTCGCCATGTCGACCCCAACCATTCACGGCATCATCGGCTACACCATCACCCCGTTCACCGGCAACGGCGAAGGCGTTGATCTCGACGCGCTCGGGCGTTCCATCGACCGCCTGATCGACAGCGGCGTGCACTCGATTGCGCCGCTGGGCAGCACTGGCGAAGGCGCTTATTTGAGCGACGCGGAATGGGACCAGGTCAGCGAGTTCAGCCTCAAACACGTGGCCAAGCGCGTGCCGACGATCGTCAGCGTGTCCGACCTGACCACCGCCAAAGCCGTGCGCCGCGCACGTTTCGCCGAAGCTCATGGCGCCGATGTGGTGATGGTGCTGCCGACGTCCTACTGGAAACTCAGCGAAGCGGAAATCCTCGCCCATTACCGCGCCATCGGTGACAGCATCGGCGTGCCGATCATGCTCTACAACAACCCGGCCACCAGCGGCACCGACATGTCGGTGGACTTGATCCTGCGGATCTTCAACGCGGTGGACAACGTGACGATGGTCAAGGAAAGCACCGGCGACATCCAGCGCATGCATCAACTGCAACGGCTGGGCGAAGGCCGGGTGCCGTTCTACAACGGCTGCAACCCGCTGGCCCTGGAAGCCTTTGCAGCCGGGGCGAAAGGCTGGTGCACGGCGGCACCGAACCTGATTCCGCAGCTCAACCTTGACCTGTATGAGGCCGTGTTGGCCAATGACCT
Source organism: Pseudomonas sp. NPDC086251 (assembly GCF_044746405.1). Taxonomy (NCBI): domain Bacteria; kingdom Pseudomonadati; phylum Pseudomonadota; class Gammaproteobacteria; order Pseudomonadales; family Pseudomonadaceae; genus Pseudomonas; species Pseudomonas sp. NPDC086251. Next base: position 20,493 of record NZ_JBIVBY010000010.1, read on the forward strand.
GGGCAAGGCCCGCGAACTGTTCTATCGCCAGTTGCCGCTGCTGGACTTCATCCTCAAGGGTGGCTTGCCGGCGACGATCAAGGCGGGCTTGCGGGCCACGGGGCTGGACGTTGGCGATCCACGGTTGCCGGTGTTTCCACTGGGCGAGGCCGGGATCAGCCAGTTGCTAGACTTGTTGAAAGCCTTGCGCTGATCACCAGTCACACACAAAGCAAATGTGGGAGCGGGCTTGCTCGCGAAAGCGGTCTGACAGTCAACATCGTCGTTGAATGTTAAGCCGCCTTCGCGAGCAAGCCCGCTCCCACATTAGGTCGTCGGTGGATTCAGAGCACTGGCAGGGTCTTGTCCTTGATCACGGTGGTCGGGCCGTTGGCTTTTACACTGGCGATGCCTTTGTCCATTGCGGTAGCCGAGGAGTACGACTCGCTGCTGCCGATGATCTCGTGGTTACCGGCCTTGAGGTTGAAGTAAGGATGACCGTCCTTGGTGGTTTTCTTCTCGTAGCGTTCATCCAGCGGGCTGTTGGACTGAACCGATGCGATGCCTTTGTCGGCAGCGGCGCGGGTGGTGTACAGCTCGCTGGTCAGAATGGTTTCGGCGTTGGCGGCCTTCAGCACAAACCTGAACTGGCCACTGACGCTTTTGCTCACTTCGTACCATCCGGACATGCTCGTTCTCCTTGGCGATTGAGAGGTTTCGCGCTTCAGAGTAAAGACCAGACCCGGATTTTTGTCGCCTGTACGGTCCTCTTCGCGAGCAAGCCCGCTCCCACATTTGATCGCGTCTGTCCGGACAACCCGGTCTAATGTGGGAGCGGGCTTGCTCGCGAAGGGGTCGACTCGGTCTACGCTACCTAACCCCCGCCCGCACCACCGACAACTCCGGCGCACTCACCCGCCGCTGACTCAAATAGCGCGTGCAACTCACCCGCAAAAACGAGGCGAAATTCACCACTTCGCCGCGATAGTCCATCACCTCTTCATACAGCTTGGCGATCAGCTGGTTGGTGGTCATGCCGTCGACCTCGGCGATTTCGCTGAGGATGTCCCAGAACTGATTTTCCAGGCGCAGGGTGGTCACCACCCCGCAGATGCGCAGCGAGCGGGAGCGCGATTCGTAGAGAATCGGATCGGCTTTGACGTAGAGCTCGCACATGGACAGGTCCCTCGTTACAGCGTGATTTTGGTGCCCAGCAACCCGAGGAAACCGGCCAGCCAGCTCGGGTGCGCCGGCCATGCCGGCGCCGTGGCCAGATTGCCTTGTACGTGACCTTCCGTCACCGGGATATCGATGAACGTACCGCCGGCCAAGCGCACTTCCGGGGCACAGGCCGGGTACGCGCTGCACTCGCGACCTTCGAGCACGCCCGCCGCCGCCAGCAACTGCGCACCGTGACACACGGCGGCGATCGGTTTGCCGGCCTTGTCGAAGGCGCGTACCAGTTCCAGGACTTTTTCGTTGAGACGCAGGTATTCCGGCGCACGACCGCCCGGGATCAGCAGCGCGTCGTAGTCGGTCTCGGCGACCTTGGCGAAGTCGAAGTTGAGGGCAAACAGATGACCGGGTTTTTCGCTGTAGGTCTGGTCGCCTTCGAAATCGTGGATCGCCGTGCGCACGGTCTGGCCGGCGGTTTTGTCCGGGCACACTGCGTGTACCGTGTGACCGACCATCAGCAGCGCCTGGAACGGCACCATCACTTCGTAGTCTTCGACGTAATCGCCGACCAGCATCAGAATTTTCTTGGCAGCCATGGGGAGGACTCCTCTGGGAAATACGTAGGAGTATTCAAGGTAGACCTAATCCAGAGGGGCGGGTAATAACCTGCTACTACCGATGGACCGCGTTATCGTTCTTCGCGAGCAAGCCCGCTCCCACATTCAACCGCATTCCCATAGGAGACTCGGTCGAATGTGGGAGCGGGCTTGCTCGCGAAGGGGCCATCAAACTGTACGGATAACTCTGCACCTAGCTGTAACAGAGCAACACCCCCGGTTTATGGCTAGATGAACACTCTTCCCGCCACTCTCGATTCTGGTTGCCATCATGTCCTCGCGCGAAAACACCGGCATGGCCCTGGGCCTGCTGGGCGTTGTGATCTTCAGCCTCACCCTGCCCTTCACACGAATCGTCGTGCAGGAGCTCCATCCGCTGCTCAACGGCTTGGGCCGTGCGTTGTTCGCCGCGGTACCGGCGGCGTTGCTGTTGCTGTGGCGCCGGGAAAAGTGGCCGACCTGGAAACAGGTCAAAGGCCTGACGCTGGTGATTGCCGGGGTGATCCTCGGTTTCCCGGTGCTCTCGGCCTGGGCCATGCAAACCTTGCCGGCGTCCCACGGCGCGCTGGTCAACGGCCTGCAACCGTTGTGCGTGGCGCTGTATGCCGCGTGGCTGTCCCATGAGCGACCGTCGAAAGCCTTCTGGGCCTGCGCCGCGCTGGGCAGTGCGTTGGTGCTCGGTTATGCACTGATCAGCGGGGCCGGCAGTATTCAGGCCGGTGACTTGCTGATGCTCGGGGCGATTGCCGTGGGCGGCCTTGGGTATGCCGAAGGTGGCCGGTTGGCCAAGGAGATGGGCGGTTGGCAGGTGATCTGCTGGGCGCTGGTGCTGTCGACGCCACTGCTGATCGGGCCGGTGGTGTACCTGGCGCTGCAACATCAGGGCGAGATTTCGGCCAAGACCTGGTGGGCGTTTGGTTACGTTTCGCTGTTTTCGCAGTTCATCGGGTTTTTCGCCTGGTACGCCGGGTTGGCGATGGGCGGGATTGCGCGGGTCAGTCAGATCCAGTTGCTGCAGATCTTCTTCACGATTGCGTTTTCGGCGTTGTTCTTCGGTGAACACATCGAGCCGATCACCTGGCTGTTTGCCGCCGGGGTGATCGTGACGGTGATGTTGGGGCGCAAGACGGCGGTCAAACCCGCGCAGGTCGCAACGGCATAACCTGTAGGAGCCCGGCTTGCCGGCGAAGGCGTCCGCAAGATCGCCTTCTAGGAGCCAGGCTTGCCGGCGAAGGCGATCTTAAGAACGCCTTCGCCGGCAAGCCTGGCTCCTACAGGTTTAGAGGTAGCCGTCGAATCAGGATCAAAGGTAGCCGTCGGAACAAGTTCAAAGGTAACCGTCAGCGCGCAGCAGGGTTTCCAGGCAGTGCTCGGTGATGTGGTAGAAATCCTTCAACTCCTGAATCTTCACCAACAGCTGGGCCGGGTCCACCGGCTCGGCGCGTTTGACCGCCAGGATCATCTTGTTCTTGTTGGTGTGGTCCAGTGAGATGAACTCGAAAACCTTGGTCTCATAGCCGCACGCCTCAAGGAACAGCGCGCGCAAACTGTCGGTGACCATTTCCGCCTGCTGGCCCAGGTGCAGGCCGTATTGCAGCATTGGCTTGAGCAGCGCCGGGCTCTGGATTTGCAGGCGGATCTGTTTGTGGCAGCACGGCGAGCACATGATGATCGAGGCGCCGGAGCGAATGCCGGTGTGAATCGCATAGTCGGTGGCGATGTCGCAGGCGTGCAGCGCGATCATCACGTCCAGCTCGCTCGGTGCCACGCTGCGCACGTCACCGCATTTGAACACCAGCCCCGGATGCTCAAGCTTCGCCGCGGCGGCGTTGCACAGGTTGACCATTTCTTCGCGCAGCTCGACCCCCGTCACCTCGCCTTCGGCCTGCAAGGTGTTGCGCAGGTAGTCGTGGATTGCGAACGTCAGGTAACCCTTGCCCGAACCGAAATCCGCCACCCGTACCGGCTTGTCCAGCGCCAGCGGCGAAGTGGTCAGCGCATGGCTGAACACTTCGATGAACTTGTTGATCTGCTTCCACTTGCGCGACATCGCCGGGATCAGCTCGTGCTTGCTGTTCGTCACGCCGAGGTCGGCGAGAAACGGCCGGCTCAGGTCGAGGAAGCGGTTTTTCTCGCGGTTGTGCTCGGCGGACGGCACCTCGCGTAATTGCTGAGGTTTGCTCTTGAATAGCGAAGACTTGCCCTTTTTGCTGTATTCGAGCTGGGCTTCATCCGTCAGCGACAATAAATGCGCATTTTTGAACGACGCTGGCAGCAACGCGGCGATGGTCGCAACGCCCTCGGCAAGCGGCAGGTTCTTGGTGATGTCGCGGGTTTTATAGCGGTAGACGAAGGACAGGCAAGGCTGATCCTTGACCGTCAGCTGCTTGATGATCAGCCGCTGCAAATCGGTCTCGGTGCCGACGTACTTGGCCAGCACCAGTTTGATGAAGGCGCTTTGCTCGAGGCTCGATTGCAGCAGGTCGATGAACTGGGCGTGGTGATCCGGCGCGAGGCTGGCGGGAGTGACGATGACAGACATGGAAAAAGCGGCCTCGGGCGGTGCGAATCGGGGAATGGCGGGTATTTTAGGGGGGATGGCGTGCAAGGGCACGGCTAATTTCCCGAACGGCACGATCTGTAGGAGCGAGCTCGCTTGCGAAGGTCGCTAACGATGACGCGGGCTCACTGGATAAACGCGGTGATTCGGCATCCTTCGCGAGCAAGCTCGCTCCTATAGGGGTGAGTAAGCTCAGCCCAACACCACCAACCGATTCGGCAACTCATTACGCTCATGCGTCACCGGCACATGCACTTTGAGCAATTCGCCGCACGCCTCGACGCAGGTGACAAACCCCTGCAACGTCTGCCCTTGTTTCACCTGCTGCGTAAACGCCGCGACAATCGCGTCCCAGTTTTTGTTATCCAGCCGCTTGGAAATCCCCTCATCCACCAGAATCTCCACATAACGCTCGGCCTCGGAGACGAAAATCAGCATCCCGGTGCTGCCCACCGTGTGGTGCAGGTTCTGCTCCAGGAACTGCCGGCGCGCCAGGTTCGACGCACGCCAATGCCGCACCGAGCGCGGGATCAGGCGCGTGGTGACTTTTGGAATCCGGAACACCAGGCACAGCACGATGAACGTGATCCATTGCACCAGCAGCAGGCTGTGCATGGTCAGCCAGCCCGTCAGGTAATGCACGACACCCGGCACCACCAGCGCCAGCAGACTGGCCCAGAGCAGCGGGATGTACGCATAGTCGTCGGCGCGCGCCGCCAGCACCGTCACCAGTTCGGCGTCAGTGTCGCGCTCGACCCGGGCAATTGCCTCGGCGACTTTGCGTTGTTCGTGTTCAGTCAGTAATGCCATGTTTATGAATGCCTGCTCGCTATTGTTTTTACTGGCAGTGTCACCAGCCGCCCGACGAACCGCCGCCCCCGAAACTGCCTCCGCCGCCGCTGAAGCCCCCGCCTCCGCCGCCGCCACCAAACCCTCCGCCGCCGAATCCACCGCTCGAACCGCCTCGGCCACTGCCGCCACCACTGGGCAGGATCCCGAGCATCTGGCAGACGAAAATCGTCAGGATAAACAGCATCACCAGAAACACGAAGATCCCCGGATGCCGTGAGAGGAAGTCACTTTCCTGATTGCTTCCGGAGTCGTACACCGTGGACGGCTCATCCAGTGGATTACCGCCCAGCACCACCAGCATCGCCGCGACCCCGTCGCTGATGCCCTTGCTGAAGTTACCGCTCTTGAACGCCGGGGTGATCACCTGGTTGATGATCACCGAGCTCTGCGCATCGGTCAGGCGATCCTCCAGGCCATAACCGACTTCGATGCGCAATTTGCGATCATCGCGCGCGACGATCAGCAGTGCGCCGTTGTTCTTGTCCTTCTGGCCGATGCCCCAGTGGCGCCCCAATTGATAACCGAAGTCGGCGATGTCGGTGCCTTGCAAGTCCGGCAACGTGACCACCACCAACTGCTCGCCGGTGGCTTTTTCATGGGCCTGGAGCTGTTGCGTCAGCTGTTCGCGCACCGCCGGCTCGATCATTTGGGCGTTATCGACCACCCGCCCGGTCAGCTCCGGAAACTTCAACTCGGCCTGGGCCGTCAGGGCAAAGACCCAGAGCAACAGCACCAGGCCCACTTTCAACACACGCATTGGCAACCTCATCCGTGGTGATGCTTGGAACCCATTCCGACGCCTACTGGAACTTCACTTGAGGCGCTTTTTCCGCATCGGGGCTGGTGGCCTCGAAGGTTTCGCGGATCGGCAAATCGCTGTACATCACGGTGTGCCACAGGCGACCGGGGAAGGTACGAAGTTCGGTGTTGTATTTCTGCACGGCGAGGATGAAGTCGCGGCGCGCCACGGCGATGCGGTTCTCGGTGCCTTCCAGTTGCGATTGCAGCGCGAGGAAATTCTGGTTGGCCTTGAGGTCTGGATAGCGCTCGGACACCACCATCAAACGGCTCAACGCACCGGTCAGCTGATCCTGCGCCTGCTGGAACTGTTTGAGTTTTTCCGGATTATCCAGTGTCTTGGCATCGACCTGGATCGAAGTCGCCTTGGCCCGGGCTTCGACTACCGCGGTCAGGGTTTCTTCTTCGTGCTTGGCATAACCTTTCACGGTCTCTACCAGGTTCGGGATCAGGTCGGCGCGGCGCTGGTACTGGTTCTGCACCTGGCCCCAGGCGGCCTTGGCCTGTTCGTCGAGCGTCGGGATCGTATTGATGCCGCAGCCGGCCAGCAGTGTGGTCAGCAGCATCAAGGCTGCAACGTGCAGGCTCGACCGATAGTGGTGTCGTACGTTCATCTGGTTGACGCTCCCTTGTACATTCCGTTGAAAAACAACTGGCGACCTTCTGACCGGGCTCTTGGGGCATAATCTGCCGCCACCACTGGATTGCATCGAGCCAATGGGCTAAAAGATGCCCCAGCGCAAAAAACACGTCAGAAGTGTGCTGCATTTACCTGAACAACAATAGTCGCTCCCTAAATTTTGGCTGACCGGCGCGTATTCACTGCCGTTTAGGCTTTTGAGAAAACTATTCATGAAGAAGCTGTGTTTGCTGGGCTTGTTCGTCAGCCTGGCCAGTCATACCGTATTGGCCGCCACGACGCCCGCACCTCTGGAAAACAAGGACGCCTTCATCAGCAACCTGATGAAGCAAATGACCCTCGATGAAAAAATCGGCCAGTTGCGCCTGATCAGCATCGGCCCGGAAATGCCTCGGGAGTTGATCCGCAAGGAAATCGCGGCCGGCAACATCGGCGGCACGTTCAACTCGATCACTCGCCCGGAAAACCGTCCGATGCAGGACGCGGCCATGCGCAGCCGGTTGAAGATCCCGATGTTCTTCGCCTATGACGTGATCCACGGCCATCGCACGATTTTCCCGATCCCGATCGCCCTGGCGTCGAGCTGGGACATGGACGCCATCGGCCTGTCCGGGCGCATCGCCGCCAAGGAAGCCGCGGCGGACAGCCTCGACATCACCTTCGCGCCGATGGTCGACATTTCCCGCGACCCACGTTGGGGCCGCACGTCCGAAGGTTTCGGCGAAGACACTTACCTGGTGTCGCGCATCGCCGGCGTCATGGTCAAAGCCTTCCAGGGCACCGGCGCGAACGCGGCCGACAGCATCATGGCCAGCGTCAAGCACTTTGCCTTGTACGGCGCGGTCGAGGGTGGTCGCGACTACAACGTCGTCGACATGAGCCCGGTCAAGATGTACCAGGACTACCTGCCACCGTACCGCGCGGCGATCGACGCCGGTGCTGGCGGGGTGATGGTTGCGCTGAACTCGATCAATGGCGTGCCGGCCACGGCCAACACCTGGCTGATGAACGATCTGTTGCGCCGGCAATGGGGCTTCAAGGGCCTGGCGGTCAGTGACCACGGGGCGATTTTCGAGCTGATCAAGCATGGCGTTGCGGCTGACGGTCGTGAAGCGGCGAAGCTGGCAATCAAGGCCGGCATCGACATGAGCATGAACGACACCCTCTACGGCAAAGAGCTGCCGGGGCTGTTGAAGGCCGGTGAAATCGAACAGAAAGACATCGACAACGCCGTGCGCGAAGTGCTCGCCGCCAAGTACGACATGGGCCTGTTCAAGGACCCGTACCTGCGCATCGGCAAGGCTGAGGATGACCCGGCCGACACCTACGCCGAAAACCGTCTGCACCGCGCCGAGGCCCGTGACGTGGCGCGCCGCAGCATGGTGTTGCTGAAGAACCAGGGCGACACCCTGCCGCTGAAGAAAACCGCGAAAATCGCCCTGGTCGGCCCGCTGGCCAAGGCGCCGATCGACATGATGGGCAGCTGGGCCGCTGCGGGCAAACCCGCGCAGTCGGTGACGCTGTTCGACGGCATGAACGCGGCGGTGGCAGACAAAGCGACGCTGATCTACGCCCGTGGCGCCAACATCACCAGCGACAAAAAAGTCCTCGATTACCTGAACTTCCTCAACTTCGATGCGCCGGAAGTGGTGGATGATCCGCGCCCGGCGGACGTGTTGATCGATGAAGCGGTGAAAGCCGCCAAGGATGCCGATGTGGTCGTCGCCGCTGTTGGCGAGTCCCGTGGCATGTCCCACGAATCGTCGAGCCGCACCGACCTGAACATTCCGGAAAATCAGCGTGCACTGATCCGCGCCCTGAAAGCCACCGGCAAACCGCTGGTACTGGTGTTGATGAACGGCCGTCCGCTGTCGATTCTGGAAGAGAAGGATCAGGCTGACGCGATTCTGGAAACCTGGTTCAGCGGCACCGAAGGCGGCAACGCCATCGCCGACGTGCTGTTCGGCGACTACAACCCGTCGGGCAAACTGCCGATCACGTTCCCGCGTTCGGTCGGTCAGATTCCGACCTATTACAACCACCTGAGCATTGGCCGGCCGTTCACGCCGGGCAAACCGGGCAACTACACCTCGCAGTATTTCGATGACACCACCGGCCCGCTGTTCCCGTTTGGCTTCGGTTTGAGCTACACCGATTTCAGCCTGACCGACATGGCGCTGTCGTCGACCACGCTGAACAAGACCGGCAAGCTCGACGCCAGCGTCATGGTCAAAAACACCGGCAAGCGTGACGGCGAAACCGTGGTGCAGTTGTACATTCAGGACGTGACCGGCTCGATGATCCGTCCGGTCAAGGAACTGAAGAACTCCCAGAAAATCACGCTGAAGGCGGGTGAGCAGAAAGTCGTGCACTTCACCATCACCGAAGACGACCTGAAGTTCTTCAATGCCCAGCTCAAGTACGTGTCGGAGCCGGGCAAGTTCAACGTGCAGATCGGCCTGGATTCCCAGGACGTGACGCAGCAGAGCTTTGAATTGCTGTAACCCCGAAAGCACCGCAAAACAATGTGGGAGCGGGCTTGCTCGCGAAAGCGGATTGTCAGTCAACATCATCGTTGACTGACATGCCCCCCTTCGCGAGCAAGCCCGCTCCCACATTAGGTTTAGGGTGTTGCTGAAATGGGGCTCAGCCGCGTCGATCCAGAATATTCACCACCAGCCGATCCACCCATCCCCAAATCCTTTGCTTGACCCGTCGCCACAGCGGCCGGCGTTGCCATGCCTCCAGGCTGACTTCCTGGCTCAACGCAAAGTCTTTCTCGAAACTCGCCGCCACTGCCAGCGTCAACCCGGGGTCCAGCGCTTCCAGGTTGGCTTCCAGGTTGAAGCGCAAATTCCAGTGATCGAAATTGCACGAGCCGAGGCTCACCCAGTCATCGACCAGGACCATTTTCAAGTGCAGGAAACACGGCTGGTATTCGAAGATTTTAACGCCGGCCTTGAGCAGTCGCGGGTAGTAGCGATGCCCGGCGTAGCGCACCGACGGGTGATCGGTGCGTGGTCCGGTCAGCAGCAGGCGCACGTCGACGCCACGGGCGGCGGCCCGGCGCAGCGAGCGGCGGACTTTCCAGGTCGGCAGGAAATACGGCGTGGCCAGCCAGATCCGCTGCTGGCCACTGTTCAACGCGCGCACCAGCGATTGCAGAATGTCGCGGTGCTGGCGGGCGTCGGCGTAGGCGACCCGGCCCATGCCCTCGCCCATGGACGGCACTCGCGGCAGGCGCGGCAAGCCGAAATGCGAAGCGGGTTTCCAGGCGCGCCGATGGCGGTTGGCGATCCATTGCCGATCGAACAGCAACTGCCAGTCGATGACCAAGGGGCCGGTGATTTCCACCATGACTTCGTGCCATTCGCTGGTGTCTTCGCCCGGCGTCCAGAACTCATCGGTGACCCCGGTGCCACCGACCACCGCCAGGCTCTGATCGACCAGCAACAGCTTGCGATGGTCGCGATAGAAGTTGCCGACCCAGCGCCGCCAACTCAGGCGATTGTAGAAACGCAGTTCCACACCCGCCGACATCAAGCGCTGGCGCAAGGTCAGGGTGAACGCCAGGCTGCCGTAATCATCGAACAGGCAGCGCACCCGCACACCGCGCTCGGCGGCCTGGACCAACGCCTGAACCATGGCCTCGGCGCAGGCGCCCGCCTCCACCAGATACAGCTCCAGCTCGACCTGCTCTTCGGCGCGGGCAATCGCCACCAACATGCGCGGGAAGAACTGCGGGCCGTCGATCAGCAGTTCGAAGCGGTTGCCTTCACGCCAGGGAAAAATGGCACCGGCCATGTCAGCGCGCCGTGAAAATCAGTACCGCGCCCACCGGTACCGACAAACTGATGGCCGACAAACCGGCGACCTTGCGCAAGCTTTCCAGGCCCGGCGCCAGGTCGAAGTCTTCGGCGTTGATCACCAGTGGTTCCAGGGTCACCACCTGGAAGCGTCGATCATCGAGACGGGTCGCCAGCAATTCGGCGTTGTACTCGTGTGTTTTTCCGTGGAGGTTGACGGTCACCGGCAAGCGCAATTCAAGTTGCGCACCGGGCGCGAGGTCGTTGATCGGGCGCAGATCGATTCGCGCGGTAATCAATGCTTCGGGGAAGGTCTGGATGTCGAACAGCTCCTTGCGCATGCGTTCGTCACGCAGCGGGATGCCGCTGTTCACCGATTCCATTTCGACTTCGACCTCGGCCAGTCCTTTCGGGCTGACCTTGCCGTGCAGCACCAGAAAGCGCTGCACTTCGGAGATGTTGGCGTTTTTGGTACTGATGAACGACAGCCGCGAAGACTCGCCGTCGAGGTACCAATTGGCCTGGGCCGACAGCGAGGCGCCGGCCAGCAGCAGGACGGCGAGGATTTGGGAGACGGACCGCTTGAACATAGAGACTCGTGGGGCAGATAAACCTGTGCTGAACCTTAACTGCCCCTGAGGTAATTGCAACCTTGTAAGAGCAAGCTTGCTCGCGATAGTCGTGAACGATAACGAGGGTAGCCTGATACCCCGCAGTGTTCTCAGGTCCATCGCGAGCAAGCTCGCTCCTACAGGTTACGCCATCGCCTGTTGCACATCGCCAATGGCGGCGGCCAGGCTGCTGAGGTGCAGGCTGAGGACTCGCTCTACTGGGGCCTGATCCATTGGCCAGTGCAGCGCCATGCTGCCGACCAGTCGGCCGTCGGCATGAATCGGCAACGCCACTGCCCGAATCAGGAACGGCAGGCGCACCGGGTATTCCCAGTAACCTTCGGTGCGCTGGCCAAAGCCTTGGTGCAACGCTTGCTCACTGGCGCGGAAAAGGCTCTCGTCGGTCAACGGTTCACGACCGGCCAGGCGTTCCACTTCATGGGTTTCCAGCTCGCCCAGACACGCCCGGCCCATGGCTGAATGAAACAGGCTGGCGTGCTGGCCGACGATCTGGCAGTTGTTCGGGTAGCGCTTGCGCAGCACCGTGGGGATCGCGCTTTCCATGACTTCCACGCGCTCGCCGTCGAAGCTCGACAGGTCGGCCACCAACCCGGTGCGCTCGCTCAACTCCAGCAACAGCGGCGCAGCGCTTTCCACCAGGCGCCGCTTGAACCGCTGCTGGCTGTCGCCGAACAGGCGCTTGGCGCACAGCCGATAACGCCGGTCGCTCAAGCCGCGATAGATCCAGCCTTGCTCCTGCAGGGTCAGCAACATGCGCGACACCGTGGCCTTGGGCAGAGTCGTCAGGTAATGCAACTCCTCCAGCCCCAATGCCTGATGCTCGCCCAGCAACTCTACGATCGCTAAAGCGCGCTCAACGGAACGTACGCTGCCGGTTTCTGCCTTGCTGTCCATGGATTCGACCTCCCCTTGCCCGGAACGGATGATCGCTTTTCGCAGCAAGATGCGCGCCCGTCAATCGCTCTCAAGCGTTTTGCAGACAACCGGGCGGTCGGCGCTTGACCCATTGAGTCAACTGCTCATGGGCGTACGCCAGTTGCAATACCGCCAGGTCAGCCTGGGCCGGGCCAATGATTTGCAGGCCCATGGGCAACCCGGTCGGGTTAAACCCCACCGGCACATTCATGCTCGGCAAACCGGCCAGGGTCGGCCCGATCACCACCTCCATCCAGCGATGATAAGTGTCCATACTCCGCCCGCCGACGACGCGCGGCCACGGGGTTTGTGCATCAAAAGGGAACACTTGGGCGGTGGGCAACAGCAGAAAATCGTAACGTTCGAACAACGCGCTCACCGCCCGGTACCAGTCGCTGCGACTGACCGATGCCTGGTAAACATCCGCCGCCGTCAGCCGCAACCCGCCTTCGATTTCCCACTGCGCCTCAGGTTTGAGCAGGTCGCGTTTCTGCGTGTCGGCATACAACGCGCCGAGGCTGCCCTGCACCAGCCAGTGCCGGTGCACCAGCCAGGTCTGCCACAAGCGCTCCATGGAGAAATCCGGCTGACAGGCTTCGACCTTGCAACCCAGCGCGGTGAAATCGTTCAGTGCCGATTCGCACAGGCTCAACACGCCATCGTCCATTGGCAGATAGCCGTTGTAGTCACCCAGCCAACCGATCCGCACGTCGCTGAAATCCTTCGCCAAGGGTTCGGCAAAGATCTGCGGGGGCCGCGTGAGCGACAACGGCACGCGTGCGTCGTAACCGGCTTGTGTACTCAGCAAACGGGCAACATCGGTGACACTGCGGCCCATCGGCCCTTCGGTGGCCAGTTGCTGGACGAACACGTCCGGCGCCGGGCCGTGGGGCACGCGGCCCTGGGACGGGCGAAAACCGAACACGTTATTGAACGCTGCCGGGTTGCGCAGCGAGCCCATCATGTCGCTGCCGTCGGCCACCGGCAGCATGCGCAACGCCAGCGCCACCGCCGCCCCGCCGCTGCTGCCACCGGCACCCAGCGTTGGGTCGTAGGCATTGGTGGTAGTGCCGAACACGCTGTTGTAGGTCTGCGAACCGAGGCCGAATTCCGGAACGTTGGTCTTGCCGATGATGATCGCCCCACAGTCGCGAACCCGCGCCACGCTGATGGCGTCTTGCTGCGGGACTTGCTCGGCGAACAACGGCGAGCCCATGGTCGTGCGCAAACCGGCGGTGGCCGCCAGGTCCTTGATGGCCTGCGGCATGCCGTGCATCCAGCCGCGAGACTGGCCCTGGTCGAGTTGTCGGTCGCAGGCATCGGCTTCGGCCAGCAACTCTTCGGCCGGGCGCAGCGACACCAGCGCGTTAGCCTGCGGATTGAAGCGCTCGATCTGCGCCAGGTAGGCCTGCATCACTTCGCGGCAGGACACCTGCCGCGCATGAATGGCTCGGGACAACGCATCGGCGTCCAGTTCAACAATCGGGTTGATGCTCAAGGTTTCACCTCAAGATTAAGTGCAGTGGATTTCCGGGTCCGTGGGGCTTCATGCATGCAGTAAGTGCCCAACAGCGTCAGCACGCAAGCGAACAGTACGTAGAAGGCCGGCGCCACGGGGGTGGCCAGCACCTTGCTGAGCCAAGTGACGATCAGCGGCGCGAAACCGCCGAACACCATGACCGCAACGTTGTAGGCCACCGACACCCCGGTGGAGCGCACTTCGATGGGAAACTGCTCGGCCAGCGCCGTTGGGGCCGGGCCGTAGAAACCGCCAATCGCGCTGCATAACAAGAGCTGCATGACCAGCAGACGCTCCACCGATGGCGCCGCCGCGACCCAGACATACAGGGGATAAACCATCAGGAAAAACGCCAAGGTGAACGCCATCAACACCGGGCGTCGGCCAAGCCGGTCCGACAGCGCACCGGACAACGGAATGACCACGGTCATCACGGCCACGGCGAGCATCTGCACCAACAGCACCTGATCCAGCGGCAGGCCGAGGTTCTTGTGGGCGAAGGTCGGCATGTTCACCAGCACCACATAAAACGACACCGTCGCGCCGCACGCCAAGCCCATCGACACCAGAATGCTGCGCCGATGTTCGCGGATCACTTGCAGCAAACTCGGGCTCGCGCCTTTGGCCTGTCTGCGCGCCTCGAGAAACTCTTCCGGTTCCTCCATGTGCTTACGAATCCACAATCCCACCGGGCCGATCAGCAAACCGATCATGAACGGAATCCGCCAGCCCCAACTGTCCAGCGCCTCGGGAGAAAGCAGATGGGTGAACAACGCCACCATCCCTGCCCCGGAAAACACAGCCAGGCATTGCCCGACCAACTGCCAGGAACCGTACAAACCCTTTTTGTCTGCCGGTGCGCTTTCCACCAGGAACGCCGTGGCACTGGCGTATTCACCGCCCGTGGCAAAGCCCTGGAGCATCCGCGCGACCACGATCAACAGCGGCGCGCCCATGCCGATGGCGGCGTAATTCGGCGCGAAGGCGATCAGCGCGATGGACACCGTCATCAGGCGGATGATCATCTGCATGGCCGCTTTGCGCCCTTTGCGGTCGGAGTACATGCCCAACAAAATGCCGCCCACCGGGCGCATGAAAAACCCGACGCCGAAGGTCGCCAGGGCCATCAGCAGGGACGCGTATTCGTCTTCGGACGGGAAAAACTGCCGGGCAATGATGCTCGCCAGAAAGCCATAAACGATGAAGTCATACCATTCCAGGGCATTGCCGATGACGGCAGCGACCACCTGCCGGGTGCGCGAAACGCCTGTGCTCGAAGTCTGCATGGGGAACTCTCCAAAAACCTGTTGGGTGATGGGGGGCGCAACGAGGCGCGCCCGATCCAGCGGCAGTAGAAAGTCAGATCGTCAGGCCGGCTTGAGCCAGCACTCGGTCAGCGCGCCCCAATACGCCACGCCGGTCAGCAGGATGTCGTCGTTGAAGTCGTAGCCGGGGTTGTGGACCATCGGCCTCGAGATACCGTTGCCGATGAACAAGTAAGCGCCGGGGCAGCGTTGCAGCATCCAGGCGAAGTCTTCGCTGCCCATCAGTTTGGGCGTGTTGCCGTCCACCGAGTCGGCGCCGAGCAGTTCGACGCCGACCTGCCGGGCGAACTCGGTTTCGGCGGCGTGGTTGACCAACACCGGGTAGGCCGGGCGATGTTCGATGCGCGAACTGCAACCGAAACTGCGGGCCTGGGATTCGATGATCGCGCGAACGCGGTCGAGGGTTTTTTCCCGAACCTCAGCGTTCAGCGCCCGCAGGCTCAGGCGCAGGATCGCCTGCTGCGGAATGACGTTAGCCGCCTCTCCGGCCTGCAACGCACCGACCGTTACCACCGCCGCCTGCTGCGCATCGATGTTGCGCGCGACCACGGTTTGCAGGGCCATGACCACGCTGGCCGCCGCCACCAATGGATCGACCGCCAGATGCGGCATCGAACCGTGCCCGCCGACGCCTTCGATGGTCACGGTGAGCAAATCCTGCGAGGCCATCATCGGGCCTTCGCGAAAACCCAAGTGACCGGCCGGTAGTCCCGGCATGTTGTGCATGCCGAACAGCGCATCGCAGGGAAAGCGTTCCAGCAGGCCATCGGTGAGCATCGCTTCCGCGCCGCCCTGGCCTTCTTCGGCAGGCTGGAAAATCAGGGTCAGGGTGCCGTCGAACTGACGGGTCGCCGCCAGGTAACGCGCCGCGCCCAGCAGCATCGTGGTGTGACCGTCATGACCGCAGGCGTGCATGCAGCCTTGATGGCGGCTGCTGTAAGGCGCGCCGGTATTCTCGATGATCGGCAAGGCGTCCATGTCGGCCCGCAGCCCGAGTTTGCGTGAGCTGCTGCCGTTGCGCAGGACGCCGACCACGCCGGTCTTGCCGATGCCGGTGTGCACCTCGTAACCCCATTCTTCCAGGGATTTGGCCACCAGTGCCGAGGTGCGGTTTTCCTCGAAGCCGAGTTCCGGGTGGGCGTGGATGTCCTGGCGGATGGCGTGCAGGTCGCTGGCCACGTCGCTGAGCCAGGCAAGAATGTGTTGATGTCGGGTCATGAAAATTGTCCTCGTGCCGGGTGTATTCCCGTTCTTTTTGTTCGCTGCGATTTCGCGACACCTCAAGGCAGGTCGCGCTCACCGCCAGATAAACGCGAGTCGCGCGCGAGGACAATCAAATGTGGTTCCACTGCGTGGAACCTGAGGCCCACCTCGGCTGGGTTTGCAACAAAACCCTGTGGGAGCGGGCTTGCTCGCGAAAGCGTCGGCAGCCTCGATGCAAGCAGTGCGGCTGCCATTGCTTTCGCGAGCAAGCCCGCTCCCACAGAGAACTTCGTTTGAGCACGATTTGTGATCGTCAGGGTTGCAGTCGGCAACCCTGACGCTCGCCGGCCCAAACGGCGCTGTTGCTGCGCCCCATGCCGCTGACCGTCACGCGCTTGCTGGCGCTGTCATCGGTAAAACCGCTGAAGGCCAGCCACTGCTTCACATAACCCTGGCAATACGCGGCGTCGTTGTTCATCACGTACCGGCACGAACAATATTCCTTGGCTGTGTACGCGCTGATGATGTCCGGGAACGTCCACAACGCCACGCGCTCGTGCCAGACCCAGCCGAGCAAGGCGATCAGCAGGACCACCAACAGCGTGCTGAACGGTCGGTGACGAATGAAGTGGCGACGGTTCATGGCTGCACCTTCGCGGCAAAGGCCTTGAGGGCAAGTTTGAGCAATTCGTTGTGCTGGTAACTGCCGTCCCGGTCATCGCCGTAGCGCACGATCACCAGGTGTTCACTGGGAATCACGTACATCGCCTGGCCCCAATGGCCCAGCGCAGCGAAGGTATCGGCGGGGGCATCGGGCCAGGGTTTTGCCGCGCCCTCCACCGTGCGATTGAGCCACCAATGACCGCCGGGCACAGCGTCGTCCTGATGGGCGTGATAGTGGGCGAACGGTTCGCGGTTGAACGCGACCCAGTCTTTGGGCAGCAATTGCCGGTCGCCCCAGCGACCGTCGCGGGCCATCAACAGGCCGACTCGCGCCAGGTCGCGGGCAGTGAGGTAGGCGTAGGACGAAGCGACGAAGGTGCCCGTGGCGTCGGTTTCCCAGACAGCGTGGCTAATCCCTAACGGGTCGAACAGCGCCGTCCAGGGATAGTCTGGATAACGGGCCGGGCCGACGATGTTTTTCAGCGCGGCGGAGAGCAAATTGCTGTCGCCGCTGGAATAGCGGAATGCCTGGCCGGGTTGGGCGTATTCGTCGTGGCCAGCGGTGAACGCGGCCATGTCCTGGTGACCCCGGGTGTAGAGCATGGCGACTACAGACGACTTCAACGGCGCGTATTCATAGTCTTCCTGCCAGTCGAGGCCCGAAGCCCAGTGCAGCAGATCGGCCATGGTCAGGGCGGGGTGTTTTTCCAACGCTGGATAGAATTTCAGCACGGGGTCCTGGAGTTTGAACAAGCCTTCGCCATAGGCCACGCCGAGGACCGCCGCCATCAGGCTTTTGCTGATCGACCAGGTCAGGTGCGGGGTGTCGGCGCGGGTCGGGGCAGCGTAGCGTTCGTAGATCAGTTGTCCATCATGGATCACCAGCAAGGCGTCGGTGCGGATGCCTTGGCGGGTCGCTTCGTCGCGGGGTGGGAAGGCGTAGTTTTCCAGAGCTTGCAGCGCCGGGCCGGTGACGGTCGGGCCGGTCGACCATTGCTCGGCGGGCCAGTTTTCGGCGTGGGCCGTGAGGCTCAGCAGCAGTATGAAAAACAGGGACATGCCTTTGGACATGGTGGGGGCTCGGAGGGATGAACGTGCTGAGCCTAGTTGAGGTTGATGACAGTTTTGAAAGTTGTGTTGTTGTTGAGGCCGCCTTCGCGAGCAAGCCCGCTCCCACATTTGATCGCATTCTTTCTGCAAGAACTCGGTTGAATGTGGGTGCGGGCTTGCCCGCGAAGAGGCCCGTCAAAACACCGCCAACGCCTTGGCCAACCGCTTCCCCCGCGCCCCCGCCGCCAATTCCATCACCGCCTGATCGCGCGTCCACATCGCCGCCCATTGCGGCGGGCCATCGGCCAAGGCTTCATTGAGGTCAGCCTTGAGCCCGTCGAACTGCGCAAACAAACCACCGAGCAACACGTGCCCAGCCGGGTTGTTCGGGGCTTGCCGGCTGACTTCCGCGCACCCGGCCAGCAACGCCAGCAAACGCAGCTGCAAGGTTTGTGGCCAGTCACTGTCCTGGCCGACGCCGTACAGCCAGGCCGTCATGGCGCTCAGCACATAAATATCTTCAAGGGTGCGGAACGGTTTGACGTAGGCCTCCCAGCCATCGCCCGCGAGCAATTCACACTGCGCGTTATCCAGAAACAACCGGCCATGGCTGATGTCCGGCATCAGCGCGATCGCCGGGAGTTTTTCCACGCGCACGCCCGGTTCGCCGGGATAAACCACCGCGAGACTCAGGCGCGGATCGGCGTCGGGGGCTTCACTGCGGGCCGCGATCAACAGCCAGTCGGCGGCATCGCCGGCCGTGACGAAATCCTTGCGCCCGCTCACCCGCAAATCGCTGAGGCGCGTCTGCATGTCCGCCACCCGCAAGCTGCGCTGTTCGGTGGCGCATAACGCGCCGAGGCTCAGTGGCGCACTCGGCCACAGCATGCGCAGCGCCGCCTGATACCCCACCAGAAACGCCAGCCCCGGCGTTGCCATCAAGCGTGCGCCGACCACCGCCAGCTCGAACGGCGTGACCGTCCCCAACTGATGCAACAAGGTCGCGAAACCTTCCGCCAGGTCCGGGTTGGCAGGCAGGCGTTCGCGGCTATTCAACAGGGTTTGCCAGGGCATAAAGAGGCTCCTTGTGGGCTGTCATATAAGCATCACCAAAGCTTCATGGCGATGACACCGGGGCTACATAGCCTGACTTTGCACAACACGGCTGCATAAAGAAAGTCGATCGGCTATAGCCCAAGGGTGAAGAGCCCGCACGGAGATTCCCAATGACTCAGATCGCCCGCATCAGCGACACCGGCAACGAACGCCGCCTGCAAGCCGAACGCCTGGTGGGCGCCGAGGCCTTGCAGGAAGCCCAGGCCCTGCGCTTCAACGTGTTCAGCGGCGAATTCAACGCCAAACTCAAAGGTGCCGAACTGGGTCTGGACATGGATGATTATGATGTTCACTGCGCCCACATCGGCGTGCGCGACTTGAACACCGGGCGCCTGGTGGCGACCACCCGTTTGCTCGACCACACGGCCGCCAGCAGCCTGGGCAAGTTCTACAGCGAAGAAGAATTCAGCCTGCACGGCCTGGTTCACTTGAAGGGCCCGATCCTCGAAATCGGCCGCACCTGCGTCGACCCGGCCTACCGCAACGGCGGCACCATCGCCGTGCTTTGGGGTGAACTGGCCGAAGTGCTGAACCAGGGCGGCTACAGCTATTTGATGGGGTGCGCGAGCATCCCGATGCAGGACGGCGGCATTCAGGCCCACGCGATCATGCAGCGCCTGCGCGAACGCTACCTGTGCACTGAACACTTGCGGGCCGAGCCGAAAAAACCGCTGCCGACCCTCGATATTCCGTCCAACGTCATCGCCGAAATGCCGCCGCTGCTCAAGGCCTACATGCGCCTGGGCGCGAAGATCTGCGGCGAGCCATGCTGGGACGAAGACTTCCAGGTCGCCGACGTGTTCATCCTGCTCAAGCGCGATGAACTCTGCCCGCGTTACGCCAAACACTTCAAGGCGGCCGTATGATGAGCCGGTTGCGGGTGTACGCGCGGATTGCGCGAGTGCTGGTGGTGGTCACGCTGGGTTTGAGCATGGCCAGTGTGTTCGGCCTGTTCGAACGCTTGGGGATCGCGCATTCAATGGTGCGGCGCCAGCGCTGGTCGCGGTTTTTCATGGCCCGGTTGAGTAACGCCCTGCCCTTCAAAGTCACGGTGCACGGCGAGTTGCCGAAGTCGCCGATGCTCTGGGTCAGCAACCATGTGTCGTGGACCGACATCCCGCTGCTGGGCATGCTCACGCCCTTGTCGTTTCTGTCCAAGGCCGAAGTGCGCACCTGGCCGGTCGCCGGTTGGCTCGCGGCCAAGGCTGGCAGCCTGTTTATCCGTCGTGGCTCGGGCGACAGCCAGTTGATCCGCAAACAGATGACCCGCCATCTGCAGCAAGAACATCCGCTGCTGATGTTCCCGGAAGGCACCACCACCGATGGCCGTTCGTTGCGCACCTTCCATGGTCGCTTGCTGTCAGCGGCGATTGATTCCGAAGTGAAGTTGCAGCCGGTGGCGATTCGTTACCTGCGCGAGGGTGAGCTCGATTCGCTGGCACCGTTTATTGGCGATGACGATTTGCTCTCGCACCTGATGCGGTTGTTCGCCAATGATCGCGGGGATGTGGAGATTCATCTGCTCAAGCCGATCGCCTGCGAAGGTCGCGAGCGTGCGGCGTTGGCGTTTGAGGCACAGCAGGCGGTGCAAAGGGCGTTGTTTGGGGAAGTGGCGAAACCAGCAGAACCACGCCGCACCGGCGAGCTGATCGCCGCATAACCGCTTTTCTGTAGGAGCGAGGCTTGCCCGCGAAGGGAACGCTGCGGTGTACCTGAGAGACCGCGTTATCGTTCTTCGCGGGCGAGCCTCGCTCCTACAGGGGTTGGGTCAGCGGTTTTGGGCGAAATCCTGAAGCTGCGGGTAGAACACCCGAAAATCCTCGCTCAACGGTTCATACAACACCCGCAATTCCTGCATCGCAGCCGCCAACTCCTCCGGCCGGGTCAACCGTCGCGAGATCCCCCGCAGCACCTGCTCCAGCACCGCGAATTCGCGGTAAGAACCCAGCCAGTCATTGGCGACCATGTGCGGCGCGATCCGCGCCAGGCGTTCCGGCAATTGCGGTTCCGCCGACAGCACGCGGTACACATCCGACGTGAACTGCTCCAGCGGCTGATCCGAGTAAAGCGTCCAGTCCCGCGCCAGGCAGTGATCGAAAAACACGTCGAGCACGATCCCGGCGTAACGCCGCCGCGTCATGGAAAACCGTGACAACGCGACATCCACCAACGGATGCCGGTCGGTAAATACGTCGATGCTGCGGTGCAGCTGGATAGCGGCTTCGACCTCCGGATCGAACTGCCCTTGCAGCCGCCCTTTGACGAAATCGCCGTACAGGCTGCCGAGCAATTGACCGGGGCGCTGGCCACCGAGGTGAAGATGTGCGAGATAGTTCATGGGCGCAGCTTAGCACTGCGCCTTTGTGTTGTTACAACCAACGTATCGTTATAACTCGATATACCGAATTATGAGCCGGTCAGATCCAAATCATATTTGTATATCGCGAAATAACGATTTAAAGTTCGCCTCATCGCGATATAGCGTTTTACTCATCACGAGCCCACAGACCATGACCATCAATCTCGACGAAATAATAAAAGCCCTGGCACACCCAGTACGGCGAGAAATCCTGCACTGGCTCAAGGACCCGACCGTCGAATTTCCCGACCAGTCCCACAGCAACGAGCACGGCGTCTGCGCCGGGCAGATCGATCAACGTTGCGGTTTGTCGCAGTCCACGGTGTCCGCACACCTGGCGACCCTGCAACGCGCCGGCCTGATCAGCAGCCGCAAAGTCGGCCAATGGCATTTTTTCAAACGCAATGAGGAAACCATTCAGGAATTCCTCAGCACTTTCAGCAAAGAGCTCTGACCCTTTACGTCAGTACGCCGATAAGGAATCAACAATGCCCCTCTCGCTACTCATCCTGGCCTTGAGCGCCTTCGCCATCGGCACCACGGAATTCGTCATCATGGGCTTGCTGCCTGATGTGGCGGCCGACCTCGGTGTGTCGATCCCCGGTGCCGGCTGGCTGGTGACCGGTTACGCCCTGGGCGTGGCCATCGGCGCGCCGTTCATGGCACTGGCCACCGCCAAACTGCCGCGCAAGGCTGCCTTGGTGGCGTTGATGGGGATTTTCATCGTCGGCAATCTGCTCTGCGCAGTGGCCAGCGACTACAACGTGCTGATGTTTGCCCGTGTGGTCACGGCCCTCTGTCACGGTGCGTTCTTCGGCATCGGTTCGGTGGTTGCGGCAGGCCTGGTGCCGGCCAACAAACGCGCATCGGCCGTGGCCCTGATGTTCACCGGCCTGACCCTGGCCAACGTTCTCGGCGTTCCGCTGGGCACCGCGCTCGGTCAGCAAGCCGGCTGGCGCTCGACCTTCTGGGCGGTGACCGTGATCGGTGTGATTGCGCTGATCGGCCTGATTCGTTTCCTGCCGGCCAAGCGCGATGAAGAAAAACTCGACATGCGCGCCGAACTGCGTGCACTCAAAGGCGCCGGTATCTGGCTGTCGCTGAGCATGACCGCCCTGTTCGCGGCGTCTGTCTTCACCTTGTTCACCTACGTTGCACCGCTGCTGGGCGAAGTCACCGGCGTCTCGCCACGCGGTGTCACCTGGACCCTGATGCTCATCGGCCTGGGCCTGACCGTCGGCAACATCATCGGCGGCAAGCTGGCGGATAAAGGCATGGCGGCGACGTTGATCGGCGTGTTCATCACCATGGCGGTGGTCTCCACGGTCCTGACCTGGACCAGCGTTGCCCTGATCCCGACCGAAATCACCCTGTTCCTCTGGGCCACCGCGTGCTTCGCCGCCGTACCCGCCCTGCAAGTGAACGTCGTGACGTACGGCAAGGCCGCACCGAACCTGGTGTCAACCCTGAACATCGGCGCGTTCAACGTCGGCAACGCACTCGGTGCCTGGGTCGGCGGCAGCGTCATTGCCCACGGCTTCGGCCTGACCAGCGTGCCACTCGCCGCAGCCGTGCTGGCGGTACTTGCCCTGCTGGTAACACTGATTACTTTCCGTCAGAGCGGTAACCCCGAACTGGCCCCTGCTACCAACTAACACCTCACGAGGGTTGTATTGCATGACGACTATTTTTGATCCGATCAAACTGGGCGACCTCGAGTTGGCCAACCGCATCATCATGGCGCCGCTGACCCGCTGCCGCGCCGACGAAGGCCGTGTGCCGAACGCGTTGATGGCTGAATACTACGTACAACGCGCTTCGGCCGGCCTGATCCTCAGCGAGGCCACCTCGGTCACGCCGATGGGCGTCGGTTACCCGGACACCCCGGGCATCTGGTCCAACGACCAGGTGCGTGGCTGGAGCAATGTGACCAAAGCGATCCACGGCGCGGGCGGCAAGATTTTCCTGCAACTGTGGCACGTCGGCCGGGTTTCCCATGAGTCGTACCTGAACGGCGAAGCGCCGGTCGCACCGAGCGCCATCCAGCCAAAAGGTCACGTCAGCCTGGTTCGCCCACTGTCCGACTACCCGACGCCGCGCGCCCTGGAAACCGCTGAAATCGCCGACATCGTCGACGCTTACCGCGTGGGCGCCGAGAACGCCAAGGCGGCCGGTTTCGACGGCGTGGAAATCCACGGCGCCAACGGTTACCTGCTCGACCAGTTCCTGCAAAGCAGCACCAACCAGCGCACCGACCACTACGGTGGCTCGCTGGAAAACCGTGCACGCCTGTTGCTGGAAGTGACCGACGCCGCAATCGAAATCTGGGGCGCTGGCCGCGTTGGTGTGCACCTGTCTCCGCGTGCCGACTCCCATGACATGGGCGATGACAACCTGGCTGAAACCTTCACCTACGTCGCTCGCGAACTGGGCAAACGTGGCATCGCGTTCATCTGCTCCCGCGAGAAAGAAGGCGCTGACAGCCTCGGCCCTCAAATCAAAGAAGCCTTTGGTGGCCCGTACATCGTCAACGAACGCTTCACCAAGGACAGCGCCAACGCCTGGCTGGCCAGCGGCAAGGCCGACGCGGTCGCCTTCGGCGTGCCGTTCATTGCCAACCCGGATTTGCCGGCACGCTTGAAAGCCGATGCACCGTTGAACGAGGCACGTCCGGAGCTGTTCTACGCCAAGGGCCCGGTGGGCTACATCGACTACCCGACGTTGTAATCGTCAGCTACTGAAACGCAAAAGCCCCGACTCGAGAGAGTTGGGGCTTTTTTTTGTGGGTGCGAATGAGCGTTCGAGGTCATCAGCTATTTCCTGCGTTGGAATGGGAACGTTCCCAAGCGGGAATGGGATCGGGCTGATTTTCATTGTGTGTTCAATCCCCACAATGCTCGAGGTAGCACCAATGTCGCTACACATCAACGATGAGGTGATTTCCATGGGTGCATTGAAAACCAAAGTCCTGCGTTGCCGCGTTCCTTCGGATAAAACGGCCCGCGCCATGAAGCAAGCCCGAGATATTCGCCAGCGGTTCGACTCGATAGACGACATGCTAAGGGACGCTGATGGCGAAACCGCAGAAAAAGCAAAAACGCGCTGAGTCGCCTAAGCAGTGCGTATAAACGTCGAAATTCAAGAAATCGTGGGAACGTTACTAGCGCGCCGGGCGCCGTGACATGAATGAAGTTCGTCAGGTGATGGTCATGCTATTTCCGGGAGAGCCGCTGGCGGCCGAGGCTTGATAGGGGGTACGCATTCCCCTGTAGGAGCTGGCTTGCCAGCGAAGGACGTCAACGATGACGCGTTTTAACAGGATAAACGTGGTGTATTCGAATGCTTCGCTGGCAAGCCAGCTCCTACAAGGGACTGTGGTTTCAGCTTTTGATCTTGCCGTTGCTTTTGATTTTGATCTGTTGCCCCTTTCCCAGAGGCCGAACGCAGGCGTTGCGCAGGGGGCAACCCGGCATGGATGCCGGGTTAGCCGCCCCCGGCCATGGATGGCCGATGGCGGCGGGCCCCCGGAGCAATGCCGGAGTGAGGGCATGCCGAGCCACAGCGAGGCACCGAATGGAGGGGCAAGACCTTTTGGTTACTTTTGGGGCGTTTGCCAAAAGTGACTCGCTGTAAGAGCGAAACCGCCAGCCGCCGCTACCGCAGAAATGGATATGCCCGCCTATCCAAAATCTTCTTAAGTGCTGCGTTAGCTTGAGCCCGCTGACTGTGGCTGAGCAAAAACGCCGAAACTGTCCTCAGTCCCAGGACAAAGGACAAAGGACAAAGGACAAAGGACAAAGGACAGTTGCTAGCCGAGGCCACATGAAGAGTCAAGACATCCACTACTACTTCACTGAAGACTGATCCCCGGTTCAATCAACGAATTCGTGCGTTTTTTCGACCTGATGTTTAGTCCCGTTTACTTTAAGTGTCGGAATATAGGATGACGTCCGCAGACCTTGTAGGCAAACTCCGAATCGTGTTGCTTGGGCACTTTGATGCCTTGTTGCGCTTTTCTTCGACGGGATACTCTCCAGACGTCGCTGACCATTCAGCGATCGGGCTTGGAAACCCGTCGAACCGCAACGCAACAGTGCCCAATCATGACTGCAGGCGTTTTAACGACTGCATTCTTGTGTCATGGCGGCTGTGCGTGGGACGCCCTCGGGTGTGCCGGTTTCCCTGGTTCCCGGTTTTCCAACCTGCGTACAGCTGCCACCCATTCGCTTGGAAACGAATGTGGCAGCTCTTCGAACCATCGGGAGTAAGATCATGAATAAAACAAATCCACACGATCCCTCAGAACTCAAAACCATCGGCTTAACCCCCTTCATCTACTGTTCAAACCAGGCGCTGTTCCAGGTCAATCGCAACGTGCCCCTAGTTGACGCGTTATCCATGGCCTCCGACTTTCTGTTCCTGGCCAAGGACCTAACCCGAGAGGCTGCCTTTAACCGTGATACCGACCGACATATCTGGGCCGCGCATTACCTGACCGCGATGAGCAAAGCCTTGGTCGATGATGTGACGAAAGTGCTGGAGCGAGGGCCAGATCGCGAGAGCAAGAAAGCCAAGCCATAGCGATAAACCCTGCACGTAAAAAAGCCGCGGACGAACGCGGCTTTTTTGTAGCTGATGCTGGCCTGGACACTATTCACTGTGGGAGCGAGCCTGCTCGCGAATGCGGTGTGACAGGCGACGAAGATGTTGGATATGACGGCCTCTTCGCGAGCAAGCCCGCTCCCACAGAGGCAGCATTTCACGCACGATGTTCCTACTCGCTCCGAGAATCGACACAAAATTCCTACAAAATACGTAGTTCACTACCTATCAACCTGCCCAGCGTCCGTATATAAAAGCATCCCATTACGACAAGGCGGGCCAAGGACAGGTCTCCACTCGCCTCTAACCATGAAACATGGCTGATCCAACTACGTATTTTGTTTTCATTTGCGCAGGCTGGGGCTCAAGCGCAGCATGTCCAGCCCTGTATCGACCCAACGCTCGGCTTCGGTGTGCAGCTCAAAACTGTCGGGGGCCAGTAGCCACTGATACAGGATGCCATCGATGTACGCATGGATGCTGATGGCCGCGCGGGCGGTGTCGAGATTTTCCGGCAATTGCCCGCGATTCACCGCATTGCGTAACGCCAGTTCGATATGCACGTTGCAATCCCGGTTCGCCGTCAGGCGTTGCTGGCGCAGGTCGCACATTTCATCGGTGAATTCGCACTTATGAAACAGAATCTCATTGATGCGTCGGGTTTTCGGGTCCAGAGCAACTTGATGAAACAAATGAATCAGCAGCTTGCGCATGCACCCCAGCGGGTCGACTTCGTCTTCGCTCTCGCTGGCTCTGGCCATTTCATCCAGCGGCTCATGCAAGGTATCGAGCATGGCCTGAACCAGATCCGCCTTGTTGCTGAAATGCCAGTAGATGGCCCCGCGCGTGACGCCGGCCAGGGTCGCGATATCCGCCAGTGTCGTGCGCGCCACGCCCCGCTCGTAAAAGGCTTTTTCCGCCGCTTCGAGTATCTGGCTGCGGGTTTCTTGGGCTTCCTCTTTGGTGCGACGGACCATGGCAGTACAACCTCAATCAGGATGCTTCAGCGATGCCTGAACATCCGCTGAATAGAAGTGGGGCGAACGCTCTTGGGCGTCGTCACCGGCATACAATTCCAACCTTTGAACGGCTTTTGTAACGGAGTGGGTACGCAGCCAAGGTGTTTACAAACAACCATGAACGTAAGTATATTGCTTAGCAAGCTACTTATCCACTCAGCGCACATTTTTTTACCCTTCCACATTTCGAGTGCGTCATTTGCGCGCCTGACCCGAGGATTTTCATGCAATTCAAGCCAGCTGTTACCGCTATGGTCACTGCCCTTGCCCTGGCATCGCTGCTCAGCGGATGTAAAAAGGAAGAGGCGGCGCCCGCCGCACCACCTCCTCAGGTCGGCGTCGTTACTCTGCAACCTCAAGCGTTCACCCTGACTTCCGAGCTTCCGGGCCGCACCAGTGCGTACCGCATCGCCGAAGTTCGCCCACAGGTCAACGGCATCATCCTCAAGCGTCTGTTCAAGGAAGGCGGCGACGTCAAGGCCGGTCAGCAGCTGTATCAGATCGATCCAGCCGTTTATGAAGCCACCCTGAAAAGCGCCGAAGCCAACCTGCAACAGACCAAGTCGATCTCCGATCGCTACAAGCAATTGGTCAACGAACAGGCCGTAAGCCGTCAGGAATACGACACGGCACTGGCCAACCGTTTGCAATCGGAAGCCGCGCTGCAAACCGCCCAGATCAACGTGCGCTACACCAAGGTGTACTCGCCGCTGACCGGCCGCATCGGCCGTTCGAACGTGACCGAAGGTGCGCTGGTGACCAGCGGCCAGGTCGAAGCGATGGCAGTCATTCAGCAACTCGACCCGATCTACGTCGATGTCACCCAGTCTTCGGTGGATTTGCTCAAACTGCGCCGCGAACTGGAAAGCGGTCGCCTGCAAAAGGCTGGCGAAAACGCGGCAGCGGTCAAGCTGACCCTGGAAGACGGCAGCCAGTACAAGCAGGAAGGCAAGCTCGAGTTCTCCGAAGTCTCGGTTGACCAGACCACC
The DNA here is from genome assembly GCF_044746405.1 of Pseudomonas sp. NPDC086251. NCBI lineage: Bacteria > Pseudomonadati > Pseudomonadota > Gammaproteobacteria > Pseudomonadales > Pseudomonadaceae > Pseudomonas > Pseudomonas sp. NPDC086251. The sequence goes on from NZ_JBIVBY010000010.1 coordinate 48,313, forward strand.
GGTTCCGTCACCCTGCGCGCCGTGTTCCCCAACCCCGATCACACGCTGCTGCCGGGCATGTTCGTTCACGCTCAATTGCAAGCCGGCGTGAACGCTGCCGCGATCCTGGCCCCGCAACAAGGCGTGACCCGCGACCTCAAAGGCATGCCGACCGCACTGGTCGTCGGTGCGGACAACAAGGTCGAACTGCGTCAGCTCAAGGCCAGCCGCACCGTGGGTAGCCAGTGGCTGATCGAAGACGGCCTGAAGGCCGGCGATCGCCTGATCACCGAAGGGCTGCAATTCGTCAAACCTGGCGTCGAAGTCAAGGCCAGTGAAGCGACTAACGTTGGCGCAAAGAACCCGGCCCCCGCACAGGCAGCTGACAAGGCTTCCAGCGGCAAAGGGGAGTAACCCATGTCTAGATTTTTTATCGACCGTCCGATTTTCGCCTGGGTGATTGCCCTGGTGATCATGCTGGTCGGGGCACTCTCGATCCTCAAACTGCCGATCAACCAATACCCGAGCATTGCGCCGCCGGCCATTGCAATCCAGGTGACTTACCCAGGCGCGTCCGCACAAACCGTGCAGGACACCGTGGTGCAAGTGATCGAGCAACAGCTCAACGGTATCGATAACCTGCGTTATGTGTCCTCGGAAAGTAACTCCGACGGCAGCATGACCATTACCGCGACCTTCGAGCAGGGCACCAACTCCGATACCGCGCAGGTTCAGGTCCAGAACAAACTGAACCTGGCCACCCCGCTGCTGCCGCAAGAAGTGCAGCAACAGGGCATCCGCGTGACCAAGGCAGTGAAAAACTTCCTGCTGGTGATCGGCGTGGTGTCGCGCGACGGCAGCATGACCAAGGACGACCTGTCCAACTACATCGTGTCGAACATGCAGGACCCGATCTCGCGGACCGCCGGTGTCGGTGACTTCCAGGTCTTCGGTTCGCAGTACGCCATGCGCGTCTGGCTCGACCCGGCCAAGCTGAATAACTTCAGCCTGACCCCGGTGGATGTCAAAGCCGCCATCGCGGCACAGAACATCCAGGTCTCTTCCGGCCAACTGGGCGGTTTGCCAGCGGCGCCCGGCCAGCAATTGAACGCCACGATCATCGGCAAGACCCGTCTGCAGACTGCCGAGCAGTTCAACAAGATCCTGCTCAAGGTCAACAAGGACGGCTCGCAAGTGCGCCTGTCCGATGTCGCCGACGTTGGCCTGGGTGGCGAGAACTACAGCATCAACGCCCAGTTCAACGGCGCACCGGCGTCCGGTCTGGCGGTGAAACTGGCCAACGGTGCCAACGCCCTCGACACCGCTAAAGCCCTGCGCAACACCATCAACACCCTCAAGCCGTTCTTCCCGCAAGGGATGGAAGTGGTGTTCCCGTACGACACCACTCCGGTGGTGACCGAGTCGATCAAGGGCGTGGTTGAAACCCTGGTCGAAGCGATCGTGCTGGTGTTCCTGGTGATGTTCCTGTTCCTGCAAAACTTCCGCGCCACCGTCATCACCACGATGACCGTTCCGGTGGTACTGCTCGGTACGTTCGGGATCCTCGCGGCCTTCGGTTTCAGCATCAACACCCTGACCATGTTCGGCATGGTGTTGGCCATCGGCTTGCTGGTGGACGATGCCATCGTCGTGGTGGAAAACGTCGAACGGGTGATGAGTGAAGAAGGCTTGTCACCCAAGGAGGCCACCAAGAAATCCATGGGGCAGATCCAGGGTGCGTTGGTCGGTATTGCCCTGGTGCTCTCGGCGGTACTGTTGCCGATGGCGTTCTTCAGCGGCTCCACCGGTGTGATCTACAAGCAGTTCTCGATCACCATCGTCTCGGCCATGGCCTTGTCGGTACTGGTTGCACTGATCTTCACCCCGGCACTCTGCGCCACCATGCTCAAGGCGATTCCGAAAGGCGAGCACGGCACGCCGAAACGCGGCTTCTTCGGCTGGTTCAACCGCAGCTTCGACCGTGGCGTCAAAAGCTACGAGCGTGGCGTCGGCAATATGCTCACCAACAAGGCGCCGTACCTGCTGGCCTACGTGATCATCCTAGTCGGCATGGTCTGGCTGTTCACCCGCATCCCAACGGCGTTCCTGCCGGAAGAAGATCAGGGCGTACTGTTTGCCCAGGTGCAGACCCCGGCCGGTTCCAGTGCCCAGCGGACTCAGGTGGTGATCGACCAGATGCGCTCCTACCTGCTGGATAAAGAGTCCAGCGCGGTGGCTTCGGTGTTCACCGTTAACGGCTTCAACTTCGCTGGTCGCGGCCAAAGCTCCGGTCTGGCGTTCATCATGCTCAAGCCGTGGGACCAGCGCGATGCGGAAAACAGCGTGTTCAAACTCGCCGCCCGCGCCCAGCAGCACTTCTTCAGCTTCCGCGACGCCATGGTGTTTGCCTTCGCGCCACCGGCGGTACTCGAACTGGGTAACGCCACCGGTTTCGACGTGTTCCTGCAAGACCGTGCCGGTATCGGTCACGACAAGTTGATGGAGGCACGTAACCAGTTCCTCGGCATGGCCGCGCAGAGCAAAGTGCTCTATCAGGTGCGTCCTAACGGTCTGAACGACGAACCGCAATACCAGCTGGAAATCGATGACGAGAAGGCCAGTGCCCTGGGCATTACCCTCACCGACATCAACAGCACCTTGTCGATTGCCTTGGGCAGTAGCTACGTCAACGACTTCATCGACCGCGGTCGGGTGAAGAAGGTTTACGTGCAAGGCCAACCCGGCTCGCGCATGAGCCCGGAAGACATCAAGAAATGGTATGTGCGCAACAGCGCCGGCACCATGGTGCCCTTCTCGGCTTTCGCCAAGGGTGAGTGGATCTACGGTGCGCCGAAGCTCTCGCGTTACAACGGTGTAGAAGCGATGGAAATCCTCGGTGCCCCGGCGCCCGGCTATTCCACCGGTGAAGCCATGGCCGAAGTCGAAGCCCTGGCCAAGAAACTGCCGGCCGGTGTCGGTATTTCCTGGACCGGCCTGTCTTACGAGGAACGTCTGTCCGGTTCGCAAGCGCCAGCGTTGTATGCACTGTCGCTGCTGATGGTGTTCCTGTGTCTGGCGGCGTTGTACGAAAGCTGGTCGATCCCGATTGCGGTGATGTTGGTGGTGCCGCTGGGGATCATCGGTGCGCTGATGGCGACCAGCCTGAGGGGCCTGTCCAACGACGTGTATTTCCAGGTGGGCCTGTTGACAACCATCGGCCTGGCGGCGAAAAACGCCATTCTGATTGTCGAATTTGCAAAGGAATTGCATGAACAAGGGCGTAGCCTGCGCGATGCCGCGATCGAAGCGTGCCGGATGCGTTTGCGACCGATCATCATGACCTCGCTCGCGTTCGTCCTCGGTGTGGTACCCCTGGCCATTTCCACGGGTGCAGGTTCGGGTAGCCAACATGCGATCGGTACCGGGGTGATTGGCGGTATGCTCACGGCCACGGTCCTGGCGATCTTCTGGGTCCCGCTGTTCTTCGTCACCGTGTCGTCCATCGGTCAGCGTAAAAACGTCGATCAGGATGATGCAACTGAAACTCCTAAAGAGGCTGGCCAATGAGCAAGTCGCTACTCTCCCTAGTTGTCGCCGCGTTTGTGCTCGGTGGCTGCTCGCTGATTCCCGATTATCAGCAGCCTGAAGCACCGGTGGCAGGTCAATACCCGCAAGGCCCGGCGTACTCGCCGGCCCAGGCGCCGAATCAGGCCGCTGCGGAGCAAGGCTGGAAGCAGTTTTTCCATGACCCGGCGCTGCAACAGCTGATCCAGGTCGCCCTGGAAAACAACCGTGACCTGCGTGTCGCGGCGCTGAACATCGACGCGTTCGCGGCTCAATACCGCATCCAGCGCGCCGATCTGTTCCCGGCCGTTTCCGCCAATGGCACCGGCAGCCGTCAACGCGTCCCGGCCGATGCTTCGCAGACCGGTCAGGCGGGGATCACCAGCTCGTACTCGGCCACCGTCGGCATCAGCGCTTATGAACTCGACCTGTTCGGTCGGGTTCGCAGCCTCAGTGAAGAAGCGCTGCAGAAGTACTTCGCCACTGAAGAAGGTCGCCGCAGTACCCAGATCAGCCTGGTGGCCAGCGTGGCCAATGCCTACCTGACCTGGCAGGCCGACAAGGAACTACTGAAACTGACCCAGGACACCCTCGGTGCGTTTGAGGAGAGCTATAAGCTCACCGCGCGCAGCAACGAAGTGGGTGTGGCCTCGGCGCTGGACCTCGCCCAGTCGCGCACCTCGGTGGAAAACGCCCGTGCGCAACTGGCGAAGTACACCCGTCAGGTGGCCCAGGATGAGAACAGCCTGGTGCTGCTGCTCGGCACCGGTGTCCCGGCCAATCTGCAAGCGGCCAAGCCGCTGGCTGACGACCTGCTGAGCGACGTACCGCCGGGCCTGCCGTCGGACTTGCTGCAACGTCGTCCGGACATCCTCCAGGCCGAGTACAACCTCAAGGCTGCCAACGCCAACATCGGCGCGGCGCGGGCGGCGTTCTTCCCGAGCATCAGCCTGACGGCCAACGCCGGCTCCCTCAGTCCGGACCTGTCCGGCCTGTTCAAGGGCGGTTCGGGCACCTGGCTGTTCCAGCCGCAGATCAACCTGCCGATCTTCAACGCCGGCAGCCTGCGCGCCAGCCTGGATTACTCGAAAATCCAGAAAGACATCGGCGTGGCGAACTACGAGAAGTCCATTCAAACGGCCTTCCAGGAAGTCGCCGACGGCTTGGCCGCCCGCCAGACCTACACCGAGCAGTTGAAAGCGCAGCGTGACTTCGTCACCGCCAACCAGGACTACTACCGCCTGGCCGAGCGTCGCTACCGCATTGGTGTCGACAGCAACCTGACCTTCCTCGACGCCCAGCGCCAGCTGTTCAGTGCCCAACAGGTGCTGATCACTGATCGTTTGGCGCAGTTGGTCAGCCAGGTGAATTTGTACAAGGCACTGGGTGGTGGCTGGAACGAGCAGACGGCGAAGAATGAGCCGTTGAAAGAAGATGCGCCGAAGATGAGGATGTTCTGATAGCGCTTTGAAAAAATAAAAAGCCCACCTTTTGGTGGGCTTTTTGTTGTCTGCGGGGGGAAGAAGTGTTGTCAGTGCGGCCCCCATCGCGAGCAAGCCCGCTCCCACATTCGACCGCATTCTTATGGAAGAACTCGGTTAAATGTGGGAGCGGGCTTGCTCGCGAAGAGGCCCGCACATCCACCCCAAAACCAGAACACATCTTACGTTCGATAATCGCCCAAAACCCGCTTTCGCCGATTGAACCATCCAGTACATTCCCCGCACCATTCGTCGCACAAGACCAATAACAACAGGTTCGACACCATGCCCCCGCGCCCTGCCCTGTCTGGCTGATCCCGTTCGTTTTGTCCTGATTTCAGATTGTCGGTCTGCAACCCCAAGGGTCGCGGCATCACCCCGTTTCATCCCCAAGAATTAGAGAGAACCGAGCTCATGACGCCTTCCCCCGCGCAGTATTTCGTTCCCGGCCTGATCGCCGCCGCCCTGGCCAGCGCGGCCCTGCCCGCCCAGGCTGAAGAGTCAGGCTTTGTCGACGGCGCCAAGGTCAACCTGAACCTGCGCAACTTCTACATCAACCGCAACTTCACCAACCCGACCAAGGCTCAGGGCAAGGCTGAAGAGTGGACGCAAAGTTTTATTCTCGATGCCAAGTCCGGGTTCACCCAGGGCACCGTCGGGTTCGGCATGGATGTGCTGGGGCTGTACTCGGTGAAGCTCGATGGCGGCAAAGGCACCGGCGGGACGCAGTTGCTGCCGCTGGACAGTGACGGTCGCCCGGCGGACAACTTCGGTCGCACCAACGTGGCGTTCAAGGCCAAGTTGTCGCAGACCGAAGTGAAGGTCGGCGAGTGGATGCCGGTGCTGCCGATCCTGCGTTCGGACGACGGTCGCTCGTTGCCGCAAACCTTTCGTGGCGGGCAGATTACGTCGAAGGAAATCAACGGTCTGACGCTTTATGGCGGACAGTTCCGGCAAAACAGCCCGCGCGATGACAGCAGCATGAGCGACCTGTCGATGACCGGCAAAGCCGCGTTCACCTCCGACCGCTTCAACTTCCAGGGCGGCGAATACGTGTTCAATGACAAGCGCACCCAGATCGGGTTGTGGAACGCCGAACTCAAGGACATCTACAACCAGCAATACGTGAATCTGGTGCACAGTCAGCCACTGGGTGACTGGACGCTTGGCGCCAACCTCGGTTTCTTCTACGGCAAGGATGACGGCAGCGCCCGGGCCGGTGAGTTGGACAACAAGACCTGGTCGGGCCTGTTTTCGGCCAAGGTCGGCGGCAATACCTTCTTCGTCGGCCTGCAAAAACTCACTGGCGACAGCGCGTGGATGCGGGTCAACGGCACTAGCGGCGGGACCCTGGCCAACGACAGCTACAACTCAAGCTATGACAATGCCAAGGAAACATCCTGGCAGGTGCGCCACGACTACAACTTCGTCGCCCTCGGCGTGCCGGGCCTGACCCTGATGAACCGCTACATCAGCGGCGACAACGTGCACACCGGCACCGTCACCGATGGCAAGGAATGGGGTCGTGAAAGTGAATTGGGCTATACGGTGCAGAGCGGCGCGCTGAAGGACTTGAACTTGAAATGGCGCAACTCGACCATTCGCCGGGATTACAGCAATAACGAGTTTGACGAGAATCGGCTGATCGTCAGCTATCCGATCAGTTTGTTGTAAGGCTTGGGGTCGCCTTCGCGGGCAAGCCTCGCTCCTACAGTGGGCTTTGGTGAATGCAAATTCTGTGTTTACACCAGACGGCGTTGAATGTAATGACGCTTTCGCGAGCAAGCCCGCTCCCACATTTGACCGGGTTCTTTCAGAAAGAATGCGGCCGAATGTGGGAGCGGGCTTGCTCGCGAAGGCGTCAGATCAGACACCACAGTGCAGCAGGATCACTCCCGCGATTCAACCCCCAACTCATCCCACACTGACTCGGCCAGATGGAAGGTCGCATTGGCCGCCGGAATGCCGCAATAAATCGCGCTCTGCATGATCACTTCCTTGATCTCGCCACGGGTCACGCCGTTGTTGGCGGCGGCGCGCAGGTGCAGTTTGAGCTCGTCGTTGCGGTTCATGCCGATCAGCATGGCGATGGTGATCAGGCTGCGGGTATGTCGCGCCAGGCCCGGGCGGGTCCAGATGTCGCCCCAGGCGTGGCGGGTGATCATTTCCTGAAACTCCGAGTTGAACTCGGTCAGGGCGTTCAGGCTGCGGTCGACGTGGGCGTCGCCCAGTACCGCGCGACGAGCTTGCAGCCCCTCGTCGTAACGTTGTTTCTCGTCCACGACAATCCCCTTAATCAGCTGACAAAAACGCCAGGACGCGATCGCTGAATGCGGCGCCGGCCTGGACGTTGGACAAGTGCGCGGCATAGAACTCGGCGTACTCGGCGCCCTGCACGTGCTCCTGAATGAAGTGCCCGCCGGACGGTGGCGTGACCGCGTCCTCGGTGCCGGCGATGACCAGCAATGGGACCTTGATCGACGACAGTTGATCGCGGAAATCGGCATCTCGCACGGCGGCACAATTGGCCGCGTAACCTTCAGGCGAGGTAGCCGCGAGCATGTCGGTAATCTTCTTCGCCGCTGCCGGATTGGCTTCGGCAAAGTCAGGGGTAAACCAGCGCGCAATCGACGCATCACGCAGGGCGACCATGGCCGCTGCACCGTCACGCAACACCGTTTCAATGCGCGGGTTCCACACCGACGGGTCGCCGATTTTCGCTGCGGTGTTGCACACCACCAGTTTGTTCAAGCGATGGCCAGCATTGATCCCCAGCCATTGGCCGATCAGGCCGCCCATAGACAAGCCACAGAAATGCGCCCGTTCGATGTGCAACGCATCCAGCAGCGCCAGCACGTCGTGACCCAGCTGCTCGATGCTATATGGCCCCGGCGTCACCAGCGATTGGCCGTGACCACGGGTGTCGAAACGCAGCACCCGAAAGTGCTCGGTGAACGCGGCAACCTGCGCGTCCCACATGTGCAGGTCGGTGCCCAGCGAGTTGGACAACACCAGCACCGGCGCGTCGGCAGGTCCATCCAGTTGGTAATGCAGTTCGCCCTCGGCGAGTTGTACGAAAGACACAGCAATCTCCTTCAGGCAGTCAACGCAAAATGTTCGGCCACCGCTCGCTCGACCCAGGTATGGGCCTGACCGAGGTAATGGGCAGGGTCCAGCAGACTATCCAGTTCAGCAGGCGAAAGCTCGGCGGTCACTTGCGGCTCATCGCCGAGGACGGCGCGCAGATGACGGTGTTCGGCCACAGCACGTTTGCAGCATTGCTCCAACAAATGATGCGCCGTGTCGCGCCCCACTCGCTGGGCAAGCACGATACTTACCGCTTCGGCCAACACCAGCCCCTGAGTCAGGTCGAGGTTACGGGCCATGCGGTCGGCATCCACTTCCAGTCCATCCGCCAGCAACAGCGCTTGCTTCAAGCTGCCCGAGACCAGGCAGCAAATCTCCGGCAGGGTTTCCCATTCGGCATGCCACAGGCCCAGGCTGCGTTCGTGTTCTTGCGGCATGGCGCTGAACAGCGTCGAGAGCAAACCCGGCACCCGCGTCGCCGCCCCGATCAGTACCGCCGCGCCTACCGGGTTGCGTTTGTGCGGCATGGTCGAGGAACCGCCCTTGCCCGGTGCCGACGGTTCAAACACTTCGGCGGCTTCGGTCTGCATCAACAGGCTGATGTCGCGGCCGAATTTGCCGAGGCTACCGGCGATCAAGCCCAGCACCGCGCCGAACTCCACCAAGCGATCACGCTGGGTGTGCCAGGGTTGTTCCGGCAACGTCAATTGCAGTTCTTCGGCCAAGGCTTGGCCAATCGGCATGGCCTGTTCGCCAAGGGCCGCGAGGGTGCCGGAGGCGCCGCCGAATTGCAGCACCAGCAGTCGTGGCTTGAGTTCCTGCAGACGCTGGCGACTGCGCGTTACCGCGCCCAGCCAACCGGCGATTTTCATGCCGAGGGTGACCGGCGTTGCGTGCTGCAGCCAGGTGCGCCCGGCCAGCGGCGTAGCGACGTACCGCCAGGCCTGGGTCGCGAGGATTTCCGCCAGTTGCGCCAAATCCGCTTCGATCAACTCCAGTGCGCGACGCAGTTGCAACACCAGGCCGCTGTCCATCACGTCCTGACTGGTCGCGCCCAGATGCACATAGCGTTCGGCCTCGGCGTCGTGGGTGGCGATCTGTTTGCCCAGCGCCTTGACTAACGGAATCGCCGAATTGCCCGCCGTGGCAATCGCCTCACCGAGGGCCGCGAAATCGTAATGCTCTGCGCGACACGCCGCTTCGATTGACGCGACGGCCGTCTGCGGAATCAAGCCGACCCGCGCCTCGGCCCGAGCTAGTGCCGCTTCGACATCGAGCATGGCTTGCACCCGGCCCCGATCGCAGAACACCTCACGCATATCGCGGGCAGTGAAATAGGCATCGAACAATTGATTGCCCGGTCGCTCGTTCATAAACAGTTCCTGGAGGCGTGGGCCGCGATGGCCCACGGGTAAAGATCAAAGGTCGTGGTGCAAGTATTTCGCCTGTTTCGGCAGACGCAGGCTGAACAGGAACGCCACCGCCATCATCACCGTCACGTACCAGTAAAACGAGTTTTCCATGCCCCCGGCTTTGAGGCTCAGCGCGACGTATTCCGCCGAACCGCCGAAGATCGCATTCGCCACCGCGTAAGCCAGGCCGACGCCTAAGGCGCGCACTTCCGGCGGGAACATTTCAGCTTTCACCAGGCCACTGATGGAGGTGTAGAAACTGACGATCGCCAGCGCCACGGTAATCAGCACAAAGGCCAGGAACGGACTGCTGACGCTTTTCAGGCTCAACAGGATCGGCACGGTGAACAACGTCCCGAGGGCACCGAACCAAAGCATCGAGTTACGTCGACCGATCTTGTCCGCGAGCATGCCGAACAGCGGCTGCATGCACATATAAAGGAACAGCGCGCCGGTCATGATGTAACTGGCGGTCTTGGCGTGCATGCCGGCAGTGTTCACCAGGTATTTCTGCATGTACGTGGTGAAGGTGTAGAAAATCAGCGAACCACCGGCGGTGTAGCCGAGCACGGTGATGAACGCGGCCTTGTGGTCGCGGAACAGCGCGGTGATGCTGCCGGCGTCCTTGTTTTCGCGCATTTCCTTGCTGGTGGTTTCCTTCAGCGAGCGACGCAGGAACAACGAAATCAGTGCCGCCGCGGCGCCGACCACGAACGGGATCCGCCAGCCGTAGGCACGCAAATCATCCTCGGTAAGGAACTGTTGCAGGATCACCACCAGCAACACCGCCAGCAACTGTCCGCCAATCAGCGTCACGTACTGGAACGAGGCGAAGAAACCACGCTGGCCCTTGAGGGCGACTTCGCTCATGTAGGTCGCGGTGGTGCCGTATTCGCCACCCACCGACAAGCCCTGAAGCAGGCGCGCGAACAGCAGCATGATCGGCGCCCAGACTCCGATGTCCTTGTAGGTCGGCAGGCAGGCGATGAGCAACGAGCCAAAGCACATCATCAGAATCGAAATCAGCATCGAATTCTTGCGCCCGTGCTTGTCCGCGACCCGGCCGAAGATCCAGCCGCCAATCGGCCGCATCAGGAACCCGGCGGCGAACACACCGGCGGTGTTGACCAATTGCACCGTCGGGTTATCGGACGGGAAAAAGGCCGGCGCGAAATAGATCGCACAGAAGGCGTACACGTAGAAGTCGAACCATTCGACGAGGTTGCCGGACGAGGCGCCAACGATCGCAAAGATCCTTTTGCTGCGCTCTTCACCGGTGTAGTGAGCTGTAGAGGTTGTCATTGGTATTCACTCTTTGGGGACAGTGAGAGTCTAGACATACTTTGCAACAGTCCCGTTCCGCAGTTGCAGTCTTAACGCCGAACCCTTGTGGGAGCGGGCTTGCTCGCGAAGGCGGTGTTTCAGGCAACATTGATATCGACTGACACTACGCCTTCGCGAGCAAGCCCGCTCCCACAGGTTGTGTGGCGTTCAATCAATAATCGAAGAACACCGTCTCCGCATCCGTACCCTGCAAAATCACATTCCACTGATAAACGCCCGACGCATCCTGTTTCGCCAGCAACGTACTGCGGCGATCCGCCGGCACGCACTCCAGCAGCGGATCCGCCACGTTCGCCGGCTCGCCATCAAAGTAAATCCGCGTCAGCAAGTGCTTCACCAGCCCGCGAGCAAACACCAGCACCACCAGATGCGGCGCCTGGGTCGTGCCTTTCAGGCCTTCCACCGTGCCCGGTTTAATCGTGGTGAAACGAAAGCGCCCTTCTGCATCCACCGGCACCCGCCCGAACCCTTCGAAATTCGGGTCCAGGGGTTTGTCCTGATCGTCTTCAGGGTGGTCGTACTTGCCGGCGGCGTTGGCCTGCCAGACTTCCAGCATCGCGTCGTTAACAACGTCGCCGTTGCCATCGATCACTTGCCCGGTGATCGCCACGCGCTCGCCGAGGGTGTGTTCGACGGTCAGGTTTTCGCGGTTCAGCCAGGTCAGGCCGATGTGGTAATACGGCCCTACGGTGTGGGACGTGGTCGCGTTCAGCGTCATCTTATTTCTCCATCGGCGTGGCTTCGCGGCCGCGCAAGACGATGTCCCAGCGATAACCGAGGGCGTAGGAAGGAATGGTTTTTTCCAGGTCGAAACGGGCGATCAGACGTTCTTTGGCACTCGTGTCCGGTACGCAGTTGTAGATCGGGTCGTAAGCCAGCAGCGGGTCGCCCGGAAAATACATCTGCGTCACGAGGCGCGTCAGGATGCTCGGCCCGAACAGCGAGAAATGGATGTGCGCCGGACGCCAAGCGTTGTGGTGGTTGCCCCACGGGTAGGCGCCGGGCTTGATGGTCTGGAACTGATACCAGCCATCGGCGTCGGTCACGGTGCGGCCGGTGCCGGTGAAGTTCGGGTCCAGCGGCGCGTCGTGCAGGTCGCGATCATGGTTGTAGCGCCCGGCGGCGTTGGCCTGCCAGATCTCCACCAGAATCCCCGGCACCGGCAAGCCATCTTCATCCAGCACACGGCCGTGAATGATGATGCGCTCGCCCAATGGCTCGGCCTTGTGCTGGGCGGTCAGGTCGTTGTCCTGCGCGTTGATACGCTCGGCGCCGATGGTCGGGCCGGTAATTTCCGACAGCGAATGGGGCAAAAACACCAACGGCTTGGACGGCGAGCGGCGGTTGGTGGATTGATAGGCCGGGTGCAGGTATTCCGGCTGAGTGCCCTCCTGCGGGCGGCGGTAACCAGGCTTGTCAGTCATGAAGCATTCCTCAGTTCTTATTAGTCACGCTGTGTGTCAGACGCGTTCGATCGCCAGGGCCAGCCCCTGACCGACGCCGACGCACATGGTCGCCAGACCTTTCTTGCCACCGGTTTTTTCCAGCTGATGCAGCGCCGTCAGCACCAAACGCGCGCCACTCATGCCCAGCGGATGGCCCAAGGCAATGGCGCCACCGTTCGGGTTGACCTGGGGTGCGTCATCCGCCAGCCCCAGCTCGCGCAGCACCGCCAAACCCTGGCTGGCGAAGGCTTCATTGAGTTCGATCACGTCGAAATCGTTGACCGCCAGGCCGAGGCGTTCGGTCAACTTGCGCACGGCCGGCACCGGGCCGATGCCCATCACCCGAGGTGCCACACCGGCGCTCGCCATGCCCAGCACTTTCGCGCGGGCGGTGAGGCCGTGTTTCTTCACCGCGTCGGCGGACGCGAGAATCAACGCTGCCGCACCGTCGTTCACACCGGAGGAATTGCCTGCGGTGACGGTTTTGTCCGGACCATTGACCGGTTTCAGTTTGGCCAGCACTTCCAGCGAGGTGTCGCCACGCGGGTGCTCGTCCTGGCTGACGACGCTTTCACCCTTCTTGTGGGCAATCCGCACTTCGACGATTTCTTCGGCGAAAAATCCTGCGGCCTGCGCGGCGGCTGCCCGCTGCTGACTGCGCAGGGCGAAAGCGTCCTGCGACTCGCGGGACACTTCGTAATCATCAGCCACGTTATCGCCGGTCTGCGGCATCGCATCCACACCGTATTGGGCTTTCATCAACGGGTTGATGAAGCGCCAGCCGATGGTGGTGTCTTCGAGTTTCATGTTGCGCGAAAACGCGGCATCCGCCTTGCCCATCACGAACGGGGCGCGGGACATCGACTCGACGCCGCCGGCAATTGCCAGCTCCATTTCGCCGCTGGCGATGGCGCGGAACGCGGTGCCGATGGCATCCATGCCCGAGGCGCAGAGGCGATTGAGGGTGACGCCGGGAATGGTTTCCGGCAGGCCCGCCAGCAGCAACGCCATGCGCGCCACGTTGCGGTTGTCTTCGCCGGCCTGGTTGGCGCAACCGAGGAACACCTCGTCCACGGCGTTCCAGTCCACCGAAGGGTTGCGCGCCATCAGTGCCTTGATCGGCACGGCGGCCAAATCGTCGGCGCGAACGGCCGACAGGCCACCGCCGAAGCGGCCGATGGGGGTGCGAATCGCGTCGCAGATATAAACGTCACGCATCACGCTTCTCCGGGTGCTTGGCCGTGGGCGGCGGCGGTGCGGGCTTCCAGGTCACGCAGTGCCTTAAGCTCGACGTCGGTCGGCTCGGCGGTGTTTTCAACCTGTTCGGCAAAGCGAATCGCCCAACCGGTGGCGGCGGTCACTTGCTCGCGGGTGACGCCGGGGTGCAGCGCGGTGACCACGAATTCATGGGTACCAGCTTCCGGCTCCATGATGCACAGGTCGGTGATGATGCCGACCGGACCGGCGCCCGGCAGGCCCAGACGCTTGCGCGAATCGCCGCCTTCGCCATGGCCGACCGAGGTAATGAAGTCGAGTTTGTCGACAAACGAACGCGATGACTGTTTAAGAATGATCAGCACGCTCTTGGCCGAGCCCGCGATCTCCGGCGCGCCACCGGCACCTGGCAGGCGGACTTTCGGCGCGTGGTAGTCGCCGACCACGGTGGTGTTGATATTGCCGAAGCGGTCGACTTGCGCGGCGCCGAGGAAACCGACGTCAATGCGTCCGCCCTGCAGCCAGTAGCGGAAAATCTCACCGGTCGGGACCACGGTGTCGGCGGTTTCCGCCAGTTCGCCGTCACCGATCGACAGTGGCAGCACGCTCGGCTTGGCACCGATCGGACCCGATTCGTAAATCAGGACGACATCCGGCGAGGACGTCAGCCGCGCCAGGTTGGCCGCTTTCGACGGCAGGCCGATACCGACGAAGCACACCGAACCGTTCTTCAGACGGCGAGCGGCGGCGACGGTCATCATTTCATTGGTGGTGTAAGTCATTACTTCGCCTCCGAAGCAGCGGCCAGCTTGGCCTGGAACTCGCTGAAGTCAGCGCAGCCATGGATGTATTCGTTGATCCACGCGGTAAAGGTGTCACGGTCGCGGGCAATCGGGTCCCACGCCTGGTAGAACCGGTTGTCGCGCTCGTTGTAACCGTGAGCGTAGGACGGATGCGCACCGCCAGGGACGTGGCAGACCGCGCTCAAGGCCCAGGTCGGCAGCACACAAGCGTTCATCGGGGCATTGAGGTCGTCGACGATTTCTTCGACGGTAACGATGCAGCGCTTGGCGGCCAGCGCGGCTTCTTTCTGTACGCCGAGAATGCCCCAGAACAGCACGTTGCCTTTACGGTCGGCTTTCTGCGCGTGGATCACGGTGATGTCCGGGCGCACTGAAGGCACGGCAGCCAGCACTTCGCCAGTGAATGGGCAGGTGACGGTTTTGATCAGCGGATTGACCTTCGGCAGGTCGGAGCCGGCGTAGGCACGCAGCACGGCGAACGGTAGGCCGGATGCGCCCGCGACGTAGGCATTGGCCAGGTCGGCGTGGCTGTGTTCTTCGATTTCCAGCGCGTGCGGCCACTGCTTCTCAACGGCATCACGCAGCCGGTGCAGGGAACCCACGCCAGGGTTGCCGCCCCAGGAGAAAATCAGCTTGCGAGCGCAACCGGCACCGATCAGTTGGTCGTAGATCAGGTCAGGGGTCATCCGCACCAGCGTCAGGTCTTTCTTGCCCTGACGAATGATTTCGTGGCCCGCTGCTGTCGGGATCAGGTGAGTGAAGCCTTCGAGCGCGACGGTATCGCCGTCATTAACGAATTGCTTCACCGCGTCGTGCAGCGAAAGGATTTCAGCCATGGGGCAGGCTCCCGTTTTGTGATGAACCGACAGTGGAAGAAAAAGGCGCGAGGTTCAGCGCCGGAGTGACTGAAGAGTAAGCCCCCTAAAAAACCCAAACAATCCGATAATCGACTGAGTGTTCGTTTATCGAACACATTGTTGCCTGCCTATCGATCCCAAAAGCTTCGCGGGCAAGCCTCGCTCCTACAGGGAACACGCAGTACCTGTAGGAGCGAGGCTTGCCCGCGAAGAGGCCATCAAACCCACTCGAAATCCCGGATCAAATGCTCAAGTCGCATCCGCATGACTGACCATGCCCTTGATCACCACCGCCGTGGTTGCCAATGCCGCCGGGATCACCAGCGCCGTCAGCACCTGCTCGAAATTCCAGCCCAGGCCCAGCAACGTCGCGCCCATCCAGGCCCCGAGGATCGCGCCGAAGCGGCCAATCCCGAGCATCCACGACACCCCGGTCGCCCGGCCCTGGGTCGGATAAAACCGCGCCGCCAACGAAGGCATCGCCGATTGCGCGCCGTTGACACACATCCCCGCCACCAACACCAGGGTTGCCAACAGCGTGATGTTGCCCAGGCTCTGCCCGACTGCGTAGGCAAATACCCCGGCCAACAGATAGAAAGTGCCGATCACCTTGTGCGGATTGAACCGGTCCATCGCCCAACCGACGCCGACGGCGCTCAACACCCCGCCAAACTGAAACAGTGCGCCAATGAACGCGGCCTGCTCCATGCTCGCGCCACTGTCACGCATCAGGGTCGGCAGCCAACTCGTCAGCAGGTAAACGATCACCAGGCCCATGAAATAGGTCAGCCACAGCAATAACGTGCCGGTGCTGTAGGTGCCGGAGAAGATCACCGCGAACACGTTGCGCGCCTTCACGGTTTTCTGTTCCGGCACGCTGAAGCTGGAAGCCTGGGCCACGACGGTCGGATCAATCGGCGCCAGGGTCTTGCGTACTTTGTCGGTGCCGCGATTGCGGACGACAAGGAAGCGCGCCGATTCCGGCAGCCAGAACAGCAGAACGACGGCCAGGATCAGCGGCAGAATCCCGCCGATCATCAGCAGGCTGTGCCAGCCGAAGGCCGGGATCAGCTTGGCGGAGATGAAACCGCCGCCCGCCATGCCGAGGTTGAAGCCACAGAACATGCTGGTCACCAGCAGGGACTTCTTGCGCTCCGGGGTGTATTCGGACAACAGCGTGGTGGCATTCGGCATACCGGCGCCAAGGCCCAGGCCAGTGAGGAAACGCAGCACCAGCAATTGATCGACGTTGCTGCTGTAAGCCGAGGCCAGGCTGAAAGCACCGAACAACAGCACCGCGCCCACCAGGACGACTTTTCGCCCGAAGCGGTCAGCCAATGGGCCGGAACCCAGGGCGCCGAAGACCATGCCAATCAACGCGGCACTCATCACCGGGCCGAGACTGGCGCGATCGATGCCCCAATCCTGAGACAGGGCCGGCGCGATGAAACCCATGGCTGCCGTGTCGAGGCCATCGAGGAAAACAATCAGGAAACACAGGATCACCACCCGCCATTGGTAGCGCGAAATGGGTTGAGCGTTGATGAAGGACTGCACGTCGAGGCAGTTTCCTACAGCAGACTGAGGCTGGTTCATTATTTTTATTCCACGCAAGAACGCAGTCGGACAGGTGCCAGCCAGTGCTGGCGCTGCCGCGACATTAGTGATCTTGGAGAAAGAGCTCAATTCGATAAACGCGACTCTGTGCGTTTATCGAACAGCTTAGGCGATGGCTTACGCGAAGAGTTGTGCGCTGAGGTCGCGGCTGGCGGAGAGAAGCCCCGGCAGGAAACGTTGCTCCAGCTCGTTGCGACTGACCCGGCCAGCGTGAGTACTGACGTTTAACGCCGCGACCACCTGACCGGAAGCGTCGTACACCGGGACGGCAATCGAGCGCAGTCCCTGCTCCAGTTCCTGATCGACGATGCACCAGCCTTGCCGCCGCACTTCTTGCAGGCATTCGAGCAACGCCTCGGGGGTGTGCAACGTACGGCTGGTCTTGGCTTGCAACTCGGCATGGTCGAGGTATTCGCCCAGGGACGTGTCGTCCAGCGCAGCGAGGAGAATCCGGCCCATCGAAGTGCAATAGGCCGGCAGGCGCCCGCCCACCGACAGGTCGACGGAAATCAGCCGCTGAGTGGTCGCCGAGCGGGCGATGTATAAAATGTCATCGCCTTCCAGGGTGGCCATGTTGCAGGCCTCATGCAGTTGCTCGCTCATGCGGTCCAGGTACGGCTGGGCGGAAACCGCCAGCGGTGTCGAGGACACATAGGCATGACCGAGGGTCAGCACTTTGGGCAGCAGCGAATAGGTGCGGCCGTCGGTGGTGGCGTAGCCCAGCTTGATCAATGTGTGTAGGCAACGTCGCACGGCGGCGCGAGGAATTTCCGTACGGTGGCTGATCTGGGCGATGGTCAGGTGCCGCTTGCGCTCCTGGAACGCTTGCACCACGGCCAGGCCACGGGCCAGTGACGTCATGAAATCCGGGTCACCGGTCAGCGCCTGGATCCGCTTGGCGGGCGATGCGACGATCGGCGGCGCCACTGAAGCGAAAGAGTTGCGCAGTTGATCATTCATATCAGGTCCTTTTCCACACGAATCAGCGGCTATTGAAAGCGGCTCCGGGCCATGCACACAAGCCCGGACAGCCAACACTGGGCGATTATCGAACCTACGACCGATAATCGCAATCGACGCAGCCAGCGCGCGACCTTTGTGCCCGGCTACTTTCGCCAGCCGACTGCGTGTTATTTTTAGTCATGACTTAATGGCTGCTGATGTAATAACTTTGTTCGGCTTAATGGCGCCAGAAAGACATCAGTGCAAAGTGGTGCCACTCAGTACCGTAGTTGCCTGTCGAAGTTGTGAGTACCAAAACAACACACGCGGCAATCCACTTTAAATTCTTTGGAGATAGTGTTCTTCGAATCGACCGCTATAATACAATTCAGTGGTGACCCGGTTTTACTTGCCGATTGCGCCACCCGGTAGCGCGATGATCCATCGCTGCTACCCGCAGCAAGCGCCTGACGCTCATTCATATGCCTCGCCAATGCGCTCGCTGAAACAGGAAACTGATGCTACGTCAGCTGTTTTTCTCTGGTGCCGTGGCCGCCTGCAACATGGAAGTCTAGATCGCAACGCCGAAAAACGACGCCTTCGCGGGTTTCGTCCTTTCGACGATCGTGATCAATAGATTGTGCAGCGCGTTTCACCAGAATTTATCTCAACTCAATCAGGTAGCACTGTGACGAAAGACGAACTGCGCGCGGAACTTGAGCGCCAGGAACAACGTTACAAGGAAGTTTACGGCGGGGAAGTCACCACCTACGCCGCTCAGCCCGAACCAGAACGCAAACCCTGGCGTAAACGCGCCACCGTTCAGGATCAGGCATTCACTCAGGAATTGCAGAAGATGGAAAAGGAACTCAAAGCCGAAGAGCCATGACCGACTCGGCCTGAATCCTTTCAAGGGTCTGCGTCTGCACCCCGTTAAAAGCGGGATGTACCGATGATGCCTTTCGCGCCCGCTACGAGCGGGCAGCGCCGCCTCCCCTATCGGATGAGGCAAATGGCTCGTTTCTGACCCTCTTTTCAGAAATTTCACACAAGCGTTCGAGCCTCTCGCTCCAACGAGAGAAACCCTTGTGGCTGCAGGCTTGTCAAAGAATTTCAATAACTTGCAAAACCCGGTAAAAACCTCGGGGCTAGAGCGTTGTTGTAAAAAAAATCGTTGAAGAATGTTGCCGATGAGCAGCAAGTGCATCGATTAGCAGTCTTTTCTGGCATAATCGCGCCCCCTTACGACCGGGTCAGAAAACCTTCATGATCGATTTATTCAGCGGACTGGATGCTTGGGTGCTTGTGAGCCTCTTGCTCGCCCTGGCCTTTGTCCTCGCCTTCGAGTTCATCAACGGCTTTCATGACACCGCAAACGCGGTGGCCACTGTTATCTACACCAAAGCCATGCCGCCTCATCTGGCCGTGTTCTTTTCCGGTGTGTTCAACTTTCTCGGCGTGCTGCTGGGCGGTGTTGGCGTGGCGTATGCCATCGTCCACCTGCTGCCGGTTGAGCTGCTGATCAATGTGAACACCGGTCACG
Organism: Pseudomonas sp. NPDC086251; assembly: GCF_044746405.1. Classification (NCBI taxonomy): domain Bacteria; kingdom Pseudomonadati; phylum Pseudomonadota; class Gammaproteobacteria; order Pseudomonadales; family Pseudomonadaceae; genus Pseudomonas; species Pseudomonas sp. NPDC086251. Next base: position 67,602 of record NZ_JBIVBY010000010.1, read on the forward strand.
GACTGGCCATGGTGTTCTCGCTGCTCGCCGCCGCCATCACCTGGAACCTGGGCACCTGGTACTTCGGTATCCCGGCTTCCAGTTCGCACACGCTGATCGGTTCGATCCTCGGTGTCGGCCTGGCCAACGCGTTGATCAACGACATTCCGTTGGCCGATGGCGTGAACTGGCAGAAAGCGATCGATATCGGTGCCTCGCTGGTGTTCTCGCCGATGGCCGGCTTCCTGGTCGCAGCCCTCGTGCTGATCGGCCTGAAATGGTGGCGTCCGCTGTCGAAGATGCACAAGACCCCGGACCAGCGCCGCAAGCTCGACGACAAGAAGCATCCGCCGTTCTGGAACCGCCTGGTGTTGGTGATCTCGGCCATGGCCGTGAGCTTCGTGCACGGTTCCAACGATGGCCAGAAAGGTATCGGCCTGATCATGCTGGTGTTGATCGGTATCGTGCCGGCGCAGTTCGTTCTCGACCTGAGCAGCACCACCTACCAGATCGAACGCACCCGCGATGCGACCTTGCACCTGAGTCAGTTCTACAAGCGCAATGCCGATACGCTGGGTGAATACCTGGCCCTGGGCAAAAGCGTGGAAGGCGATCTGCCGGAAAAATTCCGTTGCAACCCGCAACAGACCGAGCCGACCATCGACGCCCTGCTGGGCACCCTCAAGGGTGTAGCCGACTACCATTCGTTGCCGGCGGAAAGCCGTATCGAAGTGCGTCGTTACCTGCTCTGCCTGGACGACACGGCGAAGAAAGTCGGCAAGCTGCCGACCCTCAACGCCCGTGAAAAGGCTGACCTGGACAAGCTGCGCAAAGACCTGACCACCACCACCGAATACGCCCCGTTCTGGGTGATTCTGGCGGTCGCCCTGGCACTCGGCCTGGGGACCATGGTCGGCTGGAAACGCGTGGTGCTGACCATCGGCGAGAAGATCGGCAAGCAAGGCATGACCTACGCACAGGGCATGTCGGCGCAGATCACCACCGCGTGCATGATCGGCCTGGCCAACATTTTCAGCCTGCCGGTGTCCACCACCCACGTCCTGTCCTCGGGCGTGGCCGGCACCATGGTTGCCAACAAAAGCGGCCTGCAAGGCGGCACCGTCAAAACCATCCTGCTGGCCTGGGTCCTGACCCTGCCCGCGACCGTGGCCCTGTCGGCCGGCCTGTTCTGGCTGGCGTCGAAGGCACTCGGTAGCTGATACATCGCTGCAACGAAAAAGGCGCGCTCCGTGAGGTTCGCGCCTTTTTCATGCCTGCGATTTTCCAAACACCACAAATCAAATGTGGGAGCGGGCTTGCTCGCGAAAGCGGTGTATCAGTAGACACATGCTTCGACTGACACACCGCTTTCGCGAGCAAGCCCGCTCCCACATTTGATCTCCATACATCCACAGGAAATCGCAGGCAAAAAAAAAGGCAACCGAAGTTGCCCAAAATGCCTTGCGTGCTCATTGCTTCCAGAAAGACCTACGGTTTGCGCTTGTGCGAATCCTTCCAGATAAAAAATCCAAACCCTGCAAAAAACAGAACCATGAGGCCGACTGTCAGCACTCCGGCGATCACCACGTTGTCGAGAAACATGACGGCTCTCCTGTACTTGCCCTGTTGCGATGGGGCTAAGTTAACCAATCAGGCAGGAGAATAAATTGACCGGGATCAATGTCGCCCGAGACAGGGCGTAAAGGCGGGGAAATAACTGACCTGCATCAAACGATGCAGGGTGCTTCAACGCTTTTTTGGTTTGTTCTTCGGCTTTTTCTTCGCTTTGCCCAACGGCATGGCCTGTTCAAATGCCTGGCGCACTTCATTCAGGCGTTTGTCGTTGAGGTCATGAACCCGCTTGGCGCGTTCGGTGTTGAGGTCGATCAGCTTGTCGTCTTGGCTCATGGCGTTCTGTGCATCGCTTGAAATGAAATTCAGCTGCCGCATCGCTCGGCAGGATTAAGCCAATAATGCGGTCTGGCGCCGGCGCTGACCAGTCACCCGCGCAACGACGGCTTAACAAAATATGTGCTCAAGGCGGTTTTTCACCGCACAATCGCCACTTGATGATGGCCACAAAGGACCCGCGCCGTGGAATTGCACCAGGACCTGCCGCCCTTGATGGCTCTGCGCGCCTTCGAGGCCGTGGCGCGACATTTGAGTTTCATCAAGGCCGCCGATGAGTTGTCGGTGACCCAAAGTGCAATCAGCCATCAAGTGCAGAAACTCGAGCAGTTCCTCAATCAGCGGCTGTTCATCCGCCGCACCCGGGCCATTGATCTGACGCCCGCAGGCGAAACGTACTACCGGCAGATTCAACCCGCCCTAGAATCCATTGCCCTGGCCACCCGCGACTTGCGCGGCGACGATCAACAGGAAACCACCCTGCGTATCGGCCTCCTCGCCTCTTTCGCCACCTTGTGGCTGGCGCCGCGCCTGGCCAGTTTCAACGCGCGTCACCCGCACATCCATGTCGAACTGCTGCCCTCGGTGCAACTGGCTGACGTTGGCGGTGGCGAAGTGGACCTGGCGATCCGTTACGGCAAGGGTGGCTGGCCCAAGGTTCGGGCCCGGCGCTTCATGGGTGAAATACTGACACCCGTTTGCAGCCCGGCCTTCAAGGCGCAAGGCGTCGGCAAAGGCCCGCTGCTCATGGCCAAGTCCCATCAACCGTTCGAGTGGACCGACTGGAGCACGCATCACGGCATCGACCTCGCTCACTACCCCAGCGTGATGCTCCACGATTACAACATCGTCGTCGAAGCCGCCGTCGCCGGCCAAGGTATCGCCATGGGCCGTCATCGATTGATCGAACGCCGGGTCAAGGAAGGCGCGCTGGTGGAAGCCTTCGACACTCCGCCGTTCATGAGCGAGATCGGTTACTGGCTGGTCACTCCCGAACGTCCATCGAGCCACGCGGCAAAGTGTTTCAGCCAGTGGTTGAATGAAGTCGCCGACGCATGAGCTGTTTGAATACGTCGGATTAAATCTATCCGTTTGTCGCGCTAACCAGAGATCAACATGCTGAGCCTTCATTCAGGAGGATTCACCATGACCGACTCACTCGCCCATCGCGTCCAGCAACTTGGCCTGGCCCTGCCGACGCCCAGCCAGCCGATTGCCAATTACGTGAACCACGTCGTCAGCCAAAACCAACTGTTCATTTCCGGGCAGATCCCGCTGCTTGACGGCAAACCCGCCTTTATCGGCCGCCTGGGCGAGTCGATCTCCGAGGAAGAAGGAGCTAAGGCCGCCGAACTCGCCGCTCTTGGGTTGCTTGCACAACTCAGTGATGCCCTCGGCGATGATCTGTCGAAACTGGTGCGCATCATCCGTCTCGGCGTGTTTATCGCCAGCGCCCCTGACTTCCAGCGTCAAGGTGCAGTCGCCAACGGCGCATCCAACCTGTTGGTCAACGCCCTCGGCGACAAAGGCCGGCATGTGCGCACCGCCGTCGGTGTGTCCAGCCTGCCGAGCGGCGTGGCCGTGGAGATCGACGCGATTTTCGAGCTGCGGCCATGAACCTCGCCGAAGTGGAGCGTTTGCGGGCGGCAACACCGGGTTGTGCCAGCGTGATTCACTTCAACCATGCCGGTGCTTCGCTGCCCAGCCAGGCCACTCTCGATGCAATGATCGAACAGTTGCAACGCGAAGCCATCGGCGGCCCGATGGAAGCCGCCGATCAGAGCGTGCAGGCCCGCGCTCGAAACGCGGCGGCCGCTCTGTTAAATGCCGCAGCCGAAAACATCGCCTTCGCCAGTAGCGGCTCGGCAGCCTGGGGCATGACGTTCAATGCCTTGGGGCCGTGGCAACCCGGTGAGCGCATTCTGGTCGGACGCCACGAATGGGGCGGCAATCTGGCCTGCATCGCCCAGGCGGTCAGCGCCGGAGCGCAACTGGAGGTGATTCCCTGCGACGACACGGGCGCCGTCTCGGTGACGGCCTTGCAGCAATTGATCACGCCCAAGGTCAAGTTGATCGCTCTGACTTGGCTACCGGCGAACGGTGGCCTGATCAACCCGGCCGAGGCCATCGGTGCCGTGGCCAGGCAGCACGGCATTCCTTACTTCATCGACGCCGGCCAGGCGCTGGGGCAATTGCCCTGCGACGTGCAAGCGTTGAACTGTGACGTGCTTAAAGGCGCCGGACGCAAATTTCTCCGAGGACCGCGAGGCACGGCGCTGCTCTATATAAAGCCGGGCTTTCTCGAACGGCTGGTTCCCCATCAACTGGACGTACTGTCAGCCCCCTGGGATGGCGAAGGGTTCGCACTGCGCAACGATGCGCGGCGCTTTGAAACCAGTGAAGTGTCCGTGGCGTTGCTGGCCGGCCTGGCCAATGCGCTAGAGGAATTCAACCGGCTGGGTGCACCGCGTATTCGCCAACGGATCGACTTGCTGAGTCGGGGGTTGCGCACAAGGCTTGCGGCCATCCCCGGCCTGACGCTGCACAACCTCGGCCCGACAGACCTTCAATCCGGGCTGATCGCCTTTACACTCAGGGGTTGGGACAGTGTTGAGCTGAAACTGCGGCTGGCCCGGCGCGGGATCAATATCGGCGCCAATGGTGTGGCGTATACGCCGCTGGACATGCAGGCCCGAGGGATGGAAAGCATCGCGCGGATTGCGGTGAGTTACCTCAACACCGAATCGGAAATCGACGTCTTGCTGAACGCCCTCAACGAATTGGCCGACCACCCTGATCAGATTTGGATGTCGACCCACAAGCCCTGACGCGGCTGGTCGTCCATCAACGGCGCCACCGGCACAGTATTGTCTGCGTTGAGTTCGTCACCGGGAATCGCCAGGTGTTCCTCGGGAACTTCGTTGGCTTCGCGGCGACGCTTGTCCCGCTCCTGCTGCCGGCGCTGTTCCTCGCGCAGCTGCAGGGCGGCCTCTTCGGGATCGCGATTTTTCAGGTCGATGGTGCTTTGGCTGGAGCTTTCCTGCACCGGCACCACAGGCGCAATGTCCGGTCGCTGACGGACCGGGTCATGTTGCGAGGTGATTGGCACGGCACTCAAGGGGAGCATCGGTGGCAGCATAATTATCAGTCTCCTGTCAGCAGGCTGTCGGCTGCGGGGATGGCGACTTGAGCCACCGGTCGCAAACTGTGACCCGGTTGGCACTCATTGGTGCCTTGGCCTGCGCCCCTTGTAACGGTGAACTAACGTAAGAGCGTTAGTTTTTATGAGAGTCCTTTGGCCCTGAAGCCCTCATTCCGTTAAGATAGCCCGCTTTTTCAAGGTGGGAGTCAGGCAGCATGGCGCAGCAGTATCAACCGGGGCAACGCTGGATCAGTGACAGCGAAGCCGAGCTGGGTTTGGGCACCGTTCTGGCACAGGACGGCCGCTTGTTGACCGTGCTCTACCCGGCCACTGGCGACACCCGCCAGTACGCGCTACGGAATGCGCCCCTCACCCGCGTGCGGTTTTCGCCGGGCGATTCGATCACTCACTTCGAAGGCTGGAAATTGACCGTACAGGAAGTCGACGACGTCGATGGCCTGCTGGTCTACCACGGCCTCAACGCGCAGAACGAAGTGGTCACCCTGCCGGAAACCCAGCTGTCGAACTTCATTCAGTTCCGTCTGGCCAGCGACCGTCTGTTCGCCGGGCAGATCGACCCGCTGGCCTGGTTCTCCCTGCGTTACCACACCCTGGAACACACCAGCCGCCAATTGCAGTCGGCCCTTTGGGGCTTGGGCGGCGTGCGTGCGCAACCGATCGCGCACCAGCTGCACATCGCCCGTGAAGTCGCCGACCGTATCGCGCCGCGTGTTCTGCTGGCGGACGAAGTGGGTCTGGGCAAGACCATCGAAGCCGGTCTGGTGATCCATCGCCAACTGCTCTCGGGCCGCGCCAACCGCGTACTGATCCTGGTGCCGGAAAACCTGCAGCACCAGTGGCTGGTCGAGATGCGCCGTCGCTTCAACCTGCAAGTCGCGCTGTTCGACGAAGAACGCTTCATCGAAAGCGATGCCGCCAACCCGTTCGAAGACACCCAGCTTGCACTGGTTGCACTGGAATGGCTGGTAGAAGACGAGAAGGCCCAGGACGCGCTGTTCGCCGCCGGTTGGGACCTGATGGTCGTCGACGAAGCGCACCATTTGGTGTGGCACGAAGAAAAGGCCAGCCCTGAATACTCGCTGGTCGAGCAGTTGGCGGAAGTCATTCCTGGCGTGCTGCTGCTGACCGCGACCCCGGAACAACTGGGTCAGGACAGCCACTTCGCGCGCCTGCGCCTGCTCGATCCGAACCGTTTCCATGACCTGCACGCCTTCCGCGCCGAGAGCGAAAACTATCGCCCGGTGGCCGAAGCCGTTCAGGAGCTGCTGGACAAAGGGCGCTTGTCGCCTGAAGCGCACAAGACCATTCACGGTTTCCTCGGCAACGAAGGCGAAGCCTTGCTGACGGCGGTCAACGATGGCGACACCGAAGCCAGCGCCCGTCTGGTCCGTGAACTGCTCGACCGTCACGGCACCGGCCGTGTGCTGTTCCGCAACACCCGCGCCGCCGTGCAGGGTTTCCCGGAGCGTAAACTGCACCCGTACCCGCTGCCGTGCCCTGACGAATACCTCGAACTGCCGCTGGGCGATCACGCCGAGCTGTACCCGGAAGTCAGCTTCCAGGCCCAGCCGGACGCCAATGAAGAAGAACGCTGGTGGAAATTCGACCCGCGCGTCGAGTGGTTGATCGACACGCTGAAGATGCTCAAGCGCACCAAAGTGCTGGTGATCTGCGCCCATGCCGAAACGGCCATGGACCTGGAAGACGCCCTGCGCGTGCGTTCCGGCATCCCGGCCACGGTGTTCCACGAGGGCATGAACATCCTCGAACGTGACCGCGCCGCCGCCTACTTCGCCGACGAAGAATTTGGCGCGCAAGTGCTGATCTGCTCGGAAATCGGCAGTGAAGGTCGCAACTTCCAGTTCTCGCACCACTTGGTGCTGTTCGATCTGCCGTCGCACCCGGACCTGCTGGAGCAGCGTATCGGGCGTCTGGACCGGATCGGCCAGAAGCACATCATCGAACTGCACGTGCCGTACCTGGAAACCAGCCCGCAAGAACGGCTGTTCCAGTGGTACCACGAAGCGCTGAACGCGTTCCTCAACACCTGCCCGACCGGCAACGCCTTGCAGCATCAGTTCGGCTCGCGCCTGCTGCCGCTGCTGGAAAATGCCGACGACGGCGAGTGGCAAGCGTTGATCGACGAAGCTCGCGGTGAACGCGAGCGTCTGGAAGCCGAACTGCATACCGGCCGTGACCGCCTGCTGGAGCTCAACTCCGGCGGTGCCGGCGAAGGCGTTGCACTGGTCGAGGACATCCTCGAGCAAGACGATCAGTTCACCTTGCCGATCTATATGGAAACTCTGTTCGATGCGTTCGGCATCGACAGCGAAGACCATTCGGAAAACGCCCTGATCCTCAAGCCGAGCGAAAAAATGCTCGATGCCAGCTTCCCGCTGGGCGACGACGAAGGCGTGACCATCACGTACGACCGCAACCAGGCGCTGTCTCGCGAAGACATGCAGTTCATCACCTGGGAACACCCGATGGTTCAGGGCGGCATGGACCTGGTTCTGTCCGGCTCCATGGGCAACACCGCCGTGGCGCTGATCAAGAACAAGGCGCTGAAACCTGGCACCGTGTTGCTGGAACTGCTCTACGTCAGCGAAGTGGTTGCGCCGCGCTCGCTGCAACTGGGCCGCTACCTGCCGCCGGCCGCCCTGCGCTGCCTGCTGGATGCCAATGGCAATGACTTGTCGGCCCGGGTGTCGTTCGAAACCCTGAACGATCAACTGGAAAGCGTGCCTCGCGCCAGCGCCAACAAGTTCATCCAGGCCCAGCGCGATCAGCTGACGCCGCGGATCAATGCCGGTGAAGAGAAAATCTTTCCGCGTCACGCCGAGCGCGTTGCCGAGGCGCAGCGTCGCCTGGCGGCCGATACCGACGAAGAACTGGCGCGCCTGACCGCGTTGCAAGCGGTCAACCCGACCGTCCGTGACAGCGAACTGGTTGCCCTGCGCAAACAGCGCGAGCAAGGCCTGGCCATGCTCGACAAGGCTGCGTTGCGACTGGAAGCGATTCGGGTGTTGGTGGCGGGTTAACTTCGCCCGGCTCCATTGCCTGAAACAAGAAGGCCCGCAGCGATGCGGGCCTTTTTTGTCTGCTGGGTTTATGTGGTGTTCATGATGGCCTCTTCGCGAGCAAGCCCGCTCCCACATTCGATCGCGTTTCCTCTGGACGAACTCGGTCAAATGTGGGAGCGGGCTTGCTCGCGAAGGCGGTCATGCAGTCGCCACAGCAACCCCTGGTTCAACCACCGCCACCAACCCATCCTTCATCCGCTTTGCATCGCGAACAAAACACCGCGATGCCAGGAACAGGAACACCATGGTGAAAAACAGCGCCACCGGGATCAGGTACATGGCGTCATGCAGGCCGACCGCCTTGAACGCCTCCGTCATCTGCTCGGCACCGGCCGCGAGCATCGCCGTGTGCGCAAAGTGATCGGACAGACCGCCCACCACCACCGGCCCCAGACCACCGCCCAACAGGTACAGGCCGGCAAAAAACAGTGCCATCGCCGTCGCCCGCAAGCGCGGCTCGACCACGTCCTGAATCGCCGTGTAAACGCAGGTGTAGAAGTTGTAGGCAAACAACCAGCCGACGCTGAATACCGCGACAAACACGCCGATCTCGATCCGCCCCGAATGCAGCGCCCAGGCAGTGCACACGGTCGAGATGATCAGGCTGAACGCTGCAAATAGCAGGCGACCGTTGGCCACTCGCTGGTGAATCTTGTCGGCGACCCAGCCACCCAGCGTCAGGCCGAACAGCCCGGTCACGCCGACGATCACCCCGGTCGCCACCGCCGCTTCCTGCAACGGCATCAGGAAATAACGCTGCAGCATCGGCACCAGAAACGAGTTGCAGGCATAGGTGGCGAAGTTGAAGCACAGCCCCGCCATCACCAGCCATAGAAAGGTCGGCACCGCCAGCACCCGACGGATCGGCCGGTCGACACGTTCCTGCGAAACTTGCACGCTTTCCGCGGCGCCGCGTTTCGGTTCCTTGATGAAGAACATGAAGATCGCCAGGATCAACCCCGGCACCGCCGCGATGAAGAACGGCGCCCGCCAGCTGTCGAACGCCTTGACCATCGCGCCGATGGTGAAGAACGCCAGCAACAACCCCAGCGGCAGGCCGAGCATGAAAATGCCCATCGCCCGCGCACGGCGGTGGGCCGGAAACAGGTCGCCGATCAGCGAGTTGGCGGCCGGTGCGTAACTGGCTTCACCGATGCCGATGCCCATGCGCACGATCAGGAAACCCCAGAAGCTGCCCACCAGTCCGTTGACCGCCGTCAGGCCGCTCCATGCCGCGAGGCCCCAACCCATCAATTTGCTGCGTGAGCCGGTATCGGCCAGGCGCCCCAAAGGCAGGCCGGCAATGGCGTAGACAATCGTGAAGGCGGTACCGATGATCCCCAGCTGAAAGTCGCTGAGGTGCCACTCCATGCGAATCGGCTCGATGATGATGGCGGGAATGGTGCGGTCGAAAAAGTTGAACAGGTTGGCCAGGAACAACAGGAACAGAATGCGCCAGGCATTCGCCGCTTGGGTCGAGTTCTGCATGGGTCCGTCTCTTTTATTGTTATTGGGGCCTCACTGTCCCCGGAACCTGCAATCTAGTCAGGCTCGCCGTGACTGTCTGTAATTATTCGTAAGTGTGATACCAGCCCATGGCACAATTTTCGGGCAGGGCGCGCAACCTGTGGGAGCGGGCTTGCTCGCGAAGAGGCCGGCACATTCAATAGAAGCTTGGCAGGTCCACCGCTTTCGCGAGCAAGCCCGCTCCCACATGGAATTTGAGATGTCAGTAAGACAGGTTTTTCACCGCCATTGGCCCCAGTGAAAAATACCTTTATGCCCCCCTTCCCAAGCCCGAGGCGAAGCCTAGAATAGCGGCCTTGTCTGCCCCACCGTGTCCCCCATCCCTCCTTTGATTATCGCCCATGTCCGAAGCCAGTCCGTGTCTGAATTGCGGTGCCTGCTGTTCTCATTTTCGCGTGTCTTTTTTCTGGGGTGAATGCACCTCGGCCGGGGGAACTGTGCCCGACGAACTGGTCGCGCCCATCAGCCCCAGTCGGGTGGCCATGCTCGGCACCGACTGCAAACCCACCCGCTGCGTCGGGCTGGTCGGTGAAGTGGGCAGCACTGTGCAATGCTCGATTTACGACCAGCGCTCCAGCACTTGCCGCGAGTTCGACGCCTCGTGGGTCAATGGCGAGGCAAACGTGGATTGCGATGCGGCCCGGGCCGCGTTCGGGCTGCCAGCCCTGCAACCCGAGTATGAAATGCCTTACGAGCAGATCGCTTAAGGCATAGCACCAATCGCTATAAAGCTAATTCCAAAATCATTGAAAGCAATGTGCCATCACGCATTGCGCGCTTAACATGACCTCTATACTCCAACACATTCGCCAGAGGGCATGGTGTTGGCCAGGTAACAAGGACGGGGCGTGCGATGGAATGGCTTGGTTTGCATTTCACTACTCAACTGCCAGAGAGCGGTCAGGTCATTCTTAATTGTGCACATAACCCGTTTCTGGTGTTGCTGGCTTATGTGGTGGCCTGTGCAGCCGGCTTCGCCACGCTGGACATGACCGAGCGAGTCGGTCATGCAGACAATGCCGCCTCTCAACGACGCTGGCGCTGGGTCGGCGCCGGGTGCCTCGCGGGGGGGATCTGGGCCATGCATTTCATCAGCATGCTGGCATTCCAGGCGCCGATCGACATTCAATACCAACTGCCCATCACCCTGACCTCACTGCTGTTCGCACTGACGGCCTCGTGGCTGGCGATGCACACCCTCAGCCATCCTCGGTTGAATTTTTGGCAATACCTACGGGCCGCGGTGTGGATTGGTCTGGGCATCGCGATCATGCACTACGTCGGCATGGCCGCCATGCGCTCGAATGCGACCGCCTATTACCAACCCGTCCTGTTCGCCCTCTCGATCGTCATCGCCATTGGCGCCAGCCTGGCCGCACTGTTGGTTTCCAGTCATCTGCGCGATGGCAGCGGTGCGCTTCACCAACTGCTCAAATACACCGCCAGCCTGGTACTCGGGGCAGGCATCGTCAGCATGCATTTCACCGGCATGGCGGCGCTCGATCTGGTGCTACCCGACAACAGCCTCCAGCCGCTGCCCGGCGACAACAATCATCTGCAACTGGGCGTGACGGTAGCCGTCATGATCTTGCTGATCATTGGCAGTAGCATCAGCGCGGCACTGGCCGACAAGAAGCTGCAAAACAAGGAATGCGATCTGCAGCGGGTCAACACCCTGGTGGGTCAACTGGACCAGGCGCGTCTGTCATTACAACAGATGGCGCACTACGATGCGCTGACCAACCTGATCAACCGTCGTGGTTTCAACCAGATCTTCGCCGAGCGGCTGATCGAGAAAACCAATGACGGTGGCATGCTGGCGGTGATGTTCCTCGACATCGACCACTTCAAGCGAGTCAACGACAGCCTGGGTCATGCCGCCGGCGACGAATTGCTCAAAGCCCTGGCCAGCCACATCAAAGGGTCGGTACGCAGTCACGAAGACGTGGTGGCCCGTTTCGGCGGTGATGAGTTCTGCATCCTCATCGGGTTGCGCGATCGTGACGAAGCGCGGCACCTGGCCCAGCGGATCATGCTGAAAATGCAGGAGCCCATCGAGCTGTCCGGGCGGCGCATGGTCATCACCACCAGCATCGGCATCAGCCTGTTTCCGGAAGACGGCAAGACCTGCGAAGAGCTGCTGAAAAACGCCGACCTGGCGCTGTATCAGTCCAAGGGCAACGGGCGCAACGGGTTGCATTTTTTCCGTCAAGACATGAAAGCCCGCGCCACGCGCGAGCATCCACTGGAAGAAGAACTGCGCCAGGCCCTGCACGCCAACACCGGGCTGATGCTTTATTACCAACCGATCCTCGACCTGAAAACCGGCCAGGTCAGCAAGCTTGAAGCGCTGGTGCACTGGCAACATCCAGTCCTCGGCTTGCTCGCGCCGGATCGGTTCATTGCCATCGCCGAGGCCAACGGCCTGATCGCCGAACTGGACAACTGGGTGCTGCGCAAGGCCTGCGAGGACCTGGGCGAACTGTCCCGCCACGGCAGCGAAGAACTCAAGATCATCGTCAAGTGCTCACCGCTGAACCTGACACGCGCCGCGTTCGCCGATGAAGTCAAACACGCCCTGCGCGCAGCCGGCATGGCGCAACACCGGATTGAACTGGAGGTGACCGAGAATGCGCTGGTGGCGATGCCGCTGGCTGAATTGCATCCGGTGCTGAACGAAATCAACCAGCGCAAGCCGTCGCGCAATGTCAGCCCTTTGAGTCTGGCTCGCGGTACAACTGCACTAACGTCGACGGATCTTTTTCCAGGAAGCCCTGAGCCCCATGCAGTCGCATCAATTGTGCGGCCAATCCACTGATCGGCGTGGCCGAACCCTGCTCGCGGGAAAACTTCACCGCGCCGTCCAGATCCTTGAGCAAGGTGCGCACGTGCCATTTCACCGGTTCGAAACGGCTTTCGGCCATTTGCGGAGCGAGGAACTGCAAGGGTTTCGAGTCGGCGAAACCGCCGGCCAGGGCCTCGGCGATCCGGCTGGCGTCGACGCCGGAGCGCTCGGCCAACGCCACCACTTCGGCAATCACCAGCGCATTGCAGGCCACGATCATTTGGTTACACGCCTTGGTCACCTGCCCTGCCCCGACGCCGCCCATGTGCGTCACGCGCTGGCCGAGGCTCAACAGCACCGGCCTGACGCGTTCCAGGTCCGCCGCATCGCCGCCCACCATGATCGCCAGGCTGCCGGCCTCGGCACCGATCACTCCGCCGGACACCGGCGTATCCAGCCATTTCATGCCGGTTGTGCTGAGCAGCGTTGTCGCCATTTCCCGCGTGGCGGTAGGTTCCAGGCTGGAAAAATCCACCAGCAACTGAGCGCTTTTCGCCCCCTCGGCGATCCCGGCCGGACCAAAAACCACCTCGCGCACCACGGCCGTGTCCGCCAGGCACAGCATCACCACATCAGCGTGCTGGCACAGCTCGGCCGGTGTGGCGACCTGACGTGCGCCTGCCTCGACCAGTGGCGCGCATTTGGCCGGATTGCGGTTCCACACGGTCAGCGGATAGCCCGCCGCGAGCAGGCGCCGACACATTGGCAAGCCCATCAGGCCGATCCCGGCAAACCCCAACGAAGGTAGCACTGCCATCATTTGGCCTCCTTTTGATTAAAGATCAGTGAATATTGGCCGATTCATCATGACTTAGGAAAGGATTCCCCCGAGCGACGTTCAGACCAAGACTCTGACGCTTGGGCCAAATACGCGCTAAAAACAAGACGCGAGTTCCCATCCGTGATGGTTAGACGACAGCCTGTCGCCCGACCCACCAGTCCAGGTACATGGCGCACAATGACTTCCAAAAACAATCCGGCCACTGCGATATCCGATCTGACGCTGAGCCCTGCGGCGAACAGCCCCGCGCCCTCGAAGCCATTGACGCCATCGCGCCCGCTGGCCACTCAGCAATATCTGTACTTCACCGAAACCAACACCGACCGCATCCTCGATAACCTCGACGGCTTGCGTGACATGGTGTTTCCGCGCCCACCGCACCTGGAAGGCGACAGCGAACAGCACAACGATCAGGAATTCCCGTCGGTGTGCCTGATCGGCCTCGGTCGTTGCGGTTCGAACATTGCGCTGGACGTCGCGGAGCTGGTGTACAACGCCCGCAAGTTCTACCTCAGCGAATTCAACAACGAAGACCGTCTCTCGCCGGACAAACGCTTCGCCGAAAAGGGTTACAGCCCGGCGCAGTGGATTCGCAACAACTTGCGCCTGGGGCCGAACAAGGCCACCAAACCGGTGTTCCTGGTGGAACCGCTGGTGATGCTCGGCGACCTGGACAAAGACATCGCCGGTCGCATCCGCTTCTCGCGCAAGGGCGAAAAAAGCGGCTTTTTGCGCGACTACAGCAAAATGAAAATCATGGACTTGTCGGAAGTCCACGCCGGTGGCGCCGGTAACGCGCCGATCCTCGGCCAGTACCTGGCCAAGATCATCCTGAACAAGGACACCCAGCGTTTCTCCAGTCCCGACTGGAAGATGATTCACTCGTACCTGATCGACAGCTGCGGCATCAAGGCCAACCAGTCGCGCCTGTATTTCTCTATCTTCAGTGCCGGCGGCGGTACCGGTTCGGGTATGGCCTCGGAATTCGGCCTGGCCCAGCAGCACTCGTACATGAACAAGACGTTCGACACCAAGCCGATGGACGAGCACGACGGCAAGAGCGGCCATTCGTTCGTGTTCGAGCCGATCTTCACCAGCGGCATCTGCGTGCTGCCGAACATTTCCGATCACCGCAGTGAAATGTCCGAGGCGCTGCACATCAACGCCGGTCGCCTGCTGTGTAAATACCTGTCGGAAGAGTGGGACTTCTCCTACAACTTCGCCAACGAAGACAGCAGCGAAGCCAGTGTCATGGGGCGTATCCGCCCATGGAACGCGATGATGCTGATCTCCAACGACATCATGCGTTACGCCGAAGAGAGCGATGACGGCAACATCCAGAACATCGACGTCAACGCGATGGAAAAGCACGCCAACCAGTACATCTCGCAGCAGATCTTCAACATTCTGACGGCGCAAGCGGTCACGACTGACTACGACCAGAACTATTTCCGTCGCGCCGGCATCGACATCGGCGAAACCATTCGCCTCGACGCCAACGACCTGTTCATGAGCCTGGCCGGCCCGGTGGCGATTGCCTATGCCGAATCCGTGGTGCCGGAAACCCCGCCGCCGAGCAGCGACAAGTTCAAGGTGTTCGAGAAAGAGCCGCAGCGCCTGAACATCGACGACTTGTTTTTCCGTTCCATCGACCTGCCGCACTTCAACAAGGTCACCCAGGCCATCGAAGGCATCAGCCTGCTGCCGATCGAGTCCAAGCGTTATCGCGCGTCGCTGGAGCAGTACAAGAACTCGGGTTATGACGCCGCCGCGTTGCACGACCTGCACTTCTTCAAGAACTGCTCGTCGGTGGTCTCGATCGTTTCGTTGCCGAAGGACTACAAGCTGTCCTACATGGACCTGAACCGGTTGAAGACCCACCTCAACAGCCTGTTCCCCAACACCACGCTCAAGCGTTATGCGCTGGTGATCGGCGCCTCGGCCAACTTGTCGCTGACCACATTGATCGCCAAGAGCCCGTGCCTGTCGGACGACTTCCTGACGCTGATCGTGGCGTTCATCAAGCGCTGCTTTGCGAAAAACCCGTACCGCTTCGACGAGACCCTGGACAACTCGATCCTCGACTTCATCATCAACGAAGAGTTTGACGAAGACCTGATCGACGACTTGCTTAACGAGTTCGAGAACCCGGCGAAAATCCTCGACACCAACTGGTATGCGATCAAACCGATGTACGAGAAAAAGTACCGAGAGCTGATCAACGACAAGGACAAGTTCGTCTCGATCAACGACATTCGCTTGTCTCGCGATTGCGTGAAGAAGGCGATCAAGTACCTGCGCGAGATTTATCGTCACCGGATTGGCAAGACCAAGGTTATTTCGCTGAATAACCACACCGGTAAAACTGCGTAGCCTGCGATGGCCCCTTCGCGAGCAAGCCCGCTCCCACATTCAATCGCATTCCATCTGGAAGAATGCGGTCAAATGTGGGAGCGGGCTTGCTCGCGAAGGCGGCCTGACATTCACCGCAAATCCCAACATCCAGAAACAATTCAGCAGCCAATCGGCTGCTCAATAAACTGTTCCCGTTACGTTTACGTCACCCTCGCCAAGACCCTTCTGTGGCCTTTCTCTACGGCAACATGCCATCACGCTACTCGGCTACACACTTTTAGCTGTTCAACGGACGCACTGCTTTAGTGCGACATGTCAGTTCGTCGCCCTTTCCTGGATCAAAATCCACGGCGAAACGACCACTGCCCACAGCTCCGGGTCACGTTCGAAAAGATCCAGCGCCCGCGTTTCAGACAGCTTGGCGACCTTGTCGGCGGCCAGCCAGGCAGCCACTTTCTCGCCTTCGTCGGTCGCTACCGCCTCGGCCGCGGCGATCAAATCCAGACCTGGGTCGACCCACAATAGGGCACCCCTGGCGAAGAACGGCTCCAGCTCCTTCCAGGTAATAGATGCGGTTTCACCAAGCAGCTTGGCATAGAGGGTGCTAGGTTCTTGAGTCATGGGTCCTGTCCGGAAAAGAAATCGACGTAATCATAACGTCGGTGGTCTGGCAGAAAAACCCGGATGCAATTGAGTCACCGATTGAAAAGTGCAGGAAAGCCAAGGATTGCTGTTCATTCAGCCTGAACCCCCGCCGCGATTCTGTCTTTTTCTTTCAAAAAAGCGACACCCTCAGGTTTTGCCCCCTGGCGCCAGCTTCCCAGGCTGACAATCGGCGCTCTACACTGTACCGGTACAGTTGCCGGGGGCATTTTCCGGAGGATATCGAAGATATCTGACCCGGTTCTGCTGCTACGGCGCCAGGACTATAAAAACTACAACAGTAAGAGTGGAGCACTATGACTAAGGCTACTAAGCAGATTTCCAAACTGTTTACCGCTATGGTTCTGGCCGGGGTTGCCAGCCATTCGTTCGCAGCTGACACCATCAAGATCGGCATCGCCGGCCCTAAAACCGGTCCTGTAGCCCAATACGGCGACATGCAGTTCAGTGGCGCCAAAATGGCCATCGAACAGATCAACGCCAAAGGCGGCGTAGACGGCAAGAAACTCGAAGCCGTTGAATACGATGACGCCTGTGATCCAAAACAAGCGGTAGCGGTCGCGAACAAAGTCGTCAACGACGGCGTCAAGTTCGTGGTCGGTCACCTGTGCTCCAGCTCCACTCAACCGGCTTCGGACATCTACGAAGACGAAGGCGTGATCATGATCACTCCGGCTGCCACCAGCCCGGACATCACGTCCCGTGGTTACAAAATGGTGTTCCGCACCATCGGTCTGGACAGCGCCCAAGGCCCTGCCGCCGGTAACTACATCGCCGACTTCGTAAAACCGAAGATCGTTGCCGTTCTGCACGACAAACAGCAATACGGTGAAGGCATCGCCACCGCCGTGAAGAAAACCCTGGAAGGCAAAGGCGTCAAGGTTGCCGTGTTCGAAGGCATCAACGCCGGCGACAAAGACTTCTCTTCGATGATCTCCAAGCTCAAGCAAGCCAACGTCGACTTCGTCTACTACGGCGGCTACCACCCGGAGCTGGGTCTGATCCTGCGTCAATCCCAGGAAAAAGGCCTGAAAGCCAAGTTCATGGGTCCGGAAGGCGTGGGTAACGACTCCATTTCGCAGATCGCCAAAGACGCTTCCGAAGGCCTGCTGGTAACCCTGCCGAAATCCTTCGACCAGGATCCGGCCAACGTTGCCCTGGCTGATGCGTTCAAAGCCAAGAAAGAAGATCCAAGCGGTCCGTTCGTGTTCCCGGCCTACTCGGCGGTGACCGTGATTGCCGACGGCATCAAGGCAGCCAAGAGCGAAGACGCGGCCAAAGTGGCTGAAGCCATCCACGCCGGGACGTTCAAAACCCCGACTGGCGACCTGAGCTTCGACGCCAAGGGCGACCTGAAAGACTTCAAATTCGTGGTTTACGAGTGGCACTTCGGCAAACCTAAAACTGAAGCCAAGCCTCAGTAAGGCGTTGCCTGACTGACTGCCAATAAAGCCCACGGCGTGCCGTGGGCTTTGTTTTACGAACGTATTGGGCCGCGCTGGCGTGATCCGCCAGTCTCCCCACCTGAAAATCTCAAAACCGTCATCAGCGGTTCGCTGGCAAACCTCGCGTTCGAAGTGGATGCAGATCCACGGGGCTCGAGCGGGAAAATGACTCCACCAGTGAAATGCGTATCAGGTTTTTAGGAGCGCTGTAATGCCTGACATCTATCACTTCTTCCAACAGCTGGTTAATGGCCTGACCATTGGCAGCACGTATGCCCTGATCGCCATCGGCTATACGATGGTTTACGGCATCATTGGAATGATCAACTTCGCCCATGGCGAGGTGTACATGATTGGTTCCTACGTGGCGTTCATCGCCATTGCGGGCCTGTCCATGATGGGACTCGACAGCGTTCCGCTGTTGATGACCGCCGCTTTTCTCGCGACCATCGTCGTGACCAGTGCCTACGGCTACAGCATCGAACGGATCGCCTACCGCCCCCTGCGCGGCAGCAACCGTCTGATCCCGCTGATTTCCGCCATCGGTATGTCGATCTTCCTGCAGAACACGGTTCTGCTGGCGCAAGACTCCAAGGACAAATCCATCCCCAACCTGATCCCCGGCAACTTCTCCATCGGGCCAGGTGGCGCACATGAAGTGCTGATTTCCTACATGCAAATCGTGGTGTTCGTGGTGACCTTCGTCGCCATGCTCGGCCTGACGCTGTTCATCTCCCGCTCTCGCCTGGGTCGCGCCTGCCGCGCCTGTGCCGAAGACATCAAGATGGCCAACCTGCTGGGTATCAACACCAACAACATCATCGCCCTGACCTTCGTCATCGGTGCCGCGCTGGCGGCCATCGCGGCCGTGCTGCTGAGCATGCAATACGGCGTGATCAACCCGAACGCCGGTTTCCTCGTCGGCCTCAAGGCCTTCACCGCCGCGGTACTGGGCGGCATCGGCAGCATCCCCGGCGCCATGCTCGGCGGGATCGTGCTAGGGGTGGCAGAAGCGTTTGGTGCCGATATCTTCGGCGACCAGTACAAGGACGTCGTCGCGTTCGGTCTATTGGTTCTGGTGTTGTTGTTCCGGCCAACCGGCCTGTTGGGCCGTCCGGAGGTTGAGAAAGTATGACTAGGAATCTTAAACAGGCGTTGTTCAGCGCCTTGCTGGTGTGGGCCGTGGCCTACCCGGTACTCGGTCTGAAACTGACCATCGTCGGCATCAACCTCGAAGTGCATGGCACCAGCACGGCAACCCTGATCACCATCGCCGTATGCTCGGTGCTGATGTTCCTGCGGGTGCTGTTCGACCAGCAGATCAGCTCGGCCTGGAAATCCTCGCCGAACCTGCCGGTCATGCCGGCCAAGGCCAGTACGTTCCTGACCCTGCCGACCACTCAGCGCTGGATCATCATCGCGCTGATCATCGGTGCGCTGATCTGGCCGTTCTTCGGCTCTCGCGGCGCGGTGGACATCGCCACCCTGGTGCTGATCTACGTGATGCTCGGCCTCGGCCTGAACATCGTGGTCGGCCTGGCCGGCCTGCTCGACCTCGGTTATGTCGGTTTCTATGCCGTCGGCGCCTACAGCTACGCGCTGCTGTCGCACTACTATGGGCTGAGCTTCTGGATCTGCCTGCCGATTGCCGGTCTGATGGCAGCCACTTTCGGCTTCCTGCTCGGCTTCCCGGTATTGCGTTTGCGCGGTGACTACCTGGCGATCGTGACCCTGGGCTTCGGTGAAATCATCCGTCTGTTCCTGCGTAACCTGACCGACATCACCGGTGGCCCGAACGGCATCAGCAACATCGAGAAACCGACGTTCTTCGGCCTGACCTTCGAACGTAAAGCCGCTGAAGGCCTGCAGACATTCCACGAGTACTTCGGCCTGGAATACAACTCGATCAACAAGGTGATCTTCCTTTACCTGGTCGCGTTGTTCCTCGCCCTGTTCGCGTTGTTCGTGATCAACCGCTTGCTGCGCATGCCTTTGGGCCGTGCCTGGGAAGCGCTGCGTGAAGACGAAATTGCCTGCCGTGCGTTGGGCTTGAACCCGACCATCATCAAGCTTTCGGCCTTTACCCTGGGCGCCTGCTTCGCCGGTTTCGCCGGCAGCTTCTTCGCCGCGCGCCAAGGGCTGGTGACACCGGAGTCGTTCACCTTCATCGAGTCGGCGACCATCCTCGCCATCGTGGTGCTGGGTGGCATGGGCTCGCAACTGGGCGTCGTGCTGGCGGCCACGGTGATGATCCTGTTGCCGGAAATGATGCGTGAGTTCAGTGAATACCGCATGTTGATGTTCGGCGCCTTGATGGTGCTGATGATGATCTGGCGTCCTCAAGGTCTGCTGCCCATGCAACGTCCTCACATGGAGCTGCGCAAATGAGCCGCGAGATCCTTAAAGTCGAAAATCTGAGCATGCGCTTCGGCGGTTTGCTCGCGGTCAACGGCGTGGCCCTGACCGTCAAGGAAAAGCAGGTTGTGGCGCTGATCGGGCCAAACGGCGCGGGCAAGACCACTGTGTTCAACTGCCTGACCGGTTTCTACAAGCCGAGCGGCGGCAGCATCCTGCTTGACGGTCAATCGATCGAGGGCCTGCCCGGCCACGAGATCGCCCGCAAAGGCGTGGTGCGCACCTTCCAGAACGTGCGGCTGTTCAAGGACATGACAGCGGTCGAGAACCTCTTGATCGCCCAGCACCGTCACCTGAACACCAACTTCCTGGCGGGCCTGTTCAAGACCCCGGCGTTCCGCAGAAGCGAGCGCGAGGCCATGGAATTCGCCGAGTACTGGCTGGAGAAGGTCAACCTCAAGGCGTTCGCCAACCGTCCGGCCGGCACCCTGGCCTACGGTCAGCAACGTCGCCTGGAAATCGCTCGCTGCATGATGACCCGCCCGCGGATCCTCATGCTCGACGAACCGGCTGCCGGCCTGAACCCGAAGGAAACCGAAGACCTAAAGGCGTTGATCAGCGTGCTGCGTGAAGAGCACGATGTCACCGTGCTGCTGATCGAACACGACATGAAACTGGTCATGAGCATTTCCGACCACATCGTCGTGATCAACCAGGGCACGCCCCTGGCCGACGGCACGCCGGAACAGATCCGCGACAATCCTGAAGTGATCAAAGCCTACCTGGGGGAAGCGTAAATGCTGCAATTCGAAAACGTTTCCACCTTCTACGGCAAGATCCAGGCCCTGCACGGCGTCAACGTGGAGATCCGCCAGGGCGAAATCGTCACCCTGATCGGCGCCAACGGTGCCGGCAAGTCGACCCTGCTGATGACGCTTTGCGGTTCGCCGCAAGCCCACAGCGGCAGCATCAAGTACATGGGTGAAGAGCTCGTGGGGCAGACCTCGGCGCAGATCATGCGCAAGAGCATTGCCGTGGTGCCGGAAGGTCGTCGGGTGTTTGCCCGCCTGACCGTGGAAGAAAACCTCGCCATGGGCGGCTTCTTCACCGACAAGGGCGACTATCAGGAACAAATGGACAAGGTTCTCGGACTTTTCCCACGCCTGAAAGAACGCTTCGCCCAGCGCGGCGGCACCATGTCCGGCGGCGAACAGCAAATGCTCGCCATCGGCCGTGCGCTGATGAGCAAACCCAAGTTGCTGCTGCTCGACGAGCCGTCGCTGGGTCTGGCACCGATCATCATCCAGCAGATCTTCGACATCATCGAACAGCTGCGCAAGGACGGTGTGACAGTGTTCTTGGTGGAGCAGAACGCCAACCAGGCACTGAAAATTGCTGACCGTGCGTACGTACTGGAAAACGGCCGTGTGGTGATGCAAGGCACCGGTGAAGCCCTGCTGACCGACCCGAAAGTGCGCGAAGCGTACCTCGGTGGCTAAGCGATCGCGGTAAACAAAAAACGGCCTTCGGGCCGTTTTTTTATGCCCGCCACAACCCTCAACAACACTGAAAATCCAATGTGGGAGCGGGCTTGCTCGCGAAAGCGGTGGGTCAGGCGATATTGATGTGGCTGTCCTACCGCCTTCGCGAGCAAGCCCGCTCCCACAGGGTTTGTGTGGAGGCAGAGATTATCGTTGAAGCCGGTCCAGCGCCTCGCCACTGCGCTTGAACCAGCCGATCAGATAATCCGCCAACACCTGCGTGCGCTTTGGCAATCCACCTTGATACGGATGCACCAGGTACATCGGCATGCTCCGCGTCTGGTAATCGCGCAGGAGCCAGCGCAATCGCCCGTCAGCCAAATCCGCTTGCAGCAGGTACGAAGGTAACCGTGCAATGCCAGCCCCAGCCAATGCGGCTTTTTTCAACAGGCTGTAATGGTTGCTGGCGAACGGCCCTGATACCCGCACTCGCAACAATTCATGTTGCTGGTGATAAAGCCATTCTTCACGACCGCTGTAATGGCTGTTGAGCAGGCAGCGATGCTCAGCCAACGCCTGGGGCGTCTGCGGTTCACCGTACTGTTCGAGATAGGCCGGACTGGCGCAGGTCATTTCGTGCCATGCCAACAACGGGCGCGCAACCAACCGTTGATCGTTGGCCACTTCGGAACGGACTGCCAAGTCAAAACCGTCGCGGGACAAATCACGATAGCTGTTGCTCAGGTCCAACTCGATCTGCACCTCGGGGTACTTGCCGGAAAACTCCAGCAACAAGCCATCGAAGAACGTTTCCCCCAGCGACACCGGAACCGTCATACGCACCGGCCCGGCCATATCGTCCTTCAACCGCGCCAATGCCTGACGCGCCCTCTCCACTTGGACGACCAGCGCCTGGGCTTGTGGCAACAACGCCGCGCCCGCTGCTGTCAGGCTCAAGCGGCGAGTGGTGCGTTGCAGTAACACCACGCTAAACCGCGTCTCCAACAGGCTGATGCGCTTGGAGAGTTGGCCTTTGCTGCAACCCAATTGCTGCGCCGCCAAGGTGAAACTCCCCGCTTCGATCAACACCGCAAACGCCGCCAGATCATCCATCTCGCTCATGGACTGTTTCCATTTGAAAACCAAAGGTTGCCTATTAGCGCGCTTATCAATGAAAAAAACCACTCTAGACTGAGATCTCTTTCCACTCACACGAGGATCAGCCCCATGAAAATTCTTTTGATCGGCGCAAGCGGCACCATCGGTTCAGCGGTTGACAAGGAACTGGCCGAGCGTCACGACATCATCCGCATCGGTCGCCACAGCGGTGATTTCCACGTGGACATCAGCGACAGCGCCTCGATTCGCCAACTGTTCGAGCAAACCGGGAAGTTCGATGCGCTGGTCTGCGCCGCCGGCAATGTGACCTTCGCGCCGCTGGACGAAATGACTGAAGACAGCTTCGCCCTGGGCCTCAAAGACAAACTGATGGGGCAGGTCAACCTGTTGCTGATCGGCCGCGAATTCGCCAACGACGGTGCATCGTTCACCTTCACCACTGGCGTGCTCAGCCACGACCCGATCCGCAGCGGCGCCTCGGCTGCACTGGTCAACGGCGCGCTCGACAGCTTCGTTCGCTCCGCGGCGATCGAACTGCCACGCGGGCTGCGCGTCAACTCGGTGAGCCCGAATGTGCTGGTCGAAGCCATGGGCAGCTACGCGCCGTATTTCCGTGGCTACAAACCGGTTCCGGCAGCCGATGTGGCATTGGCCTACGCCAAAAGTGTCGAAGGCTTGCAGACTGGCCAGACGTTCCACGTCGGCTGATACACAGCCCCCTGTAGGAGCGATGCTTGCTCGCGAAAGCGGTGTGTCATTCAAATGATATGTTGGATGGTCTGGCCCCTTCGCGAGCAAGCTTCGCTCCTACAGGTTGATCGACGTAGGTCTGTCGGGGTTGTGATGAACGGTCAGGCTGAGTAACGTGGCGGCACTTGTCAGGAGACCCAAAGATGCGTGTTGCCCGTTCCCTAGTCCTTGTTGCCCTGCTTCCATTGTTCGCTGCCTGCCAGTTGCTCGATGGCTCGCGTGAGAGCGCCTCTCATGTGGGCCAGACCCGCCTGCAGGGCCAGTTGACCGCCGCCGACGGCAAGCTGTTGTTCCAGCCGTGCAATGAACAACGCAGCTACGTGGTCAACGACACCGGCGGCACCAGTGTCCTGCAAGAGGCCGCGACCCTGGCCGATGCCCAGGGCAAGCTGTTCGCCGATGTGCGCGGGCGCATCGTCGCCAATGGCGCCGACAGCCGCCTCGATCTGGAGCAGTTATACCGCGTCGAGCGTTCGGGGGCTGCTTGCAACGATCCCAACTTCAAACTGCTGATCCTGCGCGCCGCCGGCCATGGGCCAGAGTGGAACGTGAAGGTCAGCGGCAAAGGCCTGGTCATCGATCGCGCCGGGCAGCCGCCATTGGCCGTGCCGTACGTTGAAGAGCAACTGGGCGATGGCCGCTTCAACCTCAGCACTGAAGCCAACAACCAGCACATCGAACTGTGGGTGGCGCCGCAACGTTGCGTCGACAGCAGCACCGGCAGCGTGCAGCACATGAGCGCCGAACTGCGCATCGATGGCAAGGTTCAGCGCGGCTGCGGGTATTTTGGCGGGTCCCGCGACGACTGATCGTTTTAGCCTCACGGGAATCATCCTTTGGGGCTTATAATCTCCGGTTTCAAACGCCTTGGCGCAGTTGTGCGCCCCGCGAACCGGATCCCGTCATGTTACGAATCACCGAACTCAAGTTGCCGATCGACCATCCCGATGAAGACCTGCGCCCTGCCATCGTGCAGCGCCTGGGCATCGCCAGCGATGACCTGCTCGACTTCACCTTGTTCAAGCGCAGCTACGATGCGCGCAAAAAATCTTCCGAACTGTGCTTCATCTACACCATCGACCTCAACGTTCGCGATGAGGCCGCGGTGCTGCACACGTTCGCCGATGACCGTAACGTCAACGTCGCGCCGGATGTCAGCTACAAAGTGGTTGGCCAGGCGCCGGCTGATCTGCAGCAGCGCCCGATCGTCGTCGGTTTCGGTCCGTGCGGGATTTTCGCCGGGCTGCTGCTCGCGCAAATGGGCTTCAAGCCGATCATTCTCGAGCGCGGCACCGAAGTGCGCCAGCGCACCAAGGACACCTGGGGCCTGTGGCGTAAAAGCGTGCTCAACCCCGAGTCCAACGTGCAGTTCGGTGAAGGCGGCGCGGGGACGTTCTCTGACGGCAAGCTCTACAGCCAGATCAAGGACCCGAAATTCATCGGGCGCAAAGTCCTGCACGAGTTCGTAAAAGCAGGTGCGCCGGAAGAAATCCTCTACGTCAGCAAACCGCACATCGGTACGTTCCGTCTGACCGGTGTTGTCGAAAACATGCGTGAGCAGATTCGCGCGATGGGTGGCGAAGTGCGCTTCCAGCAGCGCGTCACCGACGTGTTGATCGAGGACGGTCAACTGGTCGGCGTCGAGCTCCATGGCGGCGAGCAGATCCACTCCAAGCACGTGATCCTGGCCCTCGGCCACAGCGCCCGCGACACCTTCCGTATGCTGCATGGTCGTGGTGTGTTCATGGAAGCCAAGCCGTTCTCGGTGGGTTTCCGCATCGAACACCCGCAGTCACTGATCGATCGTGCGCGCCTGGGCAAATACGCCGGCCACCCGAAGCTCGGGGCCGCCGACTACAAATTGGTGCACCATGCCAGCAACGGTCGTTCGGTCTACAGCTTCTGCATGTGCCCGGGCGGCACCGTGGTGGCGGCGACGTCCGAGCCGGGCCGCGTGGTCACCAACGGCATGAGCCAGTACTCGCGTAACGAGCGTAACGCCAACTCCGGGATCGTCGTCGGGATTACCCCGGAAGTCGATTATCCGGGCGGCCCGCTGGCCGGGATCGAGTTGCAGGAACGCCTGGAATCCCACGCCTATGTGCTGGGCGGCAGCAACTATGAGGCGCCGGCGCAACTGGTCGGAGATTTCATTGCCGGCAAGCCGTCCACTGAGTTGGGCAGCGTCGAGCCGTCCTACAAGCCGGGCGTTGCCTTGGGTGACTTGGCGCTGGCCTTGCCGGCGTTTGCCATCGAAGCCATTCGCGAAGCCTTGCCGGCGTTCGAGAAACAGATTCGCGGTTACTCGCTGCACGACGCGGTGTTGACCGGGATCGAGACGCGTACTTCATCGCCGCTGCGGATTACCCGCAATGAATCGATGCAGAGTTTGAACGTGAAAGGTTTGTTCCCGGCCGGTGAAGGTGCGGGTTATGCAGGCGGGATTCTGTCGGCAGGTGTGGACGGGATTCGTATCGCCGAAGCCGTGGCCCGAGACATCCTCGGCCTCGAAGCCTGACACCACACCGCCCGTGTAGGAGCGAGGCTCGCCCGCGAAGAAGTTGATGCGGTCTTCCTGAAAGACCGCATTATCGTTCTTCGCGGGCAAGCCTCGCTCCTACAAGGGCCGGTGTGTTAGATGTTGGCGCGGAGCACGGTGTCCGGCAGCGGTTCGCCGCGCTCGACACTCGCCGCCACGGCATCGATCAAGCCGCTCAATTCATACCCTTGGGCCTTGAGCCAGGCCTGATCGTAATAGCTGGTTTCATAGCGCTCGCCGCCATCGCACAGAATCGCCACGATCGACCCCGACTCCCCCGCCTCCACCATCTGCCGGGCCGCTATCAAGGCGCCGATCAGGTTGGTCCCACTCGAACCGCCTACCCGCCGACCCAAACGCTGCGCCAGGTAATGCATGGCCGCGAGTGACAATGCGTCCGGCACCTTGACCATCGCATCAATCACCTTCGGCAGGAACGAAGCCTCGACCCGAGGACGACCAATGCCTTCAATCCGCGAACCGTGATCCAGTCGCAGGCTGGCGTCGCCGGTCTGGTAGTAATCGAAAAACACCGAACGCTCGGCATCCGCGCACAGCACGCGAGTGCAATGCTGGCGATAACGCACGTAACGGCCCAGCGTCGCAGTGGTGCCGCCAGTGCCGGGGCTGGAAATCAGCCAACTCGGCTCGGGATGCTGCTCGAAACGCATTTGCTGGAAGATCGATTCGGCGATGTTGTTGTTCGCCCGCCAATCGGTGGCGCGCTCGGCGTAAGTGAATTGGTCGATGAAATGGCCATCGTTTTCCCGAGCCAGGCGCTCAGACTCGGCGTAGATCTGCGTCGGATCCTCGACCAGATGGCTCTTGCCGCCGTAGAACGCGATCTGCGCAATCTTCTCTTTGGAAGTACTGGCCGGCATCACCGCAATAAACGGCAAACCCAGCAACCGGGCGAAATACGCCTCGGAAATCGCCGTCGAACCGCTGGACGCCTCGATCACCGGCGCGCCCGGTTTTAGCCAGCCGTTACACAGCGCATAGAGGAACAACGAACGGGCCAACCGGTGTTTCAGGCTGCCGGTGGGATGGCTGGATTCATCCTTGAAATACAACTCGATACCCGGCAAACCCGGCAGCGGCAAGGGGATTAGGTGGGTGTCGGCGCTGCGCTGGAAGTCCGCTTCGATGATCCGGATGGCTTCGCGGGCCCACTGTCGGTTGTCGCTCATGGTGGTGTTCTCGTCGAGTCGGCCTTGTTGCAAGGCTCAGCCCCTAAGCTTAGGAAAAAACCTACATCACGCACAGATACAGCTGAGATCCAATACGCCGGGCAACTGCTAGGCTCAGGTCCGTGCTGATCGTTCGAGCTGTAACGGCATATAACAAAAAAGAATATAACTTTTGTTTTAACAACTAACGGTACGGGTTAGGGTGTGCCACCTTTTGAATTCATCGATGGAGAGCGACCTTGCCTCTGCGTAGCACGTTCACGCGTTTCTTCCAGTTGGAAGCCGCCAGCGGTCTGTTACTGATCGCCGCCGCAGCCCTGGCTCTGATCATCAACAACTCATCGCTGTCGTGGCTCTATAACGGCCTGCTGGACACCCCCGTGGTGGCCCAGATCGGCGCGCTGAAAATCGCCAAGCCGTTGTTGCTGTGGATCAACGACGGCCTGATGGCCCTGTTCTTCCTGTTGATTGGCCTGGAGGTCAAGCGCGAAGTCCTCGACGGACAACTGTCGAAACCTTCGCAGATCGTCCTGCCCGGCGCGGCCGCCATCGGCGGCATGGTGGTACCGGCGCTGGTCTACTGGTTTTTCAACCGCGACAACCCGGCAGCCCTCGGTGGCTGGGCCATCCCGATGGCCACCGACATCGCCTTCGCCCTCGGCGTGCTGGCCTTGCTTGGCAAGCGTGTACCGGTGTCGTTGAAGCTCTTCCTGATGACCCTGGCGATCATCGACGACCTCGGCGCCATCATCGTCATCGCGATCTTCTATTCGGGCGCACTCTCGACCTTGTCCCTGGCGCTGGCGGGGGCGTGCATCGTGGCGTTGATCGCGATGAACCGACTCGGAGTGGTCAAGCTCGGGCCGTACATGATCATCGGTTTGATCCTGTGGGTGTGCGTACTTAAAAGCGGTGTCCACGCGACACTGGCCGGTGTGACCCTGGCCTTCTGCATCCCGCTACGCACGAAAAATGCCGAACCTTCACCGTTGCTGACCCTGGAACACGCGCTGCATCCGTGGGTGGCCTACGGCATCTTGCCGCTGTTCGCCTTCGCCAACGCCGGGCTGTCGCTGAGCGGCGTGACCGTCGAAAGCTTCACCCATCATGTGCCGATGGGCATCGCGGTCGGCCTGCTGTTGGGCAAGACCCTGGGCGTGTTCGGCCTGACCTGGCTGGCAGTGAAAATCCGCATCGCCGCCCTGCCGCAAGGTGCCAACTGGGGCCAGGTGCTGGGCGTGGCGATCCTCTGTGGTATTGGCTTTACCATGAGTTTGTTTGTGGGTTCCCTGGCGTTTGTGCCGGGTGCCAGTGAGTACGCCGGGATGGACCGGATGGGGATTTTGACCGGTTCGATATTGGCGGCGTTGATTGGTTATGCGGTGGTGGCGGTGGCGAGTCGTAAGGGGAGTTCTACTGCGGCTTAACGGGGCATATCCGTTTTTTTGGTCGCGACGGCTGGCGGTTTCGCTTTTACAGCGAGTGACTTGGAAAAGCCCCAAGTAACCAAGGGCTTTTGCCCCGCCATTCGGTGCCTCGCTTAGGCTCGGCATGCCCTCACTCCGGCATTGCTCCGGGGGCCCGCCGCCATCGGCCATCCATGGCCGGGGGCGGCTACCGCGGCATCCTTGCCGCGGTACCCCCTGCGCAACGCCTGCGTTCGGCCTCTGGGAAAGGGGCAACAGATCAAGATCAAAAGCCGAAGCAGAGCAACGGCAAGATCAAAAGCGAACACAGTGTCCAAAATCAGCGTCCCCCTGTAGGAGCGAGCTTGCTCGCGATGGACCCACAGGCACCGCGTTTACCCTGTTAAAACGCGCCATCATTGACGTTCTTCGCGAGCAAGCTCGCTCCTACAGGGGAATGCGTATTCCCCAATCAGGCCGGCCTCCAGGCCGCCGCGCTTTTGATCTTGATGCACCGCCCCATCGTAAGGCCGAGCGCAGGTTCTGCGCAGTGGGTAACCCGGCAGGGATGCCGGGTTAGCCGCCCCCGGCCATGGATGGCCGATGGCGGCGGGCCCACGGAGCAGGACCGGAGCGAGGGCATGCCGAGCCTAGGCGAGGCACCGAACGAAAGGGGCAAGAGCCCTTGGTTACTTGGGGCTCTTCCAAGTGACTCGCCGTAAGGGCGAAACCCATAGCAGCCGTCACCAAAAAAACGGATATGCACCCACCTCCTTCTACCGTTCAAAAAAAACCCCGACCAGTCACCTGATCGGGGTTTTCTTCTACCCGTTTGCGCTTAGTGCGAAACGCGGCTCGTACCATCCACAGTGGCAATCCGCACACGCTCGCCAACGCGGAACACTTCGTTCTCCTGAACCTGCTGCACGTAGGCGCGCATGCTGCCGTCGTCTTCGCGTACAGTGATTTCCACGCCTTGGGTGCGGGTCAGGCCTTCTTCGGTGGCCGAACCGAGCAGGCCGCCGGCGACTGCGCCGACGACCGCTGCAACGATGCTGCCGCGACCGCCGCCGATGGCGCTACCGCCAACACCGCCCACGACCGCACCCGCGGCGCCGCCGATCGGGGTCTTGGTGCCTTCGATTTTCACCGGACGCAGGGATTCGATGGTGCCCATGCGAACGGTCTGCACACGACGCGCTTCGTCACGGGAGTAGGAGTCACCGGACAGGTTCGATTGGCAGCCAGTGAGCAACATCGCCATGGTGGAAAAGGAAGCAACCAACAGAACAGACTTACGCATAGCATCAACTCCAAAAAGACAGGTCATCATTAAACTCCGCAGCTTGACGCCTGTCACGGCATCGCCCGGATAAAATTGGTTTCATTCAGTGCCGGTACAGACGCCCTCGCGAACTCACCACACAGTAGCGGCAAATTGCGCCATCTGCCCCGTTGACTCAAGGATTGTCATGGATTACTTCATTATTGTCGTCACCACTGTCGCCGGCCTGTACTTCCACGGGTGGCTGTACGTACGGATCAAACGCTGGATGGACCGCGATCTGGCGTTAGCCCTGGCGGGAGGAGATGAGCAGAAAAAGGCCTTCATGCTCCAGCAGTTGGCGAACGCTCAAGCGCAGAAGATCAAGCGTCGGGACCTGCCGCAGTGGCTCGAGGCCGCTGCGGCGGGCTATCCCGGTCGGTAGACTGCTCAGGGTGCCAGACGTTCAAGAATCCAGTCGGCGCCCTGGAGGCGGTAGTTGAGGCGATCGTGCAGGCGGCTCGGACGGCCTTGCCAGAACTCGATGCGCTCGGGGAGCAGGCGATAACCGCCCCAATGCTCGGGGCAGTGAGGCTGGGTGTCGCTGAACCTTTGCTCGGTGTTCTTGAGCAACGCTTCCAGCTCGGCACGGTCGGCGATCACCCGGCTTTGCGGCGAGGCCCAGGCACCGAGGCGGCTGCCCAGGGGCCGGACTTGAAAGTAGGCGTCGGACTCTTCAGGCGTAACCTTCACCACCCGCCCTTCGATGCGCACCTGGCGCTCCAGGGCTGGCCAGAAAAACGTCATGGCCGCGAACGGATTCGCGGTCAGGTGCTGGCCCTTGGCGCTGTCGTAGTTGGTGAAGAAGGTAAAGCCCTGCTCGTCCAGGCCCTTGAGCAGCAGAATCCTGCAATGGGGCCGACCGTCCTGATCGACCGTGGCCAGGGTCATGGCGTTGGCTTCCACCGGTGCCTGCTCGGTTTTCACCGCGTCGGCAAACCATTGATGGAACAGCGCGAATGGCTCGGCCGGGGCTTGTGCCTCGGTCAGGCCATCACGGGTGTAGTCGCGACGCATATCAGCCAGGCCCTGGGTCATGGCGCATTCCTTTTGGTTAACGAATTACTTCTTTGTGGCATCGGCAGCGACGTCGACTTTTTTCGCATCGGCGACGGCTTTGGCCGGAACAGTCTTTTTCGCCGGCGTCGCGGTTTTCGCCGGAGCCTTCTTGGCAGCGGCTTTCTTCGCTGGAGCCTTTTTCGCGGCCGGCACGGCAGCTTTCTTCGCGGCGGGTGCCGGGGTCACAGGCACGGCGACCGGCTTCACGTCCTGGGCAGCCACCAGGCGCACCGGTGCCGGCGCTGGCATGTTGTACTTGCTCAGCAGTGCAACCATGGTGTTTTGCGGAGTCACCAGCAGTTCCACGCGACGGTTCAAGGCACGGCCTTCATTGCTGTCGTTGGCAGCACGCGGGGCTTCGCCACCCATGCCGCGCAGCATCAGGCGATCACGTTGCAGACCGCTGAGACGGAAGATCGCAGCCACGGCTTGAGCGCGTTCCTGGCTCAGTTTCACGTTGGCCGGAGCAGCGCCCGAGGTGTCGCTGTGACCCAGCACCAGTACGGCAGTCTTTGGATCGACTTCAAGGATTTTCGCGACACGGGTGAACGGACCGAGGGTCACTGGCAGCAGCATGGCCGGACGGTCAGGGTTGAACGAGCCTTCTACCGGCGCCGTAACGACCAACACGTTTTCACGGCGTTCGAGTTGCAGGTTGCTGTCCTTGATCGCTTCGCGCAGACGCGGCTCGTAGTCGTCAAGCCAGGCCTGGGTCACTTTCGGATCAGGCATCGGCACGGCTTTGGCGGTGCTCTGCTCTTTGCCGCCGAACGGCCACCACCATTTGCCACCGGCGTCGGCTTCGGCCTTGGCCACTTCAACCGGCTTGGCTGCGGGTTTGACTTCAGTTTTTACCTCAGCCTTGACTGGCGTCTTGTCGGCGCCGTCATCGGAACCGAACGGCCAGTACCAATGGCTGGCACTTTCAGTTTTGGCCACCGGTGCAGTCGCGGCAGGCTTCAAGGGTGCCGGGGCCGGTGCTGGAGCCGGAGCCGGGGTTTTAGCGGCGACTTTGTCGGAAGAGCCGAACGGCCACCAGCTGCTGCCATCCGAGTCATTTTGTGGAGTTTGTGCGCAACCGGTGATAGCGAAGCACAGTGCCAAGGCGAGGGTTGGTTTAGTTGACATTGGATATCCACAAAAATGAAGTAATGAAAAAATCCGGCCGGGTCGGCCCACATAAACAGACGCTTTGAGACTGAAAAGGCTTTCGGGTTCCAGTTCCAGAACCCTCAAGCGGGATTTACAGACAAGTGGCCAGTACTCGCACGAGCTTTTGCGCGCGCGGATCCATCAAGACGTACGGCCCTAAGGTATTTGTCACAAAGCCGAAGGCCACATCGTGTTCCGGGTCAGCAAAACCGATGGAACCGCCTGCGCCCGGATGACCAAATGCACGTGGGCCGAGGCCGTAGGTGGCGTTGGGGACGTCCGGTTGATCAAGCATGCAACCCAGGCCGAAACGGGTCCGGGTCAGTAAAGTCTTGTCCTCGCCGAGGCTGTGTTCACGCGTCAGCTCGTCGAGCATCTCGCCTTCCAGCAGGCTGCCGTCGAGCAGACCGGCGTAGAACCCGGCCAGGCTGCGGGCGTTGCCGTGGCCATTGGCCGCCGGCTGCTGCATGCGCCGCCACTCGGGTTTGTTGGTGCTGGTCATGATCGACGGCGGGTTGGTGAAGGCCCGCGTCGTCATGGCCGTCGGCTCGCGCATGGTCACTTGCAGCAAACGTTGGGCCGCGGCATCGCCGACGTTGCCCTTGCCACGGGCGATGTGCGCCACGCGGTGAAACTCCGAGTCTGCCAGACCGACATGGAAATCCAGGCCCAACGGCTTCGCCACCCGCGCCACGATGGACTCACCGGGCCCACGGCCATCGGCACGACGCAGCAACTCGCCGACCAGCCAGCCGTAGGTAATCGCGGCGTAACCGTGGCCTTCGCCCGGCGTCCACCAAGGCGTTTCAGCGGCCAGGGCGTCGACCATGGTTTGCCAGTCGTAAAGCGCTTCCGGGGCCAGCAACTCGCGCAGCGCCGGCAGGCCGGCCTGATGGCAGAGCAATTGGCGCAGGGTCACGGCGTCTTTGCCGGCAGCGGCGAATTCCGGCCAGTAGCGGGCCACCGGGGCGTCCAGTTGCAGCTTGCCCTCGGCTACCAATTGCAGGGCGGTGACGGCGGTAAAGGTCTTGGTGCAGGAGAACAGGTTGGCGATGGTGTCGCTGTGCCAGGCTTCGAGGCCATCCTTGTCGGCGCTACCGGCCCAAAGATCGACGACGGTTTCGCCACCGATCTGGATGCACAACGCCGCGCCACGTTCCTGAGGATCGTCGAACAGTGCGGCGAATGCTTCGCGCACCGCTTCGAACTTAAGCTCGTAAAAACCCTGAATCTGCACCCGCAACTCCCCGGATATAAGGCTGTAAAGTGGCCCGCATTGTTCCAGCCATTGAAGGATTTGGGAACAGGGGCGGGCTGGGCGGTCGGTTGCCCATGGAAATGATCGACAATGTGTAGCGCCTGAATCGACGCCTTCGCGGGCGAGCCTCGCTCCTACAGGTACGGTGGTGCTCTTGTAGGAGCGAGGCTTGCCCGCGAAAAACGATAACGCGGTCTATCAGGCCTCAGTGGCCATTGGCCGAATGCCCGCCCGCATGCCCAGCGCCCTGCCCTGCACCTTTGCCTGCCTCGCCTTTTCGGCCGCCCTCGGCGTTGTGACTGGCTTTGTCCGCCTCAGCCTTGGCCTTCTCGGCCTCTTTGCCCAACTGATCGACGGTCGCCAGGTTGCTCTTGCGCACACTGTCGACAAAGCCCTGGAACGGCAGATCGGTAATGCCCACCAATCCAAAATGACCATTCTCGCCATCCAGCAAGCGCCCGGTCACCGGTTGATCGAGGTATTGGAACCAATGCACGCCGACAATCGACGGCTCGCTCATCGCCTGCTTGAGGAAATTCGCATAGGCCGGACCGCGATCTTCTTCCTTGGCCAATGGCGTCACGCCACCCCAGAACGGGCCGCGATCCGTCGAGCCGAAGTTGAACTCGGTGATCAGCACCGGTTTGTCCAGGCTGCGCAATGTGGCGAAGTCGTATCCGTCCTGCGGCTGCAGGGTGTACAGGTTGAAGCTCAACACATCGCAATACTGGGCGCAGGACGCCACCGCTTCCGGCGTGCTGATGGCAAAGCGGCCGCCCAGCAACAACTGGTTCGGCGCATGCCACTTGAGTGAGTCGGAGATGGTCTTGAAGTAGGTGTCGGCGAAGACCTTCTGGAAGTATTTGAAGTCGGCTTCGATTTCCGGGTGTTCGGCACTCGGGAGCGGCGGCACGAAGCCGGGGTCTTCCATCAATTCCCAGGCGGGCAGGTCGATGCCCCAGGCTTTGGAAAGACCGGCCTGGTTGCGGTATTTGTCGCGCAATTGCTTGAGGAACGCGCGTTTGGCCGGCACATCGGTGGTCATCTTCAAGGTGCCGTAGGCCAACGCATAGCGGGCTTTCGGATCGTCGCCGGGGCCGGCCCAGGCCAGTTCGTTGTCGGCAAAGTAGCCGATCAGCCACGGATCGTCGCGATGGTCGCGGGCCGCGATGGCCACGGCACGCTCGGTGGCCATCGCGAAACGCGGGTCGAACGGGTCAGGCATGCCGCCCCACCAATCGGTGCCGGTGCTGATGCTGGCGTAATCGCCGACGATCGACAGCGGCAGGGTGTACGGCACGCGGTCGGTGTTGCCCAGCGCCGGAGCGCTCCAGTTGCCGATGGTGTTGAAACCCCAGGCTTGCAGGCGATCCAGGGTGTGGCCAGCCCAGCGCTGTTCATCAACCAGCGCTTTGCACGGTTCGGCAGGTGTTTGCTCGGCTGCTTTCGCGGCTGTCGCTTCGACGGCGCCGGTCTTGGCTGCCTCGGCGACACCGGCTTCGGCAGTCGTAGGCGCAACCGGTTGCTCGGCAGCCTTGTCGGCTGTCGCTTCAACCGCATCGGCCTTGGCCGCTTCGGCAACACCGGCCTTGGTGTCGCTGCCCAACGCGCAAGGTTCGCCATACAGGCGTTGCAGGTTGGCGCCATAGAAGTCATACCAACGACCGGCGTTGTAGGCACGGCCCTGATCAACGCCGTTACCGCCACGGTTGTCGCCTTCGCCATAGTGGTTGGCCAACACCTCATCGGGTTTTGGCAGGGATTCGAACATCCACTCGCGGCCGGCGATGTAGGTCTGGTTGACGTCCGGGGTGAGGGTGTTGACCCCCAGGGAATAGAACGGATGACCTTCCGGCGTCACCAGGTACCAGCGACCATCACGCTTCTCGGTGCGGAAAAAGCCACTGGCCTTGAACGCCGGGCCTTTGTTCAAGCCACCGAACTTGTCGAGGGGCGACTTCTCACGCTCGGCGAGCCAGGTTTTCAACTGCTGCTGTTCCTTGGCGGCGGCGCTTTTCAGTTGCTCATCGCTGCTGACCTTTTCCGGCCATTTGGCCCGGGTCGACTGACCGTAGGCGTCTACCAGACCGCCATATGCGGCTTTGGTCACGGCCTCGCCATCCTGCACGCCGAAGCGTTCCAGCAGGATGCTCTGGGCCACTTTCGGCTGATCCATCGACAAGCTCACCGACACCACTTGGCTGCGATCCAGTTCCCCGCTGCTGTTGGCCAGCAGTACGCGCTGGCCGTCGACATTCATCGGCATCGGTGGGCCGGCTTTCATGCCTTGGCTCAAAGGTGTACTGGCGACCAACGGCACTAACAGGGTTTGCGCCGGGCCGGCCGGCAGATCGACCCGGCTGACCAGCGTCTTGCCATCGTTGCTCTGGATTTTTACGTAGAGCGTCACGGCCCAGTTCATCGCGCTCTGGATTCGCAGGCTCATGACGCCCGACTGCGACCAGTCCCAGGCGCCGGTTTGCGGGGTCAGGCGCAAGGTCGGCTGAGCCACCGGATTGAAGGTCACCCGGCGCAGCACTTCGCCTTCGGCCGTTTGCTCGGCATTGGATTGCGGCAGGCTGGCGTCCTGAGTCGCGATCTGGACGACGTCGGCGGGGCGTACAAAGTTGAACAGCGTCTGCTGGGCAGCAGGGGCCGCCAGCAACGGGGCTGCGAACATCAGGGCAAAAACGGCAGGCAGCGAACGGCGAATCATGAGAACGAAATTCTCCCTAACGGCCATCAATGGCCAGTGGAAAAGCGATGGTAGAGAGATAGACAACGCGGTGGGCACATTTGCCCACCGGTGTTTCAGGAAATTTCACGACGGAAGGGAGGCAACGCATTGAGGATCGCCTTGCCGTAGCGCTGGGTCACCAGACGCCGGTCGAGCAAGGTGATGGTGCCGCGGTCTTCTTCGGTACGCAGCAAGCGCCCGCAGGCCTGGACCAGTTTCAGCGAGGCATCCGGCACGGAGATTTCCATGAACGGATTGCCGCCCCGCGCCTCAATCCACTCGGCCAGGGCCGCTTCGACCGGATCATCCGGCACCGAGAACGGAATCTTCGCGATCACCACGTGCTCGCAATACGCACCTGGCAAGTCGACGCCTTCGGCGAAACTCGCCAGGCCGAACAGCACGCTGGAATCCCCGCCATCGACCCGCGCCTTGTGCTTGTTCAGGGTTTCCTGTTTCGACAGGTTGCCTTGAATGAACACTTGCTTGCGCCAGTCGCGATCCAGGCCGTCGAACACGTCCTGCATCTGTTTGCGCGAAGAAAACAGCACCAACGTGCCGCGCGAACCTTCCACCAGTGCCGGCAAGTCACGAATGATCGCGGCGGTGTGGGCCGGCGCATCCCGTGGGTCGGCTTTCAGGTCCGGCACCCGCAGCACGCCGGCATCGGCGTGATGGAACGGGCTCGGGACCACGGCGGTCACGGCTTTTTTCGGCAGGCCGGCGCGCATGCGGAAACGGTCGAACGTGCCGAGTGCCGTCAGCGTCGCCGAAGTCACCAGCGCGCCGTAGGCCACGTTCCACAGATTGCGCCGGAGCATTTCCGCCGCGAGGATCGGGCTGGCGTTGACCTCGATGTCGAACAGCGAACCGCTTTCGGCCAAGGTCAGCCAACGGGCCATGGGCGGGTTGTCTTCCGGGTCTTCAGCGGTAAACGCGCCCCACAACTCCCAATTGCCCGAAGAGCGCGACAACAGGCTGCCGAACAGCGGATACCATTCTTCAGCCTGGTTGCTGGCGATGCCGATGTTAACCTCGCCATCCATGCCTTCCTTGAGCAGTTCGGTGAGCCGGGTGAACAGGTCGGTCAATCGGGCGAAGCCTTTTTTCAGCTCGACGCCCATTTCGCGCATGTGTTCGGGAATCACCCCGCCGACGAAGCGATGACGCGGCCGCTCACGGCCTTCGACGTCTTCGCCGGGTTTGAAGTCGGCGACCTGCTCGCACGCGGTGAACATGAACTGCTGCTGGGTTTTGATCTCGCGGGCCAGTTCAGGCACCTGCTCGATCAATTTGCCCAGGTCACCCGGCAATGGGTGCTGGGCCAGCAATTTGGTGAGGTTCTTGGCGGTGGTTTCCAGCCAGTCGGCGGTGGAACGCAGGCGCGTGTAATGGGCGAAATGGCCGATGGCCTTGTCCGGCAGGTGATGGCCTTCGTCGAATACGTAGATGGTGTCGCGCGGATCCGGCAGTACCGCGCCGCCGCCCAGCGCCAGATCGGCCAGGACCATGTCGTGGTTGGTGACAATGACGTCGACCTTGCCCATGCCTTCGCGGGCCTTGTAAAAGGCGCACTGGCCGAAGTTTGGGCAATGGCGGTTGGTGCACTGGCTGTGATCGGTGGTCAGGCGCGCCCAATCGGCGTCTTCCAGGGCGGTGGACCAACTGTCACGGTCGCCGTCCCACTTATTGCCGGCGAGCTTCTCGATCATGCTGGTGAACAGCTTCTGACTGGCCTCGTCGACTTCGATCTTGAAGCCTTCTTCCTCGAACAGCTGCGCGGTGGCGGTTTGCGCGTGACCTTCCTGGAGCAACATGTCGAGCTTGGACAGGCACATGTAGCGCCCGCGTCCCTTGGCCAGGGCGAAGCTGAAATTCAGCCCGCTGTTGCGCATCAGGTCAGGCAAGTCCTTGTAGACGATCTGCTCTTGCAGGGCCACGGTCGCCGTGGCAATCACCAGGCGTTTGCCGGCAGCTTTCGCCGTCGGGATCGCCGCCAGGCTGTAGGCCACGGTTTTACCGGTACCGGTGCCGGCTTCCACCGCGACAATCGCGGGGTCGCCACTGCGCCGGCCTTCGTCGTCGGTGTCGATGTCACCGAGGACCTTGGCAATTTCGGCGATCATCAGGCGTTGGCCGTAGCGCGGTTTCAAGCTCTTGGCTTCGAGAAAACGCGTGTAGGCGCCCTGGATCGTGGTTTTGAGTTCGGTGCTGATCATGGATTGTCGGGCGCAAAAAACGCTGGATAAATTTTCAGTGGTTCGGTTCGGCCGCTATCATACCCCGCTAATTAATCCCGCGCAGAACGGAGTACCTCAATGACCGCTTTTAGCCTTGTTTATAGCCTGCATATCCTCGCCGCACTGGTGTGGGTGGGCGGCATGTTTTTCGCCTGGATGGTCTTGCGCCCCGCGGCGATGAAGGCACTGGAAGGCCCTGCCCGGCTGAAGCTGTGGGTAGAAGTGTTTCAAGGTTTTTTCCGCTGGGTCTGGGTCGCGGTGGTGCTTTTGCCGATCAGCGGTGTGGGCATGATTCATCTGCAGTACGCCGGGTTTGAAGCCGCGCCGCGTTACGTGCAGGTGATGATGGGGTTGTATGTGGTGATGACGGCGCTGTTTATCCGGATTCAGGCGTTGTTGCTGCCGGAACTGCGCGCGGCGGTGACGGCGCAGGATTGGCCGACCGGGGCTGCGGTGTTGGGGAAAATTCGTAAGTTGGTGGGGATCAATTTGATGGTCGGGTTGGTGTTGGTGGCGATTGCTGCGGCCCGGCCGATGTTTTGAGGCGATTCGGATGACGCCTTCGCGGGCAAGCCTCGCTCCTACAGGGTTCGCAGTGATCCCTGTAGGAGCGAGGCTTGCCCGCGAAGACTATCGACCAGACAACACAAAACTCAGAAACGTCTTACAACCGCTGAACCGTCACCGATCCCGCCGCCCCCGCAGGCCCTGGCTGGCCATCGGCACCCGGACGCCCGCTCTTGCCGCCATCGGCCTTGTAGACGAAGCACCCCTTGGCCTTGCCTCCCGCCCCCGGTTTACCGCCAGGTCCTGCGACACCACCGGCACCGCCGTCCACCTGAACCTTGATCTGTTCCGCCGGGTAATCGCGCGGTACTTCAAGCCGTACCAGCGCACCCGGTGCGCCGGCCTGGCCGTCACTGCCGTTGCTGCCATCGGCACCGCGACCGGCCTGGCCCCAGGTGCAACCCGGCGCCTGACCGTTGGCCCCATCGAGACCGACAAAACCCGGCGCACCGGCGCCGCCGCGAGCGTCGACCGACAATTGTGGCGCGTTCAGCGCCTTGATCTGTAAATTCAGATTGCGCCCGGAACGGGCGGCCTTGAGGTAAGTCCCCGGCGCGCCGCGGGCGGTAATCTGGCTGCCTTCAGACAACTGGGCACGGCTCACCTTCAACTCCAGGGACTTTTCGCTGGGCACGATGGCGATCCGCGCTTCCCGACCCAGGCGCAATTCGCCAACAGTGACTTCGGTCACGTTCGAGGGAATCAGCAACGTGCCGTAATCGGCGACTTCCAGGCGTTCCAGTTGCAAGGTGCTGGCGGTGTTGGGCAAGCGCATCAGCGAGTTGGTTTCGACGCTGACAACCTGAGCGCAGGCCAATGGACTGATGAGTGCGGCGAGCAGACAGAGTTTACGCATGGGAAGCCTTAGGTGCGGTCGGAGCCGGGAGGGTTTGCAGGTGGAAAACGCCAAAGAACAGAATCTTCAGGCGATCAAGCCAAGGATGGGCACGCCCCCTGAGACTGCGGAAACAGAACACCGCTTCAAGCAGATGGAGCCCTGCCAACAGGCTGCCGGCCAGATCGACCAACAGGTGCAGAGGATTGACAAACGGCATGAGCTGATTGACCAGCACGACCAGCCAGAACAGCAGGGTCAACAGCTTCCCCAGCGTCCAAAACACCTTCATACGCTCCCCCGTTGAGAATTATTCTTTGCGCGCACAGTAACGGCTTCCACGCGAGATAAGCCAGAGGGCAACGGAAAATTCTTCATGAAGGCCGCCGAATGGCCGTCGAAGCGACCCTGATTGTCGCCCGACGGCTCTATTACGTGGCTCAGCGGTTGATGTGCAATTCCACGCGACGGTTTTTCGCGCGCCCCTCTTCCGTTTCGTTGTCGGCCACAGGCTGGCTTTCGCCTCTGCCCTCGCTGGTGAGTTTGTTCGGCGCCAGGCCCTGGCTCAACAGGTATGCCGCCACACTGCTGGCGCGTCGCTCCGAGAGCCCCTGGTTATAGGCGTCGTTGCCCACGCTGTCGGTATGACCGACCACTTTGATGCTCACCACATCGGCGCTTTGCAGCTTGGGCATCAGCGCATCCAGCTGACTCTGCGCAGAGGGCGTCAGTTCGTACTTGTTGAAGGCAAACAGCACGTCGCCGGGCAACGTGATGACTTCGGGTGCCACCGGTGCGACCGGTTTTACGCTGACCGGGTACTGCGGCAGCGGACAACCGTGATGTTCGACTGGGGTATTGGCGGGTGTATCCGGGCAGCGATCACGTCGATCGAAAACACCATCGTCGTCTTCGTCGCCATCCTGGGCGTAACAGATCAAGCCACCGGTCAAGATTCCGAGTGCTGCTCCGCCAGCCGCCCAACCGCCACTTTGCAGAGCACCGAGACCTCCGCCGACCAGCCCGCCAATGACGCTGCAGATTGGCCAGGTTCGTTGGTTGAGGGGGGCGGTGCCATCGCTGTGAGTAGCGCAACCGGTCATCAGGCTGCCAAGCAGCAGAACCGGCAAGACGGTCCGTGTGAGAACACTCATGGTGAAAGCTCCTGTGTTACCGGCCAATGCCGGTTACACAGGAGTAAAGACCCGCATCCGCGACTGCACAAGCCGCGGTGCGAACGGGGCCTAGCGGTTGATTTTGATTTCCGTGCGACGGTTCAACGCACGGCCGTCAGCGGTTTTGTTATCGGCAACCGGCTGGCTTTCACCGGCACCGGCCACAGACACGAACTCGTTGCGGGGTACGCCTTGGGAAATCAGGTACTCAACCACCGAGTGTGCACGACGATCCGACAGTTTCTGGTTGTAGGCATCGCTGCCCACGCTGTCGGTGTGACCGGTCACGGTCAGTTGGGCGGTGCTGGCTTCCTGTTTCAGGCGAGTGGCGATTGTGTTGAGTACTTCTTTATCGGAAGGGGTGAGCGTGGCCTTGTCGAACTGGAAGTGAACATCGCGGATGACAATGACTTCTTCCTTGACCACTACCGCCTCTTCGACCACGGGTGCAGGCACAGGTGGAGGGCAACCATCGGCATCGACCTTCACGCCTCTAGGCGTACCCGGGCACTTGTCACGGCTGTCCGGCACACCATCGCCGTCTTCGTCGCCGTCACCGTGAACCCAGCAATAAGCAGCAGCCGTGCCGCCGACGAGCAGCGCGCCATACCCTGCCCACGCCGAACTCTCGGTCGCGCCGAGACCCGCGCCCACGACACCACCGACCGCCGCACAGGTCGGCCAGTCGGTTTTCTGCAAACCTGCGCAACCAGTCAACACACTGGTTAGCAGAACCAAGGGTAATGCTGTCCGAACTATGCTCATCTAGTTTTCTCCTGAGGGATCGGCTTGAAACCGATTCAGGTAGTAAAGACCCGAGTTTTAATCTCCGCCAGCAATAGGCCATTGCAGTTTTTTCCAATGTTCACGGGCGTTCGCGGCTTTTTGCGGTAAGACGCTCTAGGCCCGAACCTGTGAGCAGGCTAGTCTTGGCGCT
The DNA here is from genome assembly GCF_044746405.1 of Pseudomonas sp. NPDC086251. Classification (NCBI taxonomy): domain Bacteria; kingdom Pseudomonadati; phylum Pseudomonadota; class Gammaproteobacteria; order Pseudomonadales; family Pseudomonadaceae; genus Pseudomonas; species Pseudomonas sp. NPDC086251. The sequence continues at coordinate 109,475 of NZ_JBIVBY010000010.1, forward strand.
CTGATTGAGGATCTTCGATGATTGCAGGTATTTCTTCGCGTACCCCGCAGCAGGCGCTGGCCGCTTTGCTTGATCGCTACGCCCCCGCGCGTCTGCTGCTGATTGGCGCCAGTGAGTTCCCGGCGCTGGAGGCCTTCAAACTCGCGCACCCGGACAGCAGCGTGGCTCACGCCACACCGGGGCCGTTGCCTGCCGAGCTGGCGGCACGGCGGTTCGACCTGGCGCTGGTGGTCGATTGCCTGGAACATTTGCCCAAGCGCGATGGCCTGAACCTGTTAGGCGGGATCCGCAACCTCAATGCCAGTCGCATCGCGGTGCTGGCGGACTTGCCGGCCAGCGGCTGGCAGGAGACCGATTTTTTCTCCCTGGCGCTGCAAGCCAGCGAACGTTTCCAGCGTGACGAGCAGGTTCTGACCCTGTTCACCTATGATCTGCTTGACTACAAACAAGTACCCGACTGGCTCAACTCACGCTTCTGGGCCAATCCGGAAAACTTCGGGAAATATTGGTGGTAACGCAATGAGTACATCTATTTGCCCTTGCGGCAGCGGCACCCTGCTCGACGCCTGCTGCGGTCATTACCATGCCGGGCATCCGGCGCCTTGTGCCGAAGCCTTGATGCGTTCGCGCTACAGCGCTTACGTGCTGGGCCTGATCGACTACCTGGTGGCCACCACCCTGCCCGCGCAACAGGCCGGCCTGGACCGTCAGTCCATCAGCGACTGGAGTGCCAAAAGCACCTGGCTGGGGCTTGAGGTGGAAAGCTCCGAAGTGTTTGGCGGTCAACCGGAACACGCCTTCGTGACCTTCACCGCGCGCTGGCATGACGGCGCCGGCGAACACAGCCATCGCGAGCGCTCGTCGTTCGTGCAGAACACCGGCCACTGGTACTTCATCGACCCCACCGTGCAACTCAAGGCCGGGCGCAACGATGCGTGCCCTTGTGCCAGCGGGCAGAAATTCAAGAAGTGTTGTGCGGGGTATTTCGGCGCATGAGATGACGTTAAAAGATCGCAGCCTGCGGCAGCTCCTGCAGGGGATCGGCCTGCACCTGCAGGAGCTGCCGAAGGCTGCGATCTTTTAGGGCTAGACTGGGCATCAAAGGGAGTACAAATATGCTCAGCCATTGGTGCACTCTGCGAACAATCACCCTGTTCCTGTTTCTCGGGCTCGGCGGCTGTGCGTCCTGGTTCAGCGACGATGAACCGGAACCGCAGGTGCACCTGGTCAAGGTCGAAGTCGTCCAGGCCAAACTCATGCAGCAACGATTCATCCTGCACTTTCGTGTCGACAACCCCAGAGACAGTGACCTGACGGTGCGCGGCCTGGAATACCGCATTCATCTGGGGGACATGCTGCTCACCGAAGGCGAACACGAACACTGGTTCACGGTCAGCCCCAAACGCAGCGCCTACTTCAAGGTGCCGATCCGCACCAACCTGTGGCCCAAGGTCCGGGATGTGGTGAAAATGTTGAAAAAACCGAACCAACCGATTCCCTATCGTCTGGAAGGTGAGCTGGAAACCGGCTTATTCATCGCGCACTACGTGCACCTGGCGCGTAATGGCGTGATAATCCCCGCCGATTTAATTCCGGAGCAAAACCGATGACCCAGCAACCCCATGTCCATGGCCCTGACTGCAACCACGATCATGACCATCACGACCACCATGATCACGACCATGGCCATGTCCACGGCCCGAACTGCGGCCACGCTCATCAGGAACCGGTGCGCAACGCCCTGAAAGACGTGGGCCGCAACGACCCTTGCCCTTGTGGCAACGGCAAGAAATTCAAGAAGTGCCACGGCGCTTGATGCTTCGGGCGAAGAGCTTCTTCGCCTGTTGAATCGCCTTCGCGAGCAAGCCCACTCCCACAGGTTTTTGCATTGAACACAAACTATGTGAACACTCGACCAATGTGGGAGCGAGCCTGCTCGCGATGACTGCGGCACATCCACCATCGATGTGTCAGTTCCACCGCTTTCGCGAGCAGGCTCGCTCCCACAGGGATTTCAGCCAGGCTGCAAAATCTGTGTGGTGCTCACGACCGTTGCATATTCGCCATGCAGATTCCCCAGCGACATCGCATGCACCTCTTCGGCGCAATGGGCGTTACCAAAGTAGTCAGCCTTGTCGAAGGTAAAGCACGCATCCTCCGCCACCCATGCCTCAAACCCCAGATTGCCCGCCGTTCGCGCCGTGGACTCCACCGAATTGTGGGTCGCCACGCCAACGATAATCACCTGATCAATCCCCGCCTCGCGCAATCGCTGCTCCAGCCCCGTGGCACAAAACGCATCCGGCACCTGTTTCTGAATCAGCTGCTCACCGGCCTGTGGCTGGAAGCTCTCCTGAAACTCAACCCCCGATTGCTCCGGCCAGAACACAGATTCCGGGGAACGGGACAAGTGCTGCACGTGAATCACCGGCCGCCCGGTTCGCCGCCAATGCACCAATAACGCCAGCATCCGCTCCTCGGCCTGAGGATTATTTCGGCGACCGAGCCGGGGTTCCAGGATGCCTTTTTGTTGATCGATGATGATCAGCGCCGCGTTTGTCTTGAGCTCCATGCCGACTTTTCTCCTGCGGGGTCATTGAATTTCATGCACTTCAGCATCACCTCTTCCTACAGGCAAGCTATCGAACGCAAACAGGACGACCTGATGCCGGCGTTTGCTGGGCGCACGTAACGACATCTCTTGATTTGGAGTATTCCATGATCGACCTGTATTACTGGACCACCCCCAACGGCCACAAAATCTCGCTATTTCTTGAAGAAGCCGGCCTGCCGTACAACGTTTACCCGATCAACATCAGCCAGAACGAGCAGTTCCAGCCGCACTTTCTGAAAATCTCGCCCAACAACAGGATCCCGGCCATCGTTGATCATGAGCCCGTTGACGGTGGCGAGCCGTTATCCGTGTTCGAATCCGGAGCCATCCTGCTGTACCTGGCGGAGAAAACCGGCAAGTTCCTGCCCAAAGACCTGCGTGGCCGCCAACTGGCGTTGCAATGGTTGTTCTGGCAAATGGGCGGCCTGGGGCCGATGGCCGGGCAGAATCATCATTTCAGCCAGTTCGCCCCGGAGAAAATCCCCTACGCGATAAAACGCTACATCGACGAGACCGCGCGCTTGTATGGGGTGCTCGACAAGCAACTGGCGAACCATGAGTTCGTCGCCGGCAGCGAGTACAGCATTGCCGACATGGCGATCTACCCGTGGATCGTTTCCCACAAGTGGCAGAGCCAGAATCTGGAGGACTTTCCGAATGTGCTGCGTTGGTTCAACCATATCCAGAACCGTCCGGCGACGGTGAAGGCTTATGCGTTGGCGGCCAAGGTGAATCCGCCTAAATCCTGATGGAAGATCAAAAGATCGCAGCCTCGTTGCACTCGACAGCTCCTACAGGTGAATGCAAAACCGTGTAGGAGCTGTCGAGTGCAACGAGGCTGCGATCTTTTGCCTTTGGTAGACAAATCCCGAAATAACCTGATACCCCGCTTGCGCGCCCACCTCCTGCTCACTAACGTAGCGGCTTTATTGCGCCTCTACCCCCGCAGGAGCTTTGCCATGGCCTCGCCAGCCCTCACACATTTTATTCCCCGGTTCGGCGTTGCCGCTGCAGTGGCCGGTGTTTTGAGCCTGACCGGTTGTCAGACCTGGAACACCCAAGACACCCTCCCGCCCACCACCGGTGTACAGCCGCTCAAAGGCCTGGCGCAGAATGTTTCGGTGCGCCGTAATGCCATGGGCATGCCGCTGATCGAAAGCAACAGCTTCCACGACGCGCTGTTCGCCCTCGGCTACGTGCACGCTAGCGACCGCATCACGCAAATGGTCACCCTGCGCCTGTTGGCCCAGGGCCGTCTGGCGGAAATGTCCGGCTCGGACCTGCTCGACGCCGACCGCTACATGCGTGCGGTCAACCTGAAGAAAAGTGCCGGTGAGTTGTACAAGGCGTCTTCGCCGCGTCTCAAACGCTTCTTCGAAGTCTATGCGCGCGGGGTCAACGCCTACCTGTTCCGCTACCGCGACAAGCTCCCGGCGGACCTGATGGCCACCGGGTATAAGCCTGAATACTGGCAGCCGGAAGATTCGGCACTGATTTTCTGCCTGTTGAACTTCAGTCAGTCGGCCAACCTGCCGGAAGAAATTTCCTCGCTGGTGTTGGCCCAGACCGTCAGCAACGACAAGCTGCCTTGGCTGGAACCGTCCGCTCCCGACGAAAAACTGCCCTTGGGCGAAGGCGAAAAACTTCAAGGCATCAAACTCAACGGGCAAATCCCGGGGCTTAGCGAAGTCAGCAAAGCCACGCGTCAACTGTCCGATCTGAATCTGCTGAGCGCCACGTCATCCAACAACTGGGCCATCGCCCCGCAACGCAGCCGCAGCGGTAAAAGCTTGCTGGCCAGCGACAGCCACGGGCCGTTGGGCGTGCCATCGCTGTTCAGCTACGTGCAAATTCGCGCGCCGAAATACCAGGCCTCGGGCGTGACCATTGCCGGGTTGCCGATGGTCCTGGGTGGTTTCAACGGCAAAGTGGCGTGGAGCATGACCTCAGTCATGGGCGACAACCAGGACCTGTTCCTGGAAAAAATCAAACGCCAGGGCAACGGGCTTTCCTACGAGGTCGGCGGTAAATGGCAGCCGGCCATCGTGCGCAACGAAACCTTCTTCGTCAAAGGCCAGCGACCGGTTCGTGAAGCCGTCTACGAAACCCGTCACGGGCCGCTGCTCAACAGCGCCCAGGGCACCGCGCTGGGCAATGGCTTTGGCCTGGCCTTGCAAACGCCGAACTTCACCGACGACAAAACCCTGGACGCGTTTTTCGACCTGTCCCGCGCGCAAACCGTCGAGAAAGCCTCGGACGCGAGCCGTGAAATCCGCGCCATCGCGCTGAACCTGGTGTTTGCCGATGCCAGCAACATCGGCTGGCAAGTCACCGGGCGCTATCCAAACCGTCGCGAAGGCGAAGGCCTGCTGCCATCGCCGGGCTGGGAAGGTCGTTACGATTGGGACGGTTACGCCGACCCGATGCTCCATCCGTATGACCAGGACCCGGCCCAAGGCTGGCTCGGCACCGCCAACCAGCGGGTCATTCCCCATGGCTACGGCATGCAGTTGTCCAACTCCTGGTCGGCACCGGAACGTGGCGAACGCATGGCAGAACTGGCCGGCGTGGGCAAACACGACACGCGCAGCCTGATCGCCATGCAGTACGACCAGACCACCACGTTCGCCGCCAAACTGAAGAAAATGTTCGCTGCGCCGGGCATGTCCCAGCCGCTGAAACAGGCTATTGAAGCCTTGCCGGGGGCCGATCGCGACAAGGCTCGCGAGGCTTTCGCGCGGTTGATGGCCTTCGACGGCAAACTCAGCCCGACCTCCGCCGACGCGGCGATCTACGAGTTGTTCCTGCAACAAAGCACCCAGCAGATCTTCCTCGACGAACTGGGCCCGGAAAGCAGCCCGGCGTGGCAAGCCTTTATCGCCAACGGCAAGTTGTCCTACGCGGCCCAGGCCGATCACCTGCTGGGGCGCGAGGACAGTCCGTTCTGGGATGACGTGCGCACCGCGCAAAAAGAAGACAAACCGGCGATCCTCGCCCGCAGCCTGGCGGCGGCTATTTCGGCCGGTGACAGCCAGTTGGGCGGCGACCGCAAAGCCTGGCAGTGGGGCAAACTGCACCGCTACGAGTGGAAAAACGCCAGCGGCCAGACCGTGCGCGGGCCACTCGCGGCCGGCGGCGATCACACCACGCTCAATACCGCAGCGTTCGCTTGGGGGCAGGATTTCAACACGACGCTGGCGCCGGCCATGCGCTTTATCGTCGACTTCGGCCAGGCCGAACCGCTGATGGGCCAGAACGGCACCGGTCAATCCGGCAACCCAGCCAGCCCGAACTACCTCGACAGCGTCGATCCGTGGCTCAAGGGCCAGTACATGAGCTTGCCGATGCAGCCGCAGAACTTTGACAAGGTGTACGGGAGCAAGCGCCTGACGCTGATGCCTGGCAAGTAAGTCAAAAGGCAAGATCAAAAGATCGCAGCCTCGTTGCACTCGACAGCTCCTACAGGGTGTACGCCGTCCCATGTAGGAGCTGTCGAGTGCAACGAGGCTGCGATCTTTTGCGTTTAAACGCTGAAACAATCAATAGAACTTCTCGCCTCGCGCCCACCTCATAGCTAACAAGTCCCCCCATTTGGTAACAGACATGGACCTTGTTATCGCTCGTCCAGAAGGTTTGTATTGCCCGGCCGGGGATTTCTACATCGACCCGTGGCGCCCCGTCGAGCGCGCGGTCATCACGCACGCCCACGGCGACCATGCCCGTACCGGCAATCAACACTATCTGGCGGCCGCGCCCGGCGCAGGGATTCTGCGCACGCGCCTGGGCCAGGACATCGACCTGCAAACCCTGGCGTACGGTGAGCCACTGCTGCATCACGGGGTAAAACTGAGTTTTCACCCGGCTGGCCACGTGCTGGGTTCGGCGCAAGTGCGGCTGGAACACGGCGGTGAGGTGTGGGTCGCCTCGGGGGACTACAAGATCGAACCCGACGGCACCTGCGCGCCCTTCGAGCCGGTGCGCTGTCACACCTTCATCACCGAATCGACATTTGGCCTGCCGATCTATCGCTGGCAACCACAATCGCAGGTCTTTGCCGAGATCAACCTGTGGTGGCAAGCCAATGCCGCCGTCGACAAAACCAGCGTGCTGTTTTGTTACTCCTTCGGCAAAGCCCAGCGCATTCTCCACGGCATCGACGCCAGCCTCGGCCCTATTCTGGTGCATGGCGCCGTCGAACCGCTCAACCGGGTGTACCGCGAGGTCGGGGTTTACTTGCCGCCAACGATCCATGCCAGCGAGGTCAAAAAGAGCGACCCGATGATGCGCAAGGCGTTGGTGCTCGCGCCGCCGTCCGCGGGTGGCAGCACCTGGATGCGCCGCTTCGGCGACTACAGCGATGGCTTCGCCAGCGGCTGGATGCGCTTGCGCGGCACGCGACGGCGGCGCGGCGTCGACCGTGGTTTCGTGTTGTCCGATCACGCCGACTGGCCGGGCTTGCTCTGGGCCATCGAACAGACCGGGGCGGAACGGGTGATGGTGACTCACGGCTCGGTTGGCGTATTGGTCCGCCATCTGCGTGAGCAAGGGCTCGACGCCCAGAGCTTCAACACCGAATACGGCGACGATGACGAAGAGCCCCAAAGCGCTGAGCCCGAAAGTGCCGAGGTGCTGACATGAAGGCATTCGCCGAGTTATACGCCGAGCTCGACGCGACGACGTCGAGCAACGCCAAACTGGCGGCGATGCAACACTATTTCGCCCAAGCCGCGCCGGAAGATGCGGCGTGGGCGGTGTACTTTCTGTCGGGTGGGCGACCTCGCCAATTGGTGCCCGTGCGCATCCTGCGTGAGCTTGCCGAGACGGTGTCCGGCCTGGCGCCCTGGCTGTTCGAAGAGAGTTATCAGGCGGTGGGCGATCTGGCGGAAACCATCTCGCTGGTGCTGCCCGAAGCGCTGCACAGTTCTACCGACGGACTGGCCGTGTGGATGGAAGAAAAACTGCTGCCGCTGCGCGGTGAATCTCCGCAGGTCTTCGCCGAAAAACTGCCCGCCCTGTGGGCACAACTGGACCGCCCGAGCTTGATGGTCTGCATTAAATTGATCACCGGCAGTTTCCGCGTTGGCGTTTCCAAGTTGCTGGTAACCCGTGCCCTGGCGGCCATGGCGCACCTCGACAGCAAGCGCGTGGCCCAGCGGCTGGTGGGTTACACCGACCTGTCGAACCGCCCAAGCGCCGCCAGTTACCTGAAGCTGATCGCTGCCGAATCGTCCGACGAGCATGCGCAACGCGGCGGTCAGCCGTATCCGTTTTTTCTCGCCCACGCCTTGTCGCAACCGGTCGACCAGTTCGAAGCCCTGCTCGGCCCGGCCAGTCAGTGGCAAGTGGAATGGAAGTGGGACGGCATCCGCGCGCAGGTGGTCAAGCGCGATGGGCGCCTGTGGATCTGGTCGCGCGGCGAAGAGTTGGTCACCGAGCGCTTCCCGGAACTCGATAGCCTGGTGCACGGCTTGCCCGATGGCACGGTGATCGACGGAGAAATCGTGGTCTGGAAAGCCGCACAACCGGGCACAGAGGATGCCTTCAACCCGCAATCGTCGACCTCGCCCTCGGTGCAACCCTTCGCGTTGTTGCAACAGCGGATCGGCCGCAAAACCCTGGACAAGAAAATCCTCGAAGCAGTGCCGGTGGTGGTCCTCGCCTATGACTTGCTGGAATGGCAGGGCGAAGACTGGCGCAACCGGCCTCAAGCCCAACGCCGCGCTCAACTGGAGCAGGTGATAAAAGCCTGCGCAAACCCGGTGTTGCTGCCCTCGCCGGTGCTCACCGGTGAAGACTGGTTCGACCTCGCCCGTCAGCGCGAAGCGTCCCGCAGCCTGGGGGTCGAAGGCATGATGCTCAAGGCGCGGGATGCGCTGTATGGTGTCGGCAGGACCAAAGACATGGGCGTCTGGTGGAAGTGGAAAGTCGACCCGTTCAGCGTCGATGCGGTGCTGATTTATGCACAACGGGGCCATGGCCGCCGCGCCAGTCTCTACAGCGATTACACGTTTGCGGTGTGGGATGGCCCGCCGGACGCCAGTGAACGCACGCTGGTGCCATTTGCCAAGGCGTATTCAGGGCTCACCGATGAAGAAATGCGCCAGGTCGACAGCATCGTGCGCAAGACTACCGTGGAGAAATTCGGCCCGGTGAGCAGTGTCAAACCGAGCCTGGTATTTGAACTGGGCTTCGAGGGGATCGCCTTGTCCAGGCGTCATAAAAGCGGCATCGCGGTGCGGTTTCCGAGGATGTTGCGCTGGCGGCAGGACAAGTCGGTCGAAGAGGCCGACAACCTCGGGACACTGCAGGATTTACTCGGCTAACCCCCGCCTTCTGTAGGAGCGAGCTTGCTCGCGAAGGGGTGTCAGTCAACTTAAATGTGCCTGATACACCGCCTTCGCGAGCAAGCTCTGCTCCTACAGGTTACTGGGCAATTTGAATCATTTTGGTGCAGCTATTTCCCGGCGCACGTTTTCGTGCATAAATCTCCCCCGGCCATTTCTTGAATCACCTTTTAAACGCTTGTTCGGCACTCTGGTTCGGAAATTGCTACTTTCATTGAGTCTTACGCTTTCCAGTAACAATAATTCTGCGCCACAAGCGCTCATATTGGTTCTTAGGGATTGAATAATGAAAAAAGCATTGCTGACCCTTTCTGCACTGGCGTTGTGCATGGCTGCCGGCTCCGCCATGGCGAAGGAATACAAAGAATTGCGTTTCGGCGTTGACCCTTCCTATGCACCGTTCGAGTCGAAAGCGGCTGACGGTAGCCTGGTAGGCTTCGACATCGATCTGGGGAACGCGATTTGCGCCGAGCTGAAGGTCAAGTGCAAATGGGTCGAAAGCGATTTCGACGGCATGATTCCTGGCCTCAAGGCCAATAAATTCGACGGTGTGATCTCTTCGATGACCGTCACCCCGGCCCGCGAAAAAGTCATCGATTTCTCCAGCGAGCTGTTCTCCGGCCCAACCGCATACGTCTCGAAGAAAGGTTCTGGCATCACCGCCGACGTTGCTTCGCTCAAGGGCAAAACCGTTGGCTATGAGCAAGGCACCATCCAGGAAGCCTACGCCAAGGCCGTCCTGGACAAGGCTGGAGTGAAAACCCAGGCCTATCAGAACCAGGACCAGGTGTATTCCGACCTGACGTCCGGCCGTCTCGATGCGGGTATCCAGGACATGCTGCAAGCTGAACTGGGCTTCCTGAAGTCGCCAAATGGCGCCGATTACGAAATCAGCAAGCCGGTGGACAGCGAATTGCTGCCAGCCAAAACAGCGATCGGTATCTCTAAAGGTAACAAAGACCTCAAGGCACTTTTGGATAAAGGTATCAAAGCGTTACACGACGATGGCACCTACGCCACCATTCAGAAGAAACACTTTGGCGATCTGAATCTGTACAGCGGCAAATAATGCCCGGCGCCCATCTCGCGATGGGCGCTTTTTTCATCCGATCAGGTTGCTGATTTATGTTCGAAAACCTCTTACAAAACCTGGGGCTCTCAGCCTTCAGCCTCAAGGGCTTCGGTCCGTTGCTGATGGAAGGCACCTGGATGACCATCAAATTATCGGCGTTGTCGCTGCTGGTGGCCGTGTTGCTCGGCCTGCTCGGCGCCAGTGCCAAGCTGTCAAAAGTAAAACTGGTGCGCGTGCCGGCGCAGGTCTACACCACGCTGATTCGCGGCGTACCGGACCTGGTGCTGATGCTGCTGATTTTCTACAGCCTGCAAACCTGGTTGACGTCGTTCACCGATTTCATGGAATGGGAATACATCGAGATCAACCCGTTCAGCGCCGGGGTGATTACCCTGGGCTTCATTTATGGCGCGTATTTCACCGAAACCTTCCGTGGCGCGATTCTCGCGGTGCCGCGGGGCCAGATCGAAGCGGCCACGGCCTATGGCCTCAAGCGCGGCCAGCGGTTCTGGATCGTGGTGTTCCCGCAGATGATGCGCTTTGCCCTGCCAGGCATCGGTAACAACTGGATGGTGATGCTCAAGGCCACCGCCCTGGTCTCGATCATCGGCCTCGCCGATCTGGTCAAGGCCGCCCAGGACGCCGGCAAAAGCACTTATCAACTGTTCTACTTCCTCGTGCTGGCGGCCGTGATTTACCTGCTGATCACCAGTGCGTCCAACGTCGTCCTGCGCTGGCTTGAACGCCGTTACGCCGCGGGCTACCGGGAGGCCGTACGATGATCGAACTCCTGCAGGAATACTGGAAACCCTTCCTTTATAGCGACGGCAACAACATCACCGGCCTGGCCATGACCCTATGGCTGCTCAGTGCGTCGATTTTCATCGGTTTCCTGGTGTCGATCCCGCTGTCCATTGCCCGGGTTTCGCCGCACTTCTATGTTCGCTGGCCGGTGCAGTTCTACACCTACCTGTTCCGTGGGACGCCACTGTATATCCAGTTGCTGATCTGCTACACCGGGATTTACAGCCTGGCGGCGGTACGTGCTCAGCCGGTGCTGGATGCGTTCTTTCGCGATGCGATGAACTGCACCATCCTGGCCTTCGCCCTGAATACCTGCGCCTACACCACGGAGATTTTCGCCGGGGCGATTCGCAGCATGAACCACGGTGAAGTCGAAGCGGCCAAGGCTTACGGTCTGACAGGCTGGAAGCTGTATGCCTACGTGATCATGCCTTCGGCCCTGCGTCGCTCGTTGCCTTATTACAGCAACGAAGTGATTCTGATGCTGCACTCGACCACCGTGGCGTTCACCGCGACCATTCCGGACATCCTGAAAGTGGCTCGGGACGCCAATTCGGCGACCTTCCTGACCTTCCAGTCGTTCGGCATTGCCGCGTTGATCTACCTGACCGTTACCTTTGCGCTGGTCGGCCTGTTCCGCCTCGCCGAACGCCGATGGCTGGCCTTCCTCGGGCCGACTCACTAGGGCCCAAGCTTTCTGGAATAAGACAAATGCGCCACCAGATTCATGACTTGCTGGCCCCGCTGCCGGGGACTGCACGACAGATCCACAGTTTCCACTTCGGCCCCTCGCCGGCCAAAGGCAAGGTCTACATCCAGGCGTCCCTGCACGCCGATGAAATGCCCGGCATGCTGGTCGCCTGGCACCTCAAGCGGCGTCTGGCGGAGCTGGAAGCCGCTGGCCGCCTGCGCAGTGAAATCGTGCTGGTACCGGTGGCCAATCCGGCCGGCCTGGAACAGGTGCTGATGGATGTGCCGCTGGGCCGCTACGAGCTCGAAAGCGGGCAGAACTTCAATCGCTGGTTCGTCGACTTGAGTGAAGAAGTCGGTAATGCGATCGAAGGCCAGCTCGGCGACGACCCGCAGCGCAACCTCGAACTGATCCGCAGCAGCCTGCGCAATGCGCTGGCCAAACAGACCGCCAGCACTCAACTGCAATCCCAACGCCTGACCCTGCAGCGGCTGGCGTGCGATGCGGACATGGTGCTGGACCTGCACTGCGATTTCGAAGCCGTCGCGCACCTTTACACCACGCCCGAGGCCTGGCCGCAGGTCGAGCCGCTGGCCCGTTACATCGGTGCCGAAGCCAGCCTGCTGGCCACCGATTCCGGCGGCCAGTCGTTTGACGAATGCTTCACCCTGCTCTGGTGGCAGTTGAAAGAGCGCTTCGGCGAACACTTCGACATTCCGCCGGGCAGTTTCTCGGTCACCGTCGAATTGCGTGGCCAGGGCGACGTCAATCACCCGTTGGCCAGCCTCGACTGCCAGGCGCTGATCGAATACCTGACTCACTTCGGCGCCATTGCCGGCGCACCGGCGCCACTGCCCGAGCTGCCCTACCCGGCCACGCCGCTGGCCGGTGTCGAGCCGGTGGCGACTCCCGTCGGTGGCCTGCTGGTGTTCACCGCGCTGCCGGGCGAGTACCTGGAAGCCGGGCAATTGATCGCCGAAATCATTGACCCGATTTCTGATCGCGTCACGCCCGTTCATTGCACCGCCGCCGGGTTGATGTACGCCCGCTCGCTGCGTCGCATGGCCACTGCCGGCATGGTGATCGCGCATGTCGCGGGCACCGAGGCCTATCGCAGCGGCTACCTACTTTCGCCTTGAGGATGCATGCCCCATGTACAAACTGACCATCGAAGGCCTGCATAAAAGCTATGGCGATCATCATGTGCTCAAAGGCGTTTCACTCAAGGCCAACACCGGCGACGTCATCAGCCTGATCGGCGCCAGCGGCTCGGGCAAAAGTACCTTCCTGCGTTGCATCAACTTTCTCGAACAACCCAACGAAGGCACTATGAGCCTCGACGGCCAGGACATCCGCATGGCCAAGGATCGCCACGGCATCCACGTGGCCGACCCCGCTGAACTGCAGCGGATTCGCACTCGCCTGGCCATGGTGTTCCAGCACTTCAACCTGTGGAGCCATATGACGGTGCTGGAAAACATCACCATGGCTCCGCGCCGGGTGCTCGGTTGCAGCAAGCAAGAAGCCGAAGACCGCGCCCGGCGCTACCTCGACAAAGTGGGTCTGGCCGCGCGCGTAGCGGACCAATACCCGGCATTCCTGTCCGGTGGCCAGCAGCAACGGGTCGCGATTGCCCGCGCCTTGGCCATGGAACCGGAAGTCATGTTGTTCGACGAACCGACCTCGGCGCTCGACCCGGAACTGGTGGGTGAAGTGCTTCGCGTGATCCAGGGCCTGGCAGAAGAAGGCCGGACCATGATCATGGTGACCCACGAAATGAGCTTCGCCCGCAAGGTATCGAGCCAGGTGCTGTTCCTGCACCAAGGGCTGGTCGAGGAAGAAGGCGCGCCGGAAGACGTGCTGGGCAATCCGAAGAGCGAACGATTGAAGCAGTTCCTCAGCGGTAACCTGAAGTAAATACAACCCCTCTGTAGGAGCGAGCTTGCTCGCGAAGGTGTGTCAGTTGGCAGCAAGGTGCCTGACACTCCATCGCGAGCAAGCTCGCTCCCACAGAGGGTGTCGCTTAAGTGGATTAAACTTGTTCACTCGCGCCGCGGTCACTGAAAGAACACTTTCAGAGCGCACACCGCCGGCATGGGAACCTCCCCCGACTTCGCCAAACACTGGTTCACCGCTCGCGGCTGGAAGCCATTCGTCTTTCAGAAACAGGTGTGGGCGGCGGTCAAACAAGGTCAGTCCGGATTGCTGCACGCAAGCACCGGCGCTGGTAAAACCTATGCGGTCTGGTTCGCGGCGCTCAACCGCTTCGCTCGCGCCTCTCCTCCTGTTGAAAATCCACGCAAACGCAAACCGGTTGCGCCACCGCTGACGGTGCTGTGGATAACGCCCATGCGCGCATTGGCCGCCGACACAGCGCGCGCACTCGAAGCGCCGCTGCCGGACTTGCAGATCCCATGGAGCATCGGCCTGCGCACCGGAGACACCAGCAGCAGCGAACGCGCGCGCCAGAGCCGGCGCCTGCCGACCACACTGATCACCACCCCGGAAAGTCTCACCTTGATGCTCGCGCGCGCCGATGCGCGCACAGCGCTCTCGACCTTGTGCATGGTGGTGGTCGATGAATGGCATGAACTGCTCGGCAACAAACGCGGCGTGCAACTGCAACTGGCCCTCGCCCGTTTGCGCCACTGGCAGCCCGAGCTGATCGTCTGGGGCGTTTCCGCTACGTTGGGTAATCAGGCTCACGCCGAGCAGGTATTAATCCCACAGGGCGGCGGCATCAGCGTCCAAGGTCAAAACGGCAAGGAACTGCGGGTCGACACCTTGTTACCGCCGGCCATCGAACGTTTTCCGTGGGCCGGACACATCGGCCTGAAGATGTTGCCGCAAGTGGTCACCGAGATTGAATCCAGCCCCAGCACCCTGGTGTTCACCAACACTCGCGCACAATCGGAACTCTGGTATCAGGCCTTGCTGGAAGCTCGCCCGGATTGGGCCGGATTGATCGCCTTGCATCACAGCTCATTGTCGCGAGACACCCGCGACTGGGTTGAACGCGCCCTCAAGGAAGGCCAACTCAAAGCGGTCGTCTGCACGTCCAGCCTGGATCTGGGCGTGGACTTCCTGCCGGTGGAACGCGTGCTGCAAATCGGCTCGGCCAAGGGCGTAGCGCGGCTGATGCAGCGTGCCGGCCGCTCGGGTCACGCACCGGGGCGGGTGTCGCGAGTCACACTGGTGCCGACGCACAGTCTGGAGTTGATCGAAGCGGTCGCGGCCCGGGATGCCGTGGCACAAAGACGGATCGAGCCCCGCGAATCGCCGCACAAGCCACTGGATGTGCTGGTGCAGCATCTGGTCAGCATGGCGCTGGGCGGTGGGTTTCTACCCGATGAGTTGTACGAAGAAGTGCGCGGAGCCTGGGCTTATCGTAACCTTGGCCCGGCCGATTGGACGTGGGCGCTGGCTTTCGTACGACACGGCGGGCTTTCTCTGACGGCCTATCCTGATTACCGCCGGGTCGAGCCCGATGAACACGGCGTATGGCGCGTCCCCGACGCACGATTGGCCCGACGGCATCGCATGAGTATCGGCACCATCGTCAGCGACGCGAGTATTCAGTTGAAATTCTGGAGCAAGGGCGGCGGCGGCAAGCAACTGGGCAGTGTCGAAGAAGGGTTCATCGCGCGACTCAAGCCCGGTGATGGCTTTCTTTTCGCCGGCCGGTTGCTGGAACTGGTCCGGGTCGAAAACATGACCGCTTATGTCAAACGCAGCACGGTGAAGAAAGCCGCCGTGCCGCGCTGGAATGGCGGGCGCATGCCACTGTCCAGCGAGTTGGCCAACGCGGTGGTTGCACGATTCAGTGCTGCAGCGCAGGGTGAATTCAGCGGCCCGGAAATGCAGGCGCTGCGTCCGCTGTTAGCGGTGCAGCAACAGTGGTCAGGCTTGCCAACCGAGCATAGCCTGCTGGCCGAGGCGCTAAAATCCCGCGAGGGTTGGCATCTTTTCCTCTATCCCTTCGCCGGCCGCCAGGTGCATCTGGGTTTGGCGAGCCTGCTGGCGTGGCGAGTCAGTCAACGGCAATCAGTGACGTTCTCCATCGCCGTCAACGATTACGGGCTGGAACTGCTCAGCGCCACCTACGTCGATTGGTCTCAGCATTTGAACCGCGAATTGCTGAACTCAGAACATTTGCTGAAGGACGTGCTCGCCAGCCTGAATGCCGGTGAACTGGCGCTGCGTCGCTTCAGGGAAATCGCGCGAATTGCCGGGCTCGTATTCGCCGGTTATCCAGGCGCACCGAAAAGTACCCGCCAGGTTCAAGCGTCGAGCGGATTGTTTTTCGAAGTGTTCAAACAATACGACGCCGAGAATCTGCTGCTGGCCCAGGCCGGTGAAGAAGTCCTGCGCGAGGAACTGGATATTCATCGCCTCGAACAGACGCTGGAGCGGATCAACCGGCTAAAACTGGACCTGCATCACATCAAGCGCCCTACGCCCCTCGGGTTTCCACTGCTGGTGGAACGCATGCGCGAAAGCATGAGCTCGGAGAAACTCGCTGATCGCATCAGGCGTATGGTCAGCGACCTGGAAAAAACCGCCGAAACCGGGAAGCCAACATGAGTACGCCCTATCCTGTGCGGCTGGCGGGTGAAGCCCTGTGGCTATTGCCGGAAAAAGCCATCTATTGGCCGGCCCAGGAAGCGCTGCTGATTGCCGATGTGCATTTCGGCAAGGCCGCCGCCTATCGAAGCCTCGGCCAACCCGTACCGCAAGGTACCACCGCGCAAAATATTGCGGTGCTCGACCGATTACTCGCAGCCCTGCCCTGCCGTCAGCTGATTTTCCTCGGAGACTTTCTCCACGGCCCCGGCTCCCATGCCATCGCTACGCTGAGCGCCCTGGCTGACTGGCGAGCGCGGCACAGCAACTTAGCGATGACACTGATCCGTGGCAATCACGACAAGCGCGCCGGTGATCCGCCGGTTTCGCTAAACATTCGCGTGGTGCCTGAGCCATTGCTATTGGGGCCGTTTGCGTTGCAGCACGAACCTCAGCCGCACCCGGAAAGACACGTACTCGCCGGTCATGTGCATCCGGTTTATCGGCTCAAGGGTCGGGGTCGGCAGAGTTTGCGGCTGGCGTGCTACAGGCTCGGCGAAGACGTCAGCCTGCTACCGGCGTTTGGTGCCTTCACGGGTGGCTATCAGGTTGAACGCGATGATAACTGCAGGATTTTCGTCATCGGCGACAACGAAATATGGCCAGTCAACTGATCCCCTGTAGGAGCGAAGCTTGCTCGCGAAGGCGGTGTGTCAGGTGAGAATGATGTTGCCTGACACACCGCCTTCGCGAGCAAGCTTCGCTCCTACAGGGTACCCATTTGGTAATCAGGCAACCGGCGCGGGAGGCGGCTCATCCGGCAGGGTGGGCTCACCGGGTTCGGTCGGTTGTTCGTTTGGAGTATCGGGATCAGGCTGACCGGGGATGCCCCCTGCCATGCTGATTGGCGGATGTGCCAACAAGGACCAGGCCAAGACGCCAACCTGATTGGGCTCAAGCCTGGCCAGTTCGGCACTTATTCGCGGATCGATCTTCATAAAGCACTCCTGAGCAATGGCCCTGTCCGCTGTAGGCGAACCGGGCAGTACACCCCAATAGAGTGTCTACCCGCTCAAGAATTCCCGCCAGTTGCCAGATGAATGGATCAAGTGCGTGGCAAGGTGACGCCGAGTTGGCCCTGATACTTGCCGCCACGGTCCTTGTAGGAGACTTCGCACTCTTCGTCGGATTCGAAGAACAGCATTTGTGCGACACCTTCGTTGGCGTAGATCTTGGCCGGCAAAGTAGTGGTGTTGGAGAATTCCAGGGTCACGTGGCCTTCCCACTCAGGCTCAAGCGGCGTCACGTTAACGATAATGCCGCAACGGGCGTAGGTGCTTTTACCAAGGCAGATGGTCAGCACATTGCGCGGGATGCGGAAGAATTCCACGGTGCGCGCCAGGGCGAAGGAGTTTGGCGGAATAATGCAGACATCGCTTTTGACGTCGACGAAGCTCTTCTCGTCGAAGTTCTTCGGATCAACGGTCGCCGAATTGATGTTGGTGAACACTTTGAATTCATCGGCGCAACGCACGTCGTAGCCGTAGCTCGACACCCCGTAGGAAATCACTCGCTCGGCGCCTTCACCGCGCACCTGGCGCTCGACGAAAGGTTCGATCATGCCGTGCTCTTGCGCCATGCGGCGAATCCACTTGTCCGATTTGATGCTCATGGCGGGTGTCCTGAATAGCGAGGTGGAAAAATTCTGTCCGGCATCTTACCGGGGCGCGTCGCCGGGTTCAAAGTCCGAGGCGCAATTCTCGGCGATCCCCCGTAATTTCCGGGCCTGCGCCGCAATGCAGTGCACCGTCAGTCACGAAAACAGAGAAACCTTCGCAGGAAGCATTGGCACGTTCGGGAAAAAGGGTTAAGGTGGCGCCACTGTGCTGCTTGTGTCACTGAGAATCTCTACACGATATGTTGAATTTCGATCCAACCATCTACAAGAATTTTTCCTGCTGTTTGCACTCAGTCTCGGGCAGGGGTCTTCC